>NZ_LMMK01000020.1:3810-135237 GCF_001422795.1 Methylobacterium sp. Leaf88 | reverse complement strand
CGCGATGAGGTTCAGGCGCGCGCCGAACAGGGTCCAGGGCGTCGCCCAGACGAAGGCCGGCAGATTGACGTTCGATTCCGAGTCCAGCGGGCGCGTGTCGCGCACCCCGAAGCTGGACGTGTTGACGAAGTAGAGACCCACCGGAAGCTGGGCGCCGGCCGCGGCACCGATGGTCTGGCCCGGCTGGGCCGCGGACCCCGCCATCGCGGGGGCGCCGGCGAGGGCCAGCAGGGCGACGGCAGCCGACAGGCGGCGCGCCAGCGATCGGAGGGCGCGCAGGGTCGTCCGAACGGCGGGTGCCGCGCCCATTGTCCCGGTCGGCGGACCGTCGCACCTGCGGACGGCTCCGGAGTTTTCGTAGGTCTCGTTTCCGGTGCGAAATCTGAATGGCGTTCGGATCACGGCTGTCTCCCGATGCTGGTCGCGATGCGGGACGGCACCCGAGAACGGTGCAGCGACAACGCGGCGCGCCCTATCTAGACAACCGAGAGGTGTGTTTTCTACGCCGCAAAAGCCTGTGATTGTATTATCCCGGTGGGTGTGGCTTCAAAACACAGCTTAGATCCATCCTATGCTGGAAAGGCGGAAATCTGAAAAGGTTACAGGACAAAATTCAATGAGTTAGATTGTCGAATTAGAAATGTATTCGAGAATAAAAGTCATGAGTATTTCCGTATTTCGTTAGAAACGGTGATGGGCAGTGATTTGTCGCAAAACAGAAGGAAAGTTTGCACGAAAATAGTCATTGTCGAGATCAGAGAACAGCACGATAGGAATTAAGGTGCTATTCCTTCGGGCGGCGATCCGGATCAATGCCGTCGCCAGCGCCGCCGGCCTCGTGGAGAGCTTTGCTCCGCGCGCCTCGGCACTGATCTAGGTCTGCGCATCGTCGCCTCGCTCCCGACGACGAGACCGAGCAGGCTCCGATGGACGCGGCCTCGTCCGCTGCAGGCCCGATCCGCCGAGGTGTCGTCCGGACCCGTCCGCCGCCGGCCGACGAGTCCGCCGCGTCGGAGCCGGCGGAGGGCATCGAGCGGGCGGACGACGCCGACTTCCCCGCCGGCCGGGCTGCGCCCTCGGACAAGGGTCTCACGTCGGAGGGGCGGCGGATCACCCGACCGGTCGCCGGGTCGGGACCTTCGGCGTTTCGTCGGGAGTGGCCGGTGCGGCCCTTACCCGAACAGGATCATCGCCTTCGAGACCGTGCTCCAGATCCCCCAGGCGATCGGGACGCCGACGGCGACCCAGGCGAGGATCGCGAGGGGCGTGACGCCGCCCCGGCCGATGCCGCGAGCGCTCGTCCGCCCCGCTGCCGTGGCGTTCCCGCCCTTCGCGCTGGCGGCGAGCGCGGCGTCGCTCATGAACCAGCGCGCCGCCAGCGGCCGGACCAGGAGGTTGGCGACGAAGCCGGCTGCCAGGAAGGCCGCCAGGATATACATCGTCCGGGTGTAGAGCGCCGCCCCCTGGATGCCGGCATCGACCTGCGCCTGCCGGATCGCCGTCACCACGAAGGGACCGACCACGCCGGCCGTCGACCAGGCAGTGAGGAGCCGCCCGTGGATGGCACCGACGAACTGCGTGCCGAAGATGTCGGCGAGGTAGGCGGGGATCGTGGCGAAGCCGCCGCCGTACATCGACAGGATCACGCAGAAGAACGTCACGAACAGCGCTTTCGAGCTGATCGACGCCGCCCAGGGTGCGCCCGCGTAGAGCAGGCATCCGAGGGCGAAGAAGGTGGCGTAGGTCACCTTGCGGCCGATCTTGTCGGACATCGAGGCCCAGAAGAAGCGTCCGAGGATGTTGAACAGGGACAGGAGGCCGACGAAGCCGGCCGCGACCGCCGC
Source organism: Methylobacterium sp. Leaf88 (assembly GCF_001422795.1). NCBI lineage: Bacteria > Pseudomonadati > Pseudomonadota > Alphaproteobacteria > Hyphomicrobiales > Methylobacteriaceae > Methylobacterium > Methylobacterium sp. Leaf88. The sequence goes on along the minus strand of NZ_LMMK01000020.1, from coordinate 133,393 downwards.
GATCTGGGCCTTCTGGCCGGCATCGAGCTGGCCGAAGCCGGCACCCGGCTGACCGATCAGGGCACCGCCGAAGATCTCCTGCAGCATCGGCGACGCCAGGGCGAGCACGCCGATGCCAGCCGAGACGTTGAGGCAGAGCACCGCCCAGAGCAGCCAGAACTGCGGGGTCTTGTGGGCCCGGTCCAGGTGGACGTGACCCGAGGTGATCATCGCGCTCTTGGCCGCCGGCGCGGTCCAGCCTTCCGGCTGCCAGCCGGCCGGGGGCACGCGGTAGCCGAAGGCGCCGCAGAGCATCGCCGCGCCGTAGAGCCCGCCCATCACCGCCAGCGTCTGCCAGACGCCAGCGGAATCCGGGGTCTTGAAGGTGTTGATGAGCAGGGTGGCCAGCGGCGAGCCGATCATGGCGCCGCCGCCGAAGCCCATGATGGCCATGCCGGTGGCCATGCCCCGGCGGTCGGGGAACCACTTCACCAGGGTCGAGACCGGCGAGATGTAGCCGAGGCCGAGGCCGATGCCGCCGACGAGGCCCATGCCGAGCCAGATCAGCCAGAGCTGATGCACGTAGACGCCGAGGGCGCCGATCAGGAACCCGCCGCCCCAGCACAGGGCCGCCGCGAGGCCGGCCTTGCGGGGGCCGGCCCGCTCCAGCCAGCCGCCGAACACCGCCGCCGACAGCCCGAGCATCACGATGCCGATGGAGAAGACGATGACGAGGTCGCTGACGCGCCAGTCGCAGGTGGTGGTGACCAGGGCGGTGGCGATGCTCATGTCCGGGCAGGCCGCCGGCGCGGGCTGGCCGACGCTCAGCGCCCTCGACAGGGGGAGCCAGAACACCGACAGACCGTAGGACATGCCGATGCAGAGATGGATGGCCAGGGCCGCCGGCGGGACCAGCCATCGGTTGAAGCCGGGCTTGGCGACGATCGCTTCGCGGGACAGCCACCCGGGCGTGCGTGCGTCCGACAAGGACGCGTCTGAAACGCGAACGTCCATTCCAGGCATTGCTCCCGAAGATACACCGCGATGCAGCGATTTCTTTGGATTAAAGCATGTCGGGAAACGTGGTGCGACGGTGTTCGCGGCAGGCGCCGAACGATTTGCTTACCCTGTCAGGTGTTCGATCCCGATTTCGACGGCCGATCGCAGATCCGGTTTCGATCGCCCCTGGCCGTGACCCTGGGTGAGTCCCGTCCGCGATCCCAGGGCCGTCGCCGCGCGCCGCCCGTTCCGGACGGCGCGGCGGAGGGGTTTTTAGGGCGCGGACGCGGATCGGATCGACGGGCGCCCGAGTCGCGGGATCCAGCGCACGTAGACCAGCTCGCTCATGAGTTCGATCAGCGTCTGCGTGACGATGACGGCTGGCAGCAGGGGCACCCCGCCCGGAACAGCGAAGGCCAGGGGCAGGACGACAAGCGAGTTCCGGGTCGCGGCGCTGAAGGCCAGGGTCCGCCCGGTGGGCGCGTCGAGCCGGAAAACGCGCCCGGCTCCCCAGCCGATGAGCGGAGCCAATGTGGCGAAGGCCAGGTAGACCGGGACCGTCCGTGCGGCCGCGTCCCGGCTCGCACCGAGCTGCGGCAGGACCGCCGCGACCACGACAAAGAGGACGAGGGCCGTCGCGGGGACCGGCAGCACACTAAGCCCGGCCGCGGCCCGTCGCCCGAGGCGGCTCCGTCCGCTCCAGACCTGGACGGCACCGGCCGCGGCCAAGGGCAGCGCGATGAGCCAGACGAAGGCGTGGAGGAAGGGGCCGACCTGCACGAACCGTCCCGCGTCCGCGCCGAGAAAGAGCGTCAGGTAGATCGGCAACAGCGCCATCTGGGCGAGGAGAAGGGCCGGGGTCGAGGCCAGCAGGACCCGGGCATCGGCGCCCCCGAGATGGGCGAAGGTCACCACGTAGTCGATGCACGGCGTGAGCAGCACCATCAGCACGCCGAGACGCAGCATCGGGTCGGCGGGAAGGAAGAGGGTGAGCCCGGCGACCAACAGGGGGATCGCGAGGAAATTGACGACCATCAACGCCGCCAGGAAGCGGCCGCGGGTGAAGGCGTGAGCCAGCGCCCGCAGGGGCACCTGCAGGAAGGTGACGAACAGCATCAGTGCGAGGGCCGGGTTGATCCCTCCTTCCAACGCCGCCGTTCCCGGCACGGTCAGGGCCGTGACGGCCCCTGCGGCGACGGCCGCAAGGGAGAGTTCGATCTGGCGGCCTTCGAGGGCGTCGCGCAGGGTTTCGATGCGGTCTCGCGGGTGCGGGGCCTGGGACTCAGCGGGCATCAGGCCGAGGCCGCCGACGCAGGGCGACGGAAGACCAGCGCCAGGTTGTTCGCCGGCAGGCCGATGCGGGCCTCGTGCCGCAGGCCGCGCCGCGCGGCCGTGTCCGCGACGGTCTCGAGATCGCGGACGCCCCAGCGCGGATCCCGCGCACGCAGGTCCTGGTCGAAGGCGGCGTTGCTCTCGGCGGTGTGGCGGCCGCCCTCGCGAAAGGCGCCGTAGAGGAACAGGACGCCGCCCGGGGCAAGCGTGCGGGCGGCTCCGTCCATCAGCCCTTCCGTGGCCGACCACGGCGCGATGTGGACCATGTTGATACACAGGATGGCGTCGGCGCGCGCGATCGGCCAGGCGGCCGCGGCGGCGTCGAGATCGAGGGGAGGCCGCAGGTTGGCGAGACCTGCGGCCTCCGCATGCGCCGCGATGCTGCGGCGATAGGCCGGCTCGGGGTCGCTGGGCTGCCACGAGAGCGCCGGCAGGGCGGCGGCGAAATGGACCGCGTGCTCACCCGATCCACTGGCGATCTCGAGGATCGTTCCGGTCTCGGGCAGGACGTCCCGCAGGACGGCGAGGATCGCCGCACGATTGCGCGCCGCCGCCGGCGCGATGAGCGCCTCACGCCCCCTATCCCAGTCCTTCATCGTCCCTCCGTTCCGGCCGCGTCGCGGCGACCGTCATTCCAAATTCGCAACCCTGGCGCAAACGACGGAGCACGCCTGTTGCATCTCGACGCCGGAGGCATCAAACACCATCCAGATTTTCGGGCCGTTCGCCTTGCCACCTTTCGGGTGCCGCGAGACGAAGCGCCGGCATCCATCGCCGCCGTCCGTGATCATCACAGCTCTAAGGACACTGCTATGAAGACGCGCGCCGCGGTCGCGTGGGAGGCCAAGAAGCCTCTCACGATCGAGACCATCGACATCGAGGGACCCAAGGCCGGCGAGGTTCTCGTCGAGCTGATGGCCACCGGCATCTGCCACACCGACGCCTACACCCTGTCGGGCCTCGATTCCGAGGGCAAGTTCCCGGCGATCCTCGGCCACGAGGGCGCGGGCATCGTCCGCGAGGTCGGCGCCGGCGTCACCGCGCTGAAGCCCGGCGACCACGTCATCCCGCTCTACACCCCGGAATGCCGCAACTGTAAGTCCTGCCTGTCGCAGCGCACCAACCTGTGCACCGCGATCCGCTCCACGCAGGGCCAGGGCGTGATGCCCGACGGCACCAGCCGCTTCTCCTGCGTCTCCACCGGCGGCAGCCCGGGCGGGTCCAACACCCTGTTCCACTACATGGGCTGCTCGACCTTCTCGAACTTCACGGTCCTGCCGGCGATCGCGCTGGCCAAGATCCGCGAAGACGCCCCCTTCGACAAGATCTGCTACATCGGCTGCGGCGTCACCACCGGCATCGGCGCGGTGATCTACACCGCCAAGGTCTGGCCCGGCGCCAACGTCGTGGTGTTCGGCCTCGGCGGCATCGGCCTCAACGTGCTCCAGGCCGCCCGGATGGTGGGGGCCGACAAGATCATCGGCGTCGACATCAATCCGGACAAGCAGGAGATGGCCCGCAAGTTCGGGATGACCCACTTCATCAACCCGAAGGAGGTCGGCAACGATCACGTGGTCCAGGCGATCCTCGACGTGACCGGCGGCGGCGCTGATTTCTCCTTCGACTGCACCGGCAACGTCAACGTGATGCGCCAGGCTCTCGAGTGCTGCCACCGCGGCTGGGGCGAGTCGATCGTCATCGGCGTGGCCGAGGCCGGCAAGGAGATCGCGACCCGTCCGTTCCAGCTCGTCACCGGCCGCGTCTGGAAGGGCTCGGCCTTCGGCGGCGCCCGCGGCCGCACCGACGTGCCCAAGATCGTCGACTGGTACATGGAGGGCAAGATCAACATCGACGACCTGATCACCCACACCATGCCGCTCGAGGACATCAACCACGGCTTCGACCTCATGCACGAGGGCAAGTCGATCCGGTCGGTGGTGGTTTACTGATCCGATCGGGACAGACCGTGTCCGGTCCCTCCCCCCTTCGCGGGGGAGGGTGCCTGCGGAGCAGGCGGGAGAGGGGGCGACCTCTCCGGGACCGGTGCTCCCCTCACCCGACCCGCTGACGCGGGCCGCCCTCTCCCGCAGAGGCAGAGGGACGGGCGCGGACCGACCATTCTTTCAGGGGCCCGACATCGCACCCTTTCCCAGCCCCGGAACGGGACCCTGAGCCCTAAGCAGGAGAGTACACATGGAAACCCTCTCGAAGGCCCGCGCCCACGGCGGCACGCAGGGCGTCTACAAGCACGATGCCCGGACCACGGGCTGCCCGATGACCTTCGCGGTGTTCGTGCCGCCGCAGGCCGAGGCCGGCCCGGTGCCGGTGCTGTGGTACCTCTCGGGCCTGACCTGCACGCACGCCAACGTCATGGACAAGGGCGAGTACCGCAAGGCGGCGGCCGAGCACGGCGTCATCATCGTGGCGCCCGACACCAGCCCGCGCGGCCCCGGCATTCCCGACGAGGAGGGCAACTGGCAGTTCGGCTCCGGCGCCGGCTTCTACCTCGACGCCACCCAGGCGCCCTACGCCGCGAACTACCGGATGTGGAGCTACGTGACCGAGGAACTGCCCGCCCTCATCGCTCAGGAATTCCCGGCCGACATGTCCCGCCAGGGCATCTTCGGCCATTCCATGGGCGGCCACGGTGCACTGACCATCGCCCTCACCTATCCCGACCGCTTCAAGTCCTGCTCGGCCTTCGCGCCGATCGCCCAGCCCTCCACGGCCGGCTGGTCGAAGCCTGCCTTCGAAAAGTATCTCGGCACCGACACCGCCGCGTGGCGCGCCCACGACGCCACGGCGCTGATCGAGGACGGCAAGCGCTTCCCGGAGTTCCTGGTCGACCAGGGCACCGCCGACAGCTTCCTCGACGACGGCCTGCGTCCCTGGCTCTTGGAAGAGGCCTGCAAGACCGCCGGCATTCCCCTGACCCTCAACATGCGCGAGGGGTACGACCACTCGTACTACTTCATCTCCACCTTCATGGCCGACCACATCGCCTGGGCCGCCGCCCGCCTGAAGTGAACTGCCTCACCCGGATGCGGCGACGAGGCGATCGAGCCGCATCCGGGTGATGGACGCGATCTCGTCGAGGGCGGCCTGCTCCTCCTCCGCGGGGGTGCGCTGCAGGCGCTCCGCGAAGATCGCCAGGATCTCGGCCCGCGCCCGGCCGCGGACCGCGATGATGAAGGGAAAGCCGAAGCGCCGGCGATAGGCGGCGTTGAGGCGGTCGAAGGCCTCCGCGTCGGCGGCGGGCATGTGGTCGAGCCCGGCGCTGCCCTGCTCGCTCGCCGAATCCGCCGTCATGCTGCGGGCCCGCGCCTCGGGCCCGGCGAGCTCCGGATGGCCGTTCAGGAAGGCGATGCGGGTCTCGGTCGGCGCGGCGCGCATGGCCCGCATCATGGCCGCGTGCAGGTCGTCGAGGCTGGCGAAGGGCCCGTGCGCGTGGGCGCGCTCGGCGACCCAGGCCGCATGCTCGAACACCCCTCCGAACCGGACGACGAAGCCGGCCCCATCGAGCCGGTTGATGGCGGCGAGATCGAGCTTGTTCATTTCGGGCATGGCCGTCAGCTGCCCCGGTAGGTGGCGCAGGTGCCCGGAGCGCACAGCATCGGCACGTGATAGTGCTGCCCGGCATCGAAGACCGCGAAGCGCACCACCGGATTGTCGACGAAGATGTCGGCCTCGGTCACGCCGGGCTTCGCCTTCAGGTAGGCGTCGATGTGGAATTCGAGCTGATACTGGCCGACCTTGGCCTCGGCGGCTGGCAGGATCGGTGCGTCGGTGCGCCCGTCGGCATTGGTGACGACGCTCTTCACGAGGCGCCACGCGTCGCCCTCCCGCACGGAGAAGTCGATGCGCACCCCCGGCGCCGGGCGGCCGCGATCCGCGTCGAGGACGTGTGTGGTGATGCCGGCCATGTCGATCGGGCTCCGGAAGGAAATCTCGCTGAAGGCGTGCCGCGGGCGCGTCAGCTGCCGCGATAGTAGGAGTAGCCCCAGGGGGTGAACAGCACCGGCAGGTGGTAGCGCTGCCCCGCATCGCGGATCACGAAGCGCACCGGAACGAGGCTGAGGAAATTCGGCTGCGGCAGCGCTACGCCGGCCTCGGCGAAATACGCCTCGAAATGCATCAGCAACTCGTACTGGCCGACCTTCAGGGCTTCGTCGACCAGGAGCGGTTCGGCCGGACGGCCATTGGCGGCCGTGGTCACGGTCTTGAGCGTCCGATAGGCGTCGCCCTCCCGGATCGCCAGGTCGCAGACCATGCCGGCGCCGGGCGTGCCGTGGAAGTTGTCGATGGCGTGCAGGGTCAGGCGCGGGCCGAGGCCGGCCTGGGAGTTCGGCGCCGTCGCCAGGGCCCTCGGCGGGGCGGGCGCGGCCTGCGCCAGAGCGCCGGTGGCGGCGACGGCGCCGAGACCGGCGCCGACGAGGCTTCGGCGCGTGAGGGCCGGTCGATCCATGGCGTGTCCTTCTCGACGGGTGCGGGGTTCGGGTTCAGGCGGGTTCGTGGGCGGCGCGTGCCGCGGCCCGCCGGACCAGGGCTCCGGGTTCCGGCGGGACGAAGGCGAGGATGAGGAGGAGCGTCGCGACCTCGAAGCCCGCGACGATCCAGAGGCCGGTGGCGGCAGAGCCGGTCTGTTCGCGCAGGGCGCCCATCACCGCCGGCGCGCCGAACCCGGCGAGGTTCGCCACCGCGTTGATCAGCGCGATGCCGGCCGCCGCGGCCGAACCGGCGAGGAACCGGCCTGGGATCTGCCAGAAGACCGGAATGGCGCTCATGGTGCCGACGATCGCCACCGTGAGGGCGAGGATCGACAGCGCCGGGCTGATCGGGACGAGCCACCCGAGGAGGGCGATCGCCACGGCGCCGATCAGCGCCGGGAGGCCGCAATGGAGGCGCGCCTCGCCGGAGCGGTCGGAGTGGCGGCCATTGAGGATCATCCCGGCTGCGCCGCAGAGATAGGCGCCGGACATGATCCAGCCGATGGTGAGCGGGTCGGTGTAGCCCGCCTCGCGGACCACGCTCGGCCCGAAGAAGGTCAGGGCCGAGTTGGCGGTGATGATGCAGAAGAAGATCGCGATGCATTGCCAGACCCGGACATCCCGCAACGAGGCCAGGATGCGATGCTCCCGCGGGCCGAGGGCCGCCGCGTCACGGGCGAGATCAGCCGCGACCAGGGCGCGCTGCTCCGGGGTCAGCCAGCCGGCCTTCTCCGGCCGGTCGGTCAAATAGAACAGCGTGACGAGGCCGGCCAGGATCGACGGGATGCCTTCGAGGAGGAAGACCCACTGCCAGCCTGACCAGCCGTTCACGCCGTCGAGTCCGGTCATGATCGTGCCGGCCAGCGGTCCGCCGATCACCCCCGCGATGGCGGAGGCCGACATGAACAGCCCGAAGACCTTGGCGCGCCGCTCGGTGGGGTACCAGTAGGTCAGGAACAGGATCACGCCCGGATAGAAGCCCGCTTCGAACACCCCCAGGAGGAAACGCAGGACGTAGAACAGGCCGGGGGTGGTGACGAACATCATCGCCACGCAGCAGAGACCCCACAGCAGGGTGATGCGCGCGATGGTCTTGCGGGCGCCGATATGCTCGAGGAGGAGGTTGCTCGGAACCTCGCAGAGGAAGTAGCCGATGAAGAAGATCCCGGCGCCGATGCCGTAGACGGTCTCGCTGAACTTCAGGTCGGCGAGCATCTGCAGTTTGGCAAAGCCGATGTTCACCCGGTCGATCCAGGAGAGGACCCAGAGGAACATCAGGAACGGCAGCAGCCGCCAGGTGATCCGGCGATAGGTCTCGTCGGGTCCGGCCGGCGAGGGCTGTTCGAGCGCCATCAGACAATCCGCAGTCCCGGCGATTCGAGCCGGGACGATGCATCAAATTGATGCAAATCGGGGGCCATGGCGACGGGTGTGGCAGGCCCGTTCCCCGCGATGCCTGGGGATGGCCATGCCCCGCGCCCCCAGGAACGCACCCGCCCCGGTACTCTTCCGCAACCCACGTCACGTACAGCTGGCCGTCGTCTCACCCGAGTTGCGATCCATGCGCTTATCGATCACCGCCGGTTCCAGCGACCTCCGGCCCGCCGCGTGAGCGCGACGGTCATCCTCGCCCTGGTGCCGATCGCGCTGCTGATCGGCCTCGGCGTGCTGCTGCGCCGCAACGGCCTCGTGGCCGAGTCGTTCTGGGCCCAGGCCGAGCGCCTCGGCTACTACGTGCTGCTGCCGGCGCTGTTCATCCACGGACTGGCCACCGCGCGCCTGGACGGCGTGCCCGTCCTCGCCCTGGCAGGCGTCCTCGTGGCCTCGACCCTCGCGGTGGCGCTCATGCTGCTCGCGATCCGGCCGCGGCTCGACCTCGACGGAGCGGCCTTCACCTCGGTGTTTCAGGGCGGAGTGCGCTTCAACAATTACGTCGGGGTCTCGGCGGCGGCGGGGTTGTTCGGCCTACAGGGAATCGCCCTGGCGGCGGTCGCCAACGCGGCCATCGTGCCCACGGTCAACATCCTGTGCGTCCTGGTCTTCGCGCGCTTCGGCTCGGGCGGGCGGCTGGCGCCGCGGGCGATCCTCCGCCAGCTCCTTCTCAATCCCCTGGTGGTCGCCTGCGGCATCGGGATCGCCCTGCAGGCGACGGGCTTCGGGTTGCCGCCGGGACTGGAGCCCACCCTGAAGGCCCTGGGGCAGGCCTCCCTCCCGCTCGGTCTCCTCTGCGTCGGCGCCGCCCTCGATCCCCGTACCGTCCGGACCTGGCTGCGTCCGGTCGTCATCGCGTCGGTCGCCAAGTTCGTGCTGATGCCGACGGTGACGATCCTGGCCTGCCTCGCCGCCGGCCTGCACGGGCCGGCCGCCGCCACCGCCCTGCTGTTCCAGTCGCTGCCGACGGCGTCCTCGTCCTACATCATGGCCCGGCAGCTCGGGGGCGACGCGCCGCTGATGGCCGGCATCCTCGCCCTGCAGACGGTGCTCGCCGGGCTCGCTATCCCCCTGGTGATGCTGATCCTGGAGGGGTTCACCGCCTGACGGCGTCAGGCGGCGTAGCGGGCGAGCGCCAGGTCGGCATGGTCGATGTCGGGCGCGCGGCCGGACATCAGGTCGGCCAGCATCCGACCGGAGCCGCAGGCCATCGTCCAGCCCAGGGTGCCGTGGCCGGTGTTGGTGTAGAGGTTGGCGTAGCGCGTGGCACCGACGATCGGCGTGCCGTCCGGCGTCATCGGGCGCAGGCCGGTCCAGAACGTGGCGGCCGCGAGGTCGCCCCCGTCGGGGAACAGGTCCCGGACGCAGCGCTCCAGGGTCGCCCGGCGCGGGGCCCGGAGGACATCGCTGAAGCCCGCGAGCTCGGCCGTGCCGCCCACGCGGATCCGGTCCCCGAGGCGCGTGAGCGCGACCTTGAAGGTCTCGTCCATGACGGTGGAGACCGGCGCCTGGTCGGGGTCGGTGACCGGCAGGGTGAGCGAGTATCCCTTGACGGGATAGATCGGCAGCCGAAGCCCGAGGGGACGGAGGAGGCCCGGGGTGAAGGAGCCCATGGCAGCGACGTAGGCATCGGCCCGCAGGGTCTCGGAGCCGCAGACCACGCCCGTAACCGCGTCGCCCGCGGTCTCGAGGCCGTCGATGCGCGTCCCGTAGCGGAAACGAACGCCCATCCGCGCGCACAGCTCCGCCAGGCGCTGCGTGAACAGGTGGGCATCGCCCGTCTCGTCGCCGCTCAGGTGAAGGCCCCCGACGATCGTGTCGCGGACGCCGGCCAGCGCGGGCTCGGCCGCGATGCATCCGGCCGGGTCCAGCACCGTGTAGGCGACCCCATAGGTATCGAGGACGCGGGTGTCGTCGCCGACATGGTCGAGCTGCTTTCGCGTGCGGAAGAGCTGGAGGGTGCCGCGGGTCCGGTGGTCGTAGGTGATGCCGGTCTCGGTGCGCAGGTCGCGCAGGACGTTCCGGCTGTATTCGGCGAGACGAACCATGCGGCCCTTGTTGCGGATGTACGCGTCCTCGGTGCAGTTCGCGAGCATGCGCGCGAGCCAGCCATAGAAGCGCGGCTCGACGGTCGGCCACAGCACCAGGGGCCGGTGGCGCATCATCAGCCACTTCATCGCCTTGATGGGAATGCCCGGGGCCGCCCAGGGGGCCGAGTAGCCCGGCGAGACCTGGCCCGCATTGGCGAAGCTCGTCTCCAGGCCGGCGGCGGGCTGGCGGTCGATCACCGTGACGGCATGACCGGCTTTGGCGAGGTAATAGGCCGTGCTGACGCCGACCACGCCGCTTCCGAGAACCAGGACCCGCATCGCACGTCTCCCCTGAGGCCCGGAATCCCAAGCACAGGCGGGGCCATGCCGCTCCCGGCCCCGAGCGCTCCGGTCTCGTCGGACTAGAGACACTCGATCCTGCGAGCGGTGCAGCGAAGATGGTGCAGGTTCCGCCTCGCAAAGGGTGCCCGACGCACGATCCTGCGATACGATGCACGATCGTTGCCTATGCCGGCCGAGGACAGTGATGCCGCCCGACGAGATCGATCGTGCGATCATCCGGGTCCTCCGCGAGGATGCGCGGATCCCGAACGCCGCCCTGGCGCAGCGCGTCGGTCTCTCGGCCTCCGCCTGCCTGCGGCGCTTGCGGATTCTGGAGCGCAACGGCACGATCCGCGGCTACACCGTGCTTCTCGACGGGCCCGGCTCCGCCGGCTTGGTGGTGATGACCCGGATCGCCCTGGAGCGGCAGACCGAGGATTGCCTCAACCGGTTCGAGGCGGCCGTGCGGCGCTGCCCCGACATCCAGGATTGCTACCTGATGACGGGTGATTCCGATTATCTCCTGAAGATCCGCGTCGCCGACATGGCGGAGTACGAGCGGCTGCACCGGTCGGTGCTCTCGAAGCTGCCCGGAGTCGCCCGTATCCAGTCGAGCTTCACCATCCGCAGCGTCATCGGCCGATGATTGCCTGGGCGGCGCACCAGGGCAAAGCTCGCGAAGGCCCTGGTCTCCTGCGCGCAAAAACCCTAGTTGGCTAATCAAGCGGGGTGGGTCCGGAGTCGGGGATGCTGGGTTGGTTCAAGGCGTTGATGCCGCGCGAGGATCGGTTCTTCGACCTCTTCGAGCGGCACTCGCGCACCCTGGTGGCCGGCGCCGAAGCGCTGCAGGGCGTGCTTCAGGGCGGGGACGCCGTTCCGCGCTACTGCCAGCAGGTGGTGGAGCGCGAGCATGAGGCGGACGCGATCACCGCCGAAGTCCTCCTCGCCGTGCGCCGGAGCTTCATCACGCCCTTCGACCGAGGCGACATCAAGGACCTGATCCAGTCGATGGACGACGCCATCGACCAGATGAACAAGACGGTGAAGACGATCGCCCTCTACGAGGTTCGCCGCTTCGAACCGCTGATGCAGGAGATGGGCGGCACCGTGATCGAGGCGGCGCGGCTCACCGCCGAGACGATCCCCCTCCTCACGGCCGTCGGAACCCATGCGGGGCGCATCAACACCCTGACCGAGCAGATCACCCGGGTCGAGGGACGCTCGGACGAGCTGCAGGAGCGCGGCCTCAAGGCGCTCTACGAGGCCCACCGCAAGAATGGCGGCGACGGCGACACGATGGCCTACCTCATCGGCGCGGAAATCTACGGCCACCTCGAGGATGTGGTCGACCGCTTCGAGGACGTCGCCAACGAGATCAGCGGCATCGTGATCGAGAACGTGTAGGCGACCCGATGACCGAGGCCACCGCGCTCGCCCTGCCCGCCCTCGCCGGCCTGATCGCCGTCGCGCTGTTCTTCGACTTCCTCAACGGCCTGCACGATGCGGCCAACTCCATCGCCACCATCGTGTCGACGCGGGTGCTGCGGCCCCAATACGCGGTGCTCTGGGCGGCGTTCTTCAACTTCATCGCCTTTCTGTTCTTCGGCCTGCACGTGGCCCAGACCCTCGGGACCGGAATCGTCGATGCGGGGATCATCGATCCCCGGGTGATCTTCAGCGCGCTGATGGGCGCCATCACCTGGAACATCGTCACCTGGGTCTTCGGCATCCCGTCAAGCAGCTCGCACGCCCTCGTGGGCGGCCTCATCGGAGCGGGCGTCGCCAAGGCCGGGTTCAGCGCGGTGGTCTGGAGCGGTCTGACGAAGACCGCCGCCGCCATCGTCCTCTCGCCGCTCCTGGGCTTTCTGCTCGCGCTCCTCCTGGTGCTGATGGTCTCCTGGCTCTGCGTGCGGGCGACGCCGTTCGCGGTCGACCGGCGCTTCCGCGCCCTGCAGTTCGTCTCGGCCTCGCTCTACTCCCTGGGCCACGGCGGCAACGACGCGCAGAAGACCATGGGGATCATCGCGGTGCTGCTCTACTCGCAGGGCCACCTGGGCGCCTCCTTTCACGTTCCCCTCTGGGTGGTGATCTCCTGCCAGTCCGCCATGGCGCTGGGCACGCTGCTCGGCGGCTGGCGCATCGTGCACACGATGGGCTCCAGGATCACGCGTCTGAACCCGATGCAGGGGTTCTGCGCCGAGACGAGCGGCGCGATCACCCTGTTCGCCGCGACCTGGCTCGGCGTACCGGTCTCGACCACCCACACCATCACGGGCGCGATCATCGGCGTCGGGGCTGCACGGCGGACCTCGGCGGTTCGCTGGGGCGTCGCCGGCAACATCGTGGTCGCCTGGGTGCTGACCCTGCCGGCCGCCGCCCTGATCGCCGCGGCCTGCTACGCCGTGACGGCTTTCATCGGCTGAGGTCCGCTTCGGCCGGCGCGCGACATCGGATTGGGAGGAGACCCGGGAATGCTAGGCAACGTCGAGATCGTCTGGCGCCTGCTCCTGGCCGCGATCCTGAGCGGGCTGATCGGCATCGAACGCGAGCGCCTGCTCTGGGCCGCGGGCCTGCGAACGCACATGCTGGTCGGCGTCGGTGCCTGCCTGATCATGATCGTCTCGGCCTTCGGCTTCGCCGATGTGCTGGGGACCCGGAACGTCGCCCTCGATCCCTCGCGCATGGCCGCCCAGGTCGTCTCCGGCATCGGGTTTCTCGGGGCGGGGACGATTCTCCTGCGGGGCGAGGTGGTGAAGGGGCTCACCACCGCGGCGAGCCTCTGGGCCGTCGCGGCCGTCGGCCTCGCGGTCGGCGGCGGCCTCTACGTGGCGGGCATCGCCACCACGGCGATCCTGCTGGGGATCCTCGCCGGGATGAAACCCTTGCAGGAGCGCTACCACGACCGGATGCACATCCGGCCCCTCCGCGTAATGGCCAAGCCCGGCTGCATCAGCCTGGAGGTGGTGCAGGCCGTGTCCGGTGTGCGCCCCTCCCGTGTCCGGCAATTCGTGACTCGGCGCGGGTCCGCGCCTGAATTCGACGAGACGCTGATCACCTTCGTGCGGCTGTCGCGCCGCTCCGTGGAAGACATCGCACAGAAACTTCGGAGGCATCCCGGAGTGATCACGGTCGATGATCTTCCCGAATCTGGCTGAGCATGCATGATGAACGGCGAAATTCGCGGCACGACCGCGCTGGGATGTCGGGGTGGGACAGGATTGCGCGCCGAAGCTCGTAAAACGCGTTCTTCGCGATCGAATCCCGTGCCGCCGGTCGGGCGTTCGGGAACACGCACACGCGTCGCCCTCTCCCCGGTCCGGGACGTCGTCGGGACCGTGAAACGACGGAGGGAGGACGAGATCGCGATCTTCGCAAGCGAGAGGGCCTGCGCCGTTCCGGCCGTCGGTCTCCAGCGGATGCCGGTCCGTCCTTGAGCCGTCGTCGTCCGTCCTCCGAGGCTGCTCCCGCCGACAAGGGCAAGCGGGCCAAGAGCCAGGTCTTTCTCGTCGCGGTGAAGCAGCGCCGAGAGGCGTTGCGCGTCTACGCGGTGCTGACATCCGCCCAGGACGAGGCTCTGGCCATCGTGGCGGCCGCGAGCGCGGAGGGCGCGGCGGTGGAGGCGGCGGGGCGCCTCTCGAAGAAACTGGCGCGGCCCCTCAAGCTGAAGCCCGAGGTCCCGCACCCCATCTGACCGAAGGCGCCCCTAGCGGGGCCGGCAGATCGTGCGATCCGTGTAGAGCACCACGTCGCCCTGTTTCGGATTGTTCGCGGTGAACGGCGCGAGGCTGTCCCGGGGAAGAAACCCGCGTCCGAGTTCGCGGTCGAAGAAGTCGTGGCCGATCTCCATGTAGCAGCGATCGAGGACGGCGGTGTATCGCAGCGACGCCTGCACCGCGGCACCTCCGGTCCCGTCATTGCCGCGGCTCCCGTACGCATCGCAGTACCCGGACAGCTCGAGGCTGCCGGGGCCCGAGAGCCGGATCGCGCGCGCGGTGCCGGGTCTCACCAGGAAGGACGGGCCGCCCTCCTGCGCGCCCACCAGCGTCAGGGGCGAGCGGTTATAGACGTGCCGGATGCAGTCGGCGCCGGCAGCACCCGCGCTCGCGACCAGCGCCAGGACGGGCAGAGCCACCCGGCCGAACCAGCGAAATCCCTTTTGCATCGCGCACCTTTTGCCAAGACGACCGGCTTCGACGACCGGATTCGAGGACTGACGACCGGATCGGAAGATCTGTTGAAACAGCTAGGGCATCGGGACGCCCGCGGCGAGGCCGTCGCGCGCCATCGGCACCGGCGACCGCGTGCGGATGCCGGCGAGGGTTTCCAGGGAGTTCAAGCGGCCGATGCGATCGTCGGGTTTCCCGGCGCCGCTGACCGAGACGATGGGAGCGCGGACCTGTGCGATGACCCGCGCGGTGCGCGTGGGCTTCTCCTTCGTGCCGGGTGGAGCGTTGGTCCTGGGTTCGACGGTGCGGCCTTCGACCAGGGTGTCGGGCGATGCGACCCCGTGAGGTGCTCGGCCGCACACGAAGGCGCGAGGTTTGGCAGTCTGGAGAAATTCCAGGGACCGACGCGCCGAGTTCTGCGTTCTCGCTGGACACACTTCGCAGAAGGCAGGCGCACGTCTGGACGGAGCCCGCGTGGTTCCGTGTCACGCCCGGGACCAAGATCGCCCGATCGGGCGGTCTCCCGGCCCGCGACGTTACCGGGCGCCCGTCCGCTGGCAGCCTCCTCCCGCCACAGGTTCAGAGAACGCCATGCCAAGTTTCGGAGAGAACGAATTGAGTCGACGTGACGTCATGGCCGGCGCGACGGCCTGTGCGGCCCTGGCCGCGGTCCCCGCGCGGGCCGAGGGTCGGCCCGACTCCGCCGGTCCGGATCAGCCGGTGCTGGCGAAGGTGTCGCTGACGGTGAACGGCCAGCGCCGCGAACTCGAACTCGACACCCGCACCAGCCTGCTCGACGCCGCGCGCGAGCACCTGCACCTGACCGGCTCGAAGAAGGGCTGCGACCACGGCCAGTGCGGCGCCTGTACGATGATCGTCGACGGCCGGCGCATCAATTCCTGCCTGACCCTGGCGGTGATGCACCAGGGGTCGGAGATCACCACCATCGAGGGGCTCGGCCAGCCCGACGCCCTGCACCCGATGCAGGCCGCCTTCATCAAGCATGACGGCTACCAGTGCGGCTACTGCACGCCGGGCCAGATCTGCTCCGGCGTCGCGGTGCTCGCCGAGATCAAGGCCGGCATCCCCAGCCACGTCACGGCGGATCTGAATGCGCCGATGCAGGTCACGGACGCCGAGATCCGCGAGCGCATGAGCGGCAATATCTGCCGCTGCGGCGCCTATTCCAACATCGTCGAGGCGATGACCGAGGTCGCCGGGAGGCCCGCATGAAGTCTTTCACCTACGAGCGCCCGAATTCGCCCGCTGAAGCCGCCGCCGCCGTGTCCCGCAATCCGAACGCCAAGTTCATTGCCGGCGGCACGAACCTCCTCGATCTGATGAAGCTGCAGATCGAGACCCCGACCCACCTCGTGGACGTCAATGGCCTCGGGCTCGACAAGATCGAGGCGACGCCGGAGGGCGGTCTGCGCGTCGGAGCTCTCGTGCGCAACACCGACCTCGCGGCTGATGCCCGCGTGCGCAAGGACTACGCCGTGCTCTCGCGGGCCCTGCTCGCCGGTGCCTCCGGACAGCTGCGCAACAAGGCGACCACCGCCGGCAATCTCCTGCAGCGCACCCGCTGTCCGTACTTCTACGATACCGCGCAGGCCTGCAATAAGCGTCAGCCGGGCTCCGGCTGCTCGGCCCTCGACGGCGTCTCGCGCCAGCTCGCCGTGATCGGTGCCAGCGAGGCCTGCATCGCCACGCATCCGGGCGACATGGCGGTCGCCATGCGGGTGCTCGACGCCGCGGTCGAGACCGTCGACGCCAAGGGGACCAAGCGGAAGATCCCGATGGCCGAATTCCACCGCCTGCCGGGTGACCGGCCGGAGGTCGACACCACGCTCGCGCCCGGCGAGCTCATCACGGCGGTGACGCTGCCGAAGCCGCTGGGTGGCGCGCACATCTACCGCAAGGTCCGGGATCGCGCCTCCTACGCCTACGCCCTGGTCTCGGTGGCGGCGGTGGTTCAGCCGGACGGCAGCGGCCGGGCGGCCTTCGGCGGCGTGGCGCACAAGCCCTGGCGGGTTGAGGCGGCGGAAGGCGAGATGGCTCGGGGCGCCAAGGCGGTGACCGCGCAGGCCTTCGCCGGCGCCAAGCCCACCCACGACAATGCCTACAAGCTGACGCTGGCCGAGCGCACGCTCAGCGCGGCGCTGAACGAAGCGAGGGCCTGAGCCATGAAGTTCGACACCCCCGCGGGCCAGAACCCGATCGACCAGCTCAAGGTCGTGGGCAAGGCCACCGACCGCATCGATGGCAAGTTCAAGACCACCGGGACGGCGCCCTATGCCTATGAGCGCCACGACGTGGTGGCGAATCAGGCCTACGGCTACGTGCTCGGCGCCGGCATCGCCAAGGGCCGCATCCGCGCCATCGACACGGCGGCCGCCAAGGCGTCGCCCGGCGTCGTCGCCATCGTCACCACCCTGGACATGCCGGCCCTCGGCCTGGGCCGGATGAACGCCGCCAACCTCTTCGGCGGTCCCCAGGTCCAGCACTACCACCAGGCCATCGCGGTCGTGGTGGCCGAGACCTTCGAGCAGGCACGAGCCGCGGCGTTCCTCGTCAAGGTCGACTATGCCCGCGAGGCCGGCCAGTTCGACCTCGCGGCCGTGGCCTCGTCCGCCAAGCCGGTTCCCGGCGACAGCGGCGAGGGCAGCGGCGGCGGCGGCGAGGATCGAACCGGCGACTTCGAGGGCGCCTTCGCCTCGGCGCCGGTCAAGTTCGACGAGACCTACACGACCCCCGACGAGAGCCACGCGATGATGGAGCCGCACGCGACCATCGCCGCCTGGGAGGGCGACAAGCTCACCCTCTGGACCTCCAACCAGATGATCGCCTGGACCAAGGGCAGCATCGCCAAGATCCTCGACATCCCGGAGGCGTCGATCCGCGTCGACTCGCCCTATATCGGCGGCGGCTTCGGGGGAAAGCTGTTCGTGCGCTCCGACGCCGTGGTGGCGGCGCTGGCCGCCAAGGCCGCCGGCCGACCGGTCAAGGTCGCGCTGACCCGGCCGCTGGTCGCCAACAACACGACCCACCGGCCGGCCACGATCCAGCGCATCCGCATCGGCGCGACGGCGGACGGGACGATCACCGCCATCGCCCATGAGAGCACCTCCGGCAACCTGCCCAAGGGCAAGCCCGAAACCGCCGTGGACCAGACCAAGCTGCTCTATGCCGGGGCCAATCGCCTGACGGCCATGAAGCTTGCCCATCTCGACCTGCCCGAAGGCAATTCGATGCGGGCGCCGGGCGAGGCGCCGGGCCTGATGGCCCTCGAGATCGCCATGGACGAGATGGCCGAGAAACTGGGCATGGACCCGGTCGCCTTCCGCGTCCGCAACGACACCCAGGTCGATCCGGGCCATCCGGAGCGCCCGTTCTCCCACCGCAACCTCGTGGGCTGCCTGAAGCTCGGCGCGGAGACGTTCAACTGGTCGGCCCGCAACCCGAAGCCCGGCCAGGTTCGCGACGGGCGCTGGCTCGTGGGCATCGGCATGGCGGCGGGCTTCCGCAACAACCTGCTGATGAAGTCGGGCGCCCGCGTTCGGCTCGGGCGCGACGGCCTCGTCACGGTCGAGACCGACATGACCGATATCGGGACCGGCTCCTACACCATCATCGCGCAGACCGCCGCCGAGATGATGGGCGTGGGCCTCGACAAGGTGGTGGTGCGCCTCGGCGATTCGTCCTACCCGGTCTCGGCCGGCTCTGGCGGGCAGTTCGGTGCGAACAACTCGACCGCCGGCGTCTACGCGGCCTGCGTTCAGCTCCGCGAGGCGGTGGCGCAGCGGCTCGGCTTCAACTCGGACGATGCGGTGTTCGCGGACGGGCAGGTCCGCTCCGGAAATCGCACCGAGACCCTGGTGAAGGCGGCCGCCGACGGCGAACTCGTGGCCGAGGATTCGATCGAGTACGGCGACCTCGCCAAGAAGCAGCAGCAATCGACCTTCGCGGGCCACTTCGTCGAGGTCGGCGTCGATGTCGACACCGCCGAGATCCGGGTGCGGCGGATGCTGGCCGTCTGCGCGGCCGGGCGCATCCTCAACCCGAAATCGGCCCGCAGCCAGGTCATCGGCGGCATGACGATGGGCGTCGGTGGGGCGCTGATGGAGGAACTCGCGGTCGACACCAAGCGCGGCTTCTTCGTGAACCACGACTTGGCCGGCTATGAGGTGCCGGTGCATGCGGACATCCCGCACCAGGAGGTGATCTTCCTCGACGAGGTCGATCCGCAATCCTCGCCGATGAAGGCCAAGGGCGTGGGCGAACTCGGCATCTGCGGTGTGGGCGCGGCGGTGGCCAACGCGGTCTACAACGCCACCGGCGTGCGGGTGCGGAGCTACCCGATCACCCTCGACAAGCTCCTCGGCCAAATGCCGGACGCTGCCTGAGACCGAACGCGCGAAGGCCGCGGCAGGGATCCTGCCGCGGCCCGCAGGACGTCGCGCGACCCCCGATGGCCTTCAGGCCGCCGGGGGTCGTTCGCGTTCAGCTGTGTGCCAGCACCGCCAGCAGCAGCAGCGCGATGATGTTCGTGATCTTGATCGCCGGATTCACGGCGGGGCCGGCTGTGTCCTTGTAGGGATCGCCGACGGTGTCGCCGGTCACGGCCGCCTTGTGGGCGTCCGAGCCCTTGCCGCCGTGATGCCCGTCCTCGATGTACTTCTTGGCGTTATCCCAGGCACCGCCGCCCGAGGTCATCGAGATCGCGACGTAGAGCCCCGTGATGATCACGCCGAGGAGCATCGCTCCCACCGTGGCGAAGGCCTGGCTCTTTCCGCCGATCGGCTGGATCACGAAGAACAGCACGATCGGCGACAGCACCGGCAGCAGCGAGGGAACGATCATCTCCTTGATCGCCGCCCGGGTGAGCATGTCGACGGCGCGGCCGTAATCCGGCCGGTCGGTCCCCTGCATGATGCCGGGCTTCTCACGGAACTGCCGACGCACCTCCTCCACCACGGCGCCGGCCGCGCGGCCCACCGCGGTCATCGCCATGCCGCCGAACAGGAATGGGATCAGGCCGCCCAGTAGCAGACCGACGACCACGTAGGGGTTGGAGAGCGAGAAATCGACGGTCACGCCCTGGAAGAAGCGGTACTGGGTCGGGCTCGCATGGGCGATGAAGTAGTTCAGGTCGGAGGTGTAGGCGGCGAACAGCACCAGGGCGCCGAGGCCGGCTGAGCCGATGGCGTAGCCCTTGGTCACCGCCTTGGTGGTGTTGCCGACCGCGTCGAGGGCATCGGTGGACTTGCGCACGTCCGGCGGCAGGCCGGCCATCTCGGCGATGCCGCCGGCATTGTCGGTGACCGGCCCGAAGGCATCGAGGGCCACGATGAAGCCGGCGAGCGCCAGCATGGCGGTGACCGCGATGGCGATGCCGAACAGCCCGGCCAGCGAGTAAGTGCTGATGATGCCCGCGACGATGACGAGCGCGGGCAGAGCGGTGGATTCGAGCGAGATCGCCAGGCCCTGGATCACGTTGGTGCCGTGGCCCGTCACGGACGCGTCCGCGATGGACTTCACCGGCCGGAAGTTGGTGCCGGTATAGTACTCGGTGATGACGACGATCAGCGCCGTGATGACGAGGCCGATCACCGCGCAGCCGAGAAGGCCCCCGGAGGTGAAGGTCACGCCCGCGTTGGTGGTGAAGGCCGTGCCGAAGCCGCCGAACAGGGTGTAGTTCACGCCCGCGATGGCGACGATCGAGAGGGCTCCGGCGGTGATCAGGCCCTTGTAGAGCGCGCCCATGATCGACTGGTTGGCCCCGAGCCGCACCGCGTAGGTGCCGGCGATCGAGGTCAGGATGCAGGCCGAGCCGATGGCCAGGGGATAGAGCAGCATCGCCTCGAGGACGTTGCGCCCCCCGACCTCGGTCTGGCCGGAGAAGAAGATCGCCGCGAGCACCATGGTGGCGACCACGGTCACCGCGTAGGTCTCGAACAGGTCGGCCGCCATGCCGGCGCAGTCGCCGACGTTGTCGCCGACATTGTCCGCGATGGTGGCAGGGTTGCGCGGATCGTCCTCCGGGATCCCGGCCTCGACCTTGCCGACGAGGTCGCCGCCGACATCCGCGCCCTTGGTGAAGATGCCGCCGCCGAGACGGGCGAAGATCGAGATCAGCGAGGCGCCGAAGCCCAGGGCCACCAGGGCGTCGATGACGTCGCGGCTGGCCGGCGACAGGCCGGCGATGCGGGTGAGGTAGCCGTAGTAGAGCGCCACGCCGAGGAGCGCGAGGCCGGCCACGAACATGCCGGTGACGGCCCCCGATTTGAAGGCGACGTCGAGGCCGCCGCCGAGCGACGTGGAGGCCGCCTGCGCGGTGCGGACGTTGGCGCGCACCGAGACGTTCATGCCGATGAAGCCGGCCGCCCCCGACAGCACGGCGCCGATCAGGAAGCCGATCCCCACCTTCAACCCGAGGAAATATGTGAGGGCGACGAACAGCACGAGCCCGACGATCGCGATCGTGGCGTATTGGCGCCGGAGATAGGCCTGCGCCCCCTCGGCGATCGCCCCCGCGATCTCCTGCATGCGCTGGGTGCCGGCGTCGCGCTTCATCACGTCGTTGATCGTGAGGATGCCATAGGCGACGGCGCACAGCCCGCCCAGGATGATAAGCAACAAAGCTGTCATTCGACCGTCCTTGATTGGCGATGCCCGTGCGGGTCTGTCGTGGCGTTGCTGGACTTCGTGGCCGTGATTTCCGGGTGTGCGCAGCGTTTCTGGCGTGCGAAGGTCATCGTTCGCGCGAGCGTCTCCGCCGCGCGCCGCGTTTCTGTTGTTGTGCATCTCCTCCCAAGGAATGCCTGCTCTGAGTGCCAAACTTCACCGGCGCTGGCAAATGCTGCCGAGCTTTTTCAGCCGCGAATATTTTTGCATCGCAAAACAGGTCGGGTTCGGTGGAAGTGTTCGCGCGGGCGCGAGCCTGATCTCAGCGTTCGCGGACGGCGCCGTGCGAAGCGGCCGGCGTCTCAGAAGTGGCTGAAGGACCCTGTCCCCAGCACCCGCGGCGTGCCGTCGGCCTCCCGGAAGGAAGGCGACGCGGAACCGGCCGTGACCGTGCCGATGCAGGTCAGGGGCGTGCCGGTGGCGCCCGCCGCCGCCAGGCAGGCGTTCAGGTTCGCGGGGGCCACGGCGCAGAGGATCTCGTAATCGTCGCCGCCCGTCGCGATCGGGGTCAGGAGGGCCGGCTCCTGGGCCAGGGCTCTCGCGGCGGCGGGCGAGAGCGGGAGCCGGGCGAGATCGATCGCCGCGGAGCGCCCCTCCCCCTTCAGCATCTTGGCCAGATCCCCGGCGAGGCCATCCGAGACGTCCATCGCGGCCCGGGCATAGCGGCGCAGGACCGGAGCGAGGCCGATGCGCGGGCGGGGATGCCAGTAGCGATCGATGAGGGCGTCGTGATCCGCCGCGTCCAGCGCGCCCGCCCAGCCCGGCCCGTTGGGGCGGCGCAGGAGCAAGCCCAGGGCCGCATCCCCGATCGTGCCGCTGACGCAGATCCGGTCGCCGACCTGCGCGGTCCCACGCCGGACGATCCCCCCCGCCGGGACTTCGCCGATCGCGGTCACGCCGATCAGCGCCGGGCCGGCCGCCCGCACGGTATCGCCGCCGAGGAGGTCGAGGCCGAACTCCGAGAGACCATCGGCGAGGCCGGCCGCGAAGCCAGCGAGCCAGTCCTCGGTCCAGTCATCGGGCAGCGCGAGCGTCAGCAGGATTCCGCGCGGGCGGGCGCCCTTGGCGGCGAGGTCCGAGACGTTCACGCCGAGGGCCTTGCGGGCGATCGAACCCGGTGGATCATCGGGAAAATAATGCACCCCGGCCACGATGGCGTCGGTCGTGAGAACGAGGTCGCAGCCGGGACTGGGCGACAGGGTGGCGGCGTCGTCGCGCAGGCCATCCGCTCCGGGTCCCGCCAGGGGCGCGAAGTAGCGCGCGATCAGCCCGTCCTCGTCGGGCCGGGCCATCGGGGTCAGGCCCGGCCGGAGGCCGGCAGGCCGGCGAATTCGTTGCCGCGCACGTCCCGGGCCACCTTGTCGAGGACGCCGTTGACCATGCCGGGCTCGTCGCCGCCGAAGAAGCTGTGGGCGACATCGACGTATTCGGAGATGACGACCCGCGCCGGTACGTCGCGGCGGGACATGAGCTCGTAGGCGCCCGCCCGCAGGATGGCGCGCAGGACCGCCTCGATGCGCTTGAGGGGCCAGCCTGAGGCCAGTGCCCCGTCGAGGATCGGATCGATGGCCCGCTGCTCTTCGACGACGCCGCGCAGGAGGTCGCGGAAGAAGGCGATCTCCGCGGCCGGATGCTCGATGCCGTCGACCTCGCGGCCGATCCAGAAGGTCTCGAACTCGGTGAGCGCCTCGATCACGCCCTTGCCCGAGATTTCCATGTCGTAGAGCGCCTGCACGACGGACAGGCGTGCGCCGCTGCGTTCGGCGGTCTTCATCCCGGAGTCGTTGGCCATGATCCTCAATCCTCTCCGACCGACGCCGCCGATGCGTCGCGCTTCAGCGACAGCACCGCGAGCGCGGCCTCGGCGGCACCGCCGCCCTTGTTCAGTTCGGCGACCCGGGCACGGGCCTGGGCCTGGGCTTCCGTCTCCACCGTGAGGATGCCGTTACCCAGCGGCAGGCGCAGGGTGACGGAGAGGTCCATCAGGGCCCGCGCGCTCTCGCCCGCGACGATGTCGTAATGCCCGGTCTCGCCGCGGATGACGCAACCGAGCGCCACCACGGCATCGTAGGGCTGGCCGGCACGGGCCGCGGCCTCGACCAGGATCGCGATGGCGGCCGGGATCTCCAGGGCGCCGGGCACGGTCACCACCGTGGCCACCGCTTCGGCCGCGGCAAGAGCGCCTTCCGCGCCGGCCAGGAGCTCGTCGGCGAGATCCTCGTAGTAGCGGGCTTCGACCACGAGGACGCGCGCGCCCTTGACGTTGGCGGGAGCGGTGCGGGAAGCGTAGGCGAGCGATACCATCGAGAGGCTTTCACGGGACACGGTCGGCGGACGGCACAGCAGCCGGGACCGGGCGCGCTTGCCGCGACCCTCGGGGATCCGTCGGTGCGCAAGACTCGACCGGCCGGACCTGTCCTGCGCCCGCAGGCGCGAGCGATAGACCCTAGGCGCCGTGGCGACAAGCGCGAGCCCCGCCAATCCGGGACGGCGGGTGCTGGTCCGCGCGCTCAGGTCCCTGCGGCGGCGCGGCTCTCGGACAGGCGGGCGGCGTAGCGGGCGATGAGGTCGACCTCGAGGTTGAGCCGATCCCCGGCCCGCCGCTCGCCCCAGGTGGTCACCGCCAGGGTGTGCGGGATGAGCAGCACCGAGAACAGGTCGCCGTCCACCGTGTTCACGGTCAGCGAGGTGCCGTCGAGGCAGACGGAGCCCTTCTCGGCGATGAAGCGTGCGAGCTGGGCCGGGGCGCGCAGGGTGAAGCGATCCGAGGGGGCCCATTGCGGATCCCCCGCGCCGCCCGTGACGGGGTCTCGGGCCACGAGTTCGGCCAGGCCGTCCACATGGCCGGTGACGAGATGGCCGCCGAGCTCGTCGCCGATCTTCAGGGAGCGCTCGAGATTCAGGCGCCGGCCCTCGCGCCACGTGCTCACATGGGTGCGGGCCAGCGTCTCGGCCGCGGCATCGACGGCGAAGATGCAGCCGTCCTCGGCCGGCTCGATCGCGACCGCCGTGAGGCAAGGGCCCGAGCAGGCGATGGAGGCACCCAGCGCGATGGTGGCGGGATCGTAGTGCGAGCGGATGCGAATGCGGCGCAGGCGGTCGTCGCCGGCGACCGACACGACCTCTCCGACATCCGTGACGAGACCGGTGAACATCTCAGGCGCTCCGCTCGTAGGTGACGGCCCGGTCGGGACCGAGAATCCGGGTTTCGACGACCCGGAGGTGGTGTTCGTCGAGCCGCTTCCGAAGCACATGGCCGATGGCCGGCAGGCCGCCGGTGTCGCCGAGTCGTCCTGGGCCGGTGATGAGCGTGAAGACGTCGACGAGGTCGGCGCCCGCCAGGGCATCGGCGAGGTGCGGGCCGCCTTCGCAGCAGAGGCGCGTCACGCCCCGCTCGGCCAGGGCCCGCAAGGCGGCGTGCAGGTCGACCCGTCCCGCGCCGTCGGCATCGACGCCGATCACCTCCACACCGAAGGAGGCCAGCATGCGCTTGGCGTGCACCGGAGCCCGGCGGGTGCTGAGGATTAGGGTCGGAACGTCGCGGGCGCTCCGCACCAGGGTGGTGGAGGGCAGCAGGCGGAGGTTCGAATCGAGCACGACGCGCAGGGGCGAACGGTCGGACAGCCCCGGCAGCCGGACCGTGAGGGACGGATCGTCGGCGCGCGCGGTGCCGATGCCGACGAGGATCGCATCCGCGTGCGCTCGCCAGAGATGGACCGCTCCGTCGGCGATGGGGCCGGTGATCCGCAGGCGCTCGGCGGGCGCACCGGCGAAACCATCCTGGGTCTGGGCGAGCTTGAGGTGCAGGCTCGGCCGCCCCCGCGTCACGCGGGTGACGTGGCCGCGATGATCGCGGGCGGCCTCCTCCGCCAGGAGGCCCGTGGTCACCGCGATCCCGGCGGCGGCGAGGAGATTATGGCCGCGCCCGGCGACCCGCGGATCGGGGTCCTCCAGGGCCGTGACGACGCGGGCGATGCCGGCTGCGACGATGGCGTCGGTGCAGGGTGGGGTCCGTCCGTGATGGGAGCACGGCTCCAGGCTGACGTAGAGCGTGGCGCCGCGGGCCGCCTCCCCCGCCATGGCGAGAGCGATCGGCTCCGCGTGCGGGCGGCCGCCGGGGGCGGTCACGCCCTGGCCGACGATCCGCTCCGCACCGGGCGGACCCGCCACCACCACCGCGCCGACGGAGGGGTTCGGCCAGGTGCGTCCGAGGTTGCGATGCCCGAGGGCGAGGGCGAGACGCATGTAGCGGCGGTCGGTCTCGCCCGGGCCCGCGGTCTCCGTTCCGGCGGTCTCCATTCCGGCGCTCCTCAAGCCCGGGACTTCGGCTGGCGCTTCGGCCGGAGGGGCGTGACCGTCGCGGAGAGATCCGGAAGCCGGTCCCCGGTCGCGGTTCCGCCCGCCCCGCGCGGCTCCTCCGAGCCCGTATCGGCCGGGAGGGCAGCCGGATCGGAGAGGGTCCCGAGCAACGCCTTGAAGTCGCTGGCCTCGCGGAAATTCTTGTAGACCGAGGCGAAGCGCACGTAGGCGACGTCGTCGAGCCCCTTCAGGCCCTCCATCACGAGTTCGCCGATGGCCTCGCTGCCGATCTCGGCCTCGCCGCTGCTCTCGAGCTGACGCGTGATGCCGCTGACGAGGCGTTCGATGCGCTCGGGGTCCACCGGGCGCTTGCGCAGGGCGACCCCGATCGAGCGCTGGAGCTTGTCGCGGTCGAAGGGCACGCGCTTGCCCGAGCGCTTGAGCACGGTGAGTTCGCGCAACTGCACCCGTTCGAAGGTGGTGAAGCGACCGCCGCAATCCGGGCAGACCCGGCGCCGGCGGATCGCCGCTGCGTCGTCGCTTGGGCGCGAATCCTTCACCTGGGTGTCGGGACCGCCGCAATAGGGACACCGCATCGGACGGACACCTGGGAGGGAGGAGCGCTGAGGGGAAGGCGCGCCGGAAACGACAACGGCCGCGGACTCGAGGGTCCGCGGCCGTTGCATGGCATGGTGAGGGGCGCCGGTTCAAGCGCCCGCTGGCGGGGCGTTGCGCCTCAGCCGTAGATCGGGAAGCGGTCGGTGAGGGCGTGCACCCGCTGCTTCACGCTCGCCTCGACCGCGGCATCGCCCTCGTCACCCTTGGCCACCAGGCCATCGAGGACTTCGACGATGAGTCCGCCGATCTGCTTGAACTCGGCGACGCCGAAGCCGCGCGAGGTGCCGGCCGGGGTGCCAAGGCGGATGCCCGAGGTGATGGTGGGCTTCTGCGTGTCGAACGGCACGCCGTTCTTGTTGCAGGTGATGTCGGCGCGGCTGAGGGCCGCTTCCGCCGCCTTGCCGGTGAGGCCCTTGCTGGTGAGGTCGACCAGCATGAGGTGGTTGTCGGTGCCGCCCGAGGTGATGTTGTAGCCGCTCGACATCAGGGTGTCGGCCAGCGCCTTGGCGTTCTCGATCACCTGCTTGGCGTAGATCTTGAACTCGGGCTTCAGGGCCTCGCCGAAGGCCACGGCCTTGCCGGCGATGACGTGCATGAGCGGGCCGCCCTGGATGCCGGGGAAGATCGCCGAATTGAACTTCTTGGCCAGCGCCTCGTCGTTCGTCAGGATCATGCCGCCGCGCGGGCCGCGCAGGGTCTTGTGGGTCGTCGTGGTGACGACGTGGGCGTGCGGGAACGGCGACGGATGCACGCCGGCCGCGATCAGGCCCGCGAAGTGCGCTGCGTCCACGAAGAAATAGGCGCCCACGGCATCGGCGATCTCACGGAACTTGGCGAAGTCCCAGTGGCGCGGATAGCCCGAGCCGCCGGCGATGATCACCTTGGGCTTGTGCTCGTGGGCGAGGGCCTCGACCTGCTCCATGTCGATGCGCTGGTCGTCGCGGCGCACGGTGTAGGAGACGGGCTTGAACCACTTGCCCGAGACGTTCGGGGGGGCGCCGTGGGTGAGGTGGCCGCCGGCCGCGAGGTCGAGGCCGAGGAAGGTGTCGCCCGGCTGCATCAGGGCCAGGAACACGCCCTGGTTCGCCTGGCTGCCGGAGTTCGGCTGCACGTTGGCGAAGCCGCAGTTGAACAGACGCTTGGCGCGATCAATGGCCAGGTTCTCGGCGATGTCGACGAACTGGCAGCCGCCATAATAGCGGCGGCCCGGATAGCCCTCGGCGTACTTGTTCGTCAGCACCGAGCCCTGCGCTTCGAGAACCGCGCGCGAGACGATGTTCTCGGAGGCGATCAGCTCGATCTCGTGCTGCTGGCGGCCGAGTTCCTGGGCCACCGCCTGCGCGATCTCCGGATCCGCGTCCGCGAGGGGAGCAGCGAAGAAGGTGTTGGAGAAGTGCTTGTCGGCAGCAGTACCGGCGCTCATGGAAAGCCTCGATTGTTGAACGGGCGGACGCACCCGTAATCCGCTGGCGTTGGGCGGGCGGGCGTTCGAAGGCTGGATTACTACACGCGACCGGTTCCAAGGCCAAGCACAGGCATTTTTTTGCGTGGGATCAAAAAAATTCAGCACAGAGCGCGTCGCTCAGAGTCCAGACGGCAACAACCCGTGTCGTGGCGTCGCATCCACCATGCAAAAGGCCCGCGCTTTGGGGCGCGGGCCACGACAATCGTGCGGTTTGATCGCCCGTGAGCGGGCTCAGTTCTCCTCGTCGCCCGGCTCGAAGCTCTGAACCGGCTCGGCGCTGGCGACGGGGGTCGGGGCCGAGAGGGTCGAGGGCACGTTCACGCCGTCGCGCTTGTAGATGTCGTCGCGGAACTGGACGAGGCCGTCCGGGGTCGACCAGGCCGTGATGTAGGTCCAGTAGACCGGAACCGGGGTCGACAGCGTGGCGTCGACCCGCTTGCCGCTCTCGATGGCCTGCTCGACCTGCTCGCGGCCCCAGCCGGGCGTGTCCTTGAGAAGCCAGGTGATGTACTCGCGCACGTTCTGCACGCGGACGCAGCCCGAGGAGATGAAGCGGAAATCGTCGCCGTAGACGCCCTTCGAGTTCGTGTCGTGCATGAACACGCCGTAGGGGTTCGGAATGTTGATGCGCACGATGCCCATCGAGTTGAAGTCGGCCCCCGAATCCTGGCGGTAGCGGTAGCGGGTGCCTTCGTCCGAGTTCCAGTTCACCGAAGCCGGGGAGATTTCGTTTTCGCCGGCGAAGATACGGATCTTGTTCTCGGTGAGGTAGGTCGGATCCTTCTGCATCTTGGGGATCAGGTCCTTCTTCACGATGGAAGCCGGGACCGTCCAGAAGGGGTTGAAATTGATCTGCGTCGCCTTGGTGTTCATGATCGGCGACTGGCGGTCGATCTTGCCGACGCCGGCGGCGTGAAGGGTCACGACCTGGCCGTTCTCCACCGTCTGCACCAGGGCGGCGGGGATGTTGGTGATGACGAACCGATTGCCGAGGTTGCCGGCATAGGAGCGCAGGCGCACCACGTTGATTTCGAGCTGGTGCAGGCGGACATCGGCCGGCACGTTCATGGCCGCCTGGGTGGTCTGGCTCATGGCGCCGGTCTGGCTCAGGCCATGCCGCGCCTGGAAACGCTTCACGCCGGCCGCGACGTAGGAATCGTATACGCCCGAGCCGCCGGAGGCCGGGTCGAGGTCGCCCGTGACGATCAGGCGCTGGCGCAGGGCGGCCACGGCCGGCCCCTTGGCGCCGACGCGCAGGCGATCGGCGCCGGAGACCGGCTTCCATCCGCCGCGATTGACGATATCCCGGTAGCGCTCGATCATCTGCTCCGTGGCCGCCACGGTCTGCGGAGACAGGATCGGCGTCGAGGAGCGCTGCACCTGCATGGCGGCGGGCGAGGCATAGTCCTGCGCCCATTCGGCCTGGGCGAAGCCGCCGGCCTCACGCGCCGTCGCCGACTGGCCGATGACGGCCGCCGATGCGAGCAGCGCGAAGCCGAGCGCGCGGGTGTGGAAAGCCTGTTTCAGCATCGGACGTGAACTCTGATCTGATTTACGAAGCGACATGCGGTGTCGTCGGTCCCGGCAGCGCGCGCCGAGGTCTCGCAACACCCCCTGTCACGACCGTGTCGGGGTACGGTTAAGAACTCATGGGGACCCGGCCACATTGTGGCACGGCGCGGCTTATCCCCGCGATCCCCGGACACGTTCTCTCGACTGCGGCCCGTGTGCCACAGCACGGTGTCCCACCGTGCGATCGGCATGGCGAAACGAGGACCGATGGCGTAAGTCGAAGGACGATGACGCTTCCGGCGAACCAGGCTGGCCACGGAAGGTGGGCCCCGCTGCGCGCGATCACTGCGGTGGTCGCCCTCTACGCGTTCGTTCTCCATGCCGTCCTCAGCGGTCTCGTGCCCCTGCCGGACTCCTCCGCGCACGGCATCCTCTGCCTCGGGCAGATCGACGAGGCCGGCCCCGCTGAACCCGATTCGACCCACGCCCATCATCAGCCCTGTTGCACCGTGGCCGGGCCGATGCTGCACGCGGCGATGCCGGAGGTGTCGGCTCGCACCATCGTCTGGCCGGCGCCCGCGACGAGCCGGGTGACCTGGCGACGCGAGGCGTCCGTCTCCGCTCGTGGACCGCCGGGCACGATCCCCCATCCCAGAGGTCCGCCCGCCGTCTGATCCGATCGCCGATTCCCGATCCCATCAGACACGGACCATCCGATGAACCGCATCCCCCGGGCCGAGCTCTTCGCAGGCCTCCTCCTCTCCCTGTCCGCTACCGCCGCCCTCGCCCACGCCACCCTGGAGCGCAAGGAGGCGAGCCCGAATGCCGCCTACCGCGGCGTCGTGCAGATCACCCATGGCTGCGACGGCCAGCCGACCAACCGCGTCAGCGTCACCATCCCCGAGGGCGTGATCGGTGCCAAACCGATGCCGAAGCCCGGCTGGACCGTGACGACCGAGAAGGGCGCCTATGCCCGCGCCTATCCGTACTATCACGGGGACATTCGCGAGGGGGTGAGGACCATCACCTGGACCGGGGGCAGCCTGCCCGACGATCAGGTCGACGAATTCACCTTCCTGGCGCGGGTCAGCGACGCCTTCACGCCCGGCAGCACGGTCTACTTCCCCGTCGAGCAGGATTGCGCCGCGGGGCAGTACCGCTGGGGCGAGATCCCGGCCGCGGGGCAGGAGGCCCATGCCCTGAAATCCCCCGCCCCCGGCGTCCGCATCGTGGCCGCCGCCTCCGGCCCGGCCCGCGCCGCGGCGTCGAGCGTCAAGGCCGGCGACCTGAGCATCGAGACCCCCTGGATGCGCGCGACGCCCGGTGGCGCCAAGGTGGCGGGCGGCTACGTCCGCGTCACCAACACCGGCAGCCAGGCCGACCGCCTCGTCGGTGCTTCGATCCCCCTGGCGGGACGCACGTCGATCCACTCCATGATCATGGAGGGCGGCGTGATGAAGATGGCCCCGGTCGAGGGTGGCCTGGTGATCAAGCCGGGCGAGACGGTGGAGCTGAAGCCCGGCGGGCTGCACCTCATGTTCGAGGATCTCGCGAGTGGACCAAAGGCCGGCGAGACGGTCGAGGGCACGCTGCGCTTCGAGCGCGCCGGCACCGTGCCCGTCACCTTCAGCGTTGCGCCCATCGGCGCGATGAAGCCGGGTGCGCCAGCCGCCGCCGCGACGGCACCGGGCCACCACGAGCACTGACGCCGCGCGTCCCCGGATCCCGGGGACCGAAGGCCGGCCGGATCCTACCGTGACCGGCCGGCTCGACGCCTGGCGGTGTTTGTCTTCCAACTGGCCCGACCCATCGCTCCGCCGCGCGCATCCCCGCGCGGCGTCCGCCACCCCGCCCCTCTCCCACCGGGATCATGCCGGCCCCTTCGCGCCGTCGCGAAGCGCGGGCCCATGGTCCGGAGCCCGTCCCATGTCCGCGCCTCGGAATGTCTCCCCTCCCCGAAATGAGCTCGCCCTTCGCTCCCCCTGCCCCAAGGCCGCTGCCCTCGCCCTCCTGAGCGGCGCCTCGCTCCTGACCCTCGTCATCGCCGCGACGCCGTCCTGCGCCGAGGAAACGGCTGCCGCGACGTTGTCCGAGCTCAGCATCGAGGGCGCCGCGGCCGGCTCCCTAACGGTGCCGAGCGTCGCGGCCCAGCGCGCTGCGGTGAACGCCACCGTCGGTTCCGTCGCCTTCGTCGACGCCAAGGACTTCCAGGACCGCTACGCCAATACCCTGCGCGACACGCTGAAGGACGTGCCCGGTGTCTACGTGCAGGAACGCTACGGCCAGGAACTCCGCCTGTCGGTGCGCGGCTCGGGCATCTCGCGTGGCTTCCACCTGCGCGGGCTCGAACTGCTGCAGGACGGCATTCCGCTGAACCTCGCCGACGGCAGCGGCGACTTCTACCAGGTCGATCCCCTGGGGCTGCGCTCGATCGAGGTCTACAAGGGTGGCAACGCCCTCACCTTCGGAGCGACGACCCTCGGCGGGGCCATCAACGCCGTCACTCCCACCGCCCAGACGGCCTTCGCGCCCAACATCCTGCGCATCGACGGCGGCGCCTTCAACACGATCCGGGAGAACGTTCAGGTCTCGCGCATCTCCGGCCCGGTCGATTTTCTCGTCAACGGCACGATCACCAATTCCGACGGCTACCGGGACCACGAGACCCAGCGGACGCAGAACTTCAACGCCAATCTCGGCTACCAGCTCGCGCCGGGCGTCGAGACGCGCTTCTATGCCGGAGTCTACCTGACCGACCAGAAGCTCCCCGGCACGCTGAGCCTCTTCAATGCCCTGAACAATCCGACGCTCGCCAATCCGTCGGCGATCGCCGGCAACCAGTCGCGCAAGGTCGAGACCGAGCGGATCGCCAACCGCACCTCGTTTCTGCTCGATGTCGGCAAGCTCGACATCGACACCTGGGCGATTCACAAGTCGCTCTACCACCCGATTTTCCAGGTTATCGATCAGGACGGCTGGACCTACGGGATCGCCCCAAACTGGGCCGGGACCTTCGAGGTCGCCGGCTATCGCAACGACCTGATCCTCGGCCTGCGCGCCTTCGCGGGCCAGAATTCGGCCCTCCAGTTCGTCAACGTCGCCGGCCAGCGCGGCGCGCAGACGCTGCGCGCGGTGCAGAGCGCCTCGAACTACGAAGCCTATGGCGAGAACCGCTTCTGGTTCCTGCCGGACGTGGCCCTGATGGCCGGCGCCAAGGCGTTTTCCTCCAACCGGACCTACAGCAACAAGGGCGGCTTCTCCGGCGCCAACGCGTTCCCCGCCTCGGCCAACGAGACCTATGCGGGTATCAATCCCAAGGTCGGCCTCCTCTGGCAGCCGCTGCCCGACCTGCAGGTCTTCGGCGACATCACAGGGTCGCGTGACGTGCCGGATTTCTCCGACCTCGTGCAGCAGAATACGCTGAACACTACATTCGTGCCGCTGCGGGCGCAGCGCGCCGTGACCTACGAGGCCGGCACGCGCGGGCGGATCGATCGACTGTCCTGGGACGTCACCCTCTATCGCTCGGAGATCCGCGACGAGCTCATCAACTTCTCGATCAACCCGGTCCTCAACATTCCGGCCGCGACCTTCAACGCGCCCCGGACCCGCCACCAGGGCGTCGAGGCCGCAATCGCCCTCGATCTTGCCCGCGACCTGATCGGCACCGGCGACGCGGTCGTGGTTTCGCAGATCTGGACCCACAACGACTTCCACTTCCTCGCCGACCCGGTCTTCGGCGACAACCAGATCGCCGGCATCCCGCGCGATGTGCTGCGCACGGTCCTGACCTATCGCAACCGCGAGGGTTTCCACGTCAGTCCCTCCGTCGACTGGGTGCCCCAGGGTGCCTTCGCCGACCATGCCAACAGCCTGAGGGTGCCGGGCTACGCCCTCCTCAACGTCCAGGCCGGGTACGACTTCCAGAACGGCGTCTCGGTCTTCGTCGATGCCCGAAACCTGACCGATGCCCGCTACGTGTCGGACATCTCCGTCGTCACCGATGCCCGGACCGTCGCGGGCGGCCCGGTGGCCTTTTACCCGGGCGTCGGCCGCAGCATCTTCGGCGGCATCCGCGCCGGTTTCTGATCGGGCGGGAGCGGGCCGCCGGGGGAGGGTGCGCCTTTCGCGGCCGCCCGCTAGAAGCGCGCCATGAATGAGGGTTTCACCATCGCGCGCGCCCCCGGTGTTCCGGCGCCGGACCATCACCCGGACGTGCATGTCGGCCCGGATGGCTGGCTGTTCCTGATCGGCGGCACCAATTCCGTGCTGAGGCAGTATCGCGATCCGGGGATTCCACGCGCCATCCTCTGGCGCTGGCGCCGCATCCTGGAAGCGCGGGTGCGGCGTTGCGCGGGCCTCGGCACCCGCTACGCCCACGTGGTGGCGCCGGAGAAGCTTACGGTCTATCCGCAGGCGTCCGATGCGCTCGCCTTCGACCCCGAGCGCGCGCCGGTCCTGCGCCTGGAGCGCTGGCTCCGCCTCTCGCCGGCCCGGCGCCACTGGATCGATCTCGTACGGCCGTTTCGCGCGCGTGCCGCCGAGGCGCCGCTCTATTGCCGGACGGACAGCCACTGGACCTTCGCCGGATATCTCCTCGCCTATGGCGAGATCTGCCGCCATCTCGGTCTTGCTCCGCGCCAGGATATCCTCCGGCGCCGCATCGGCTCACCCGCACCCTATGCCGGCGATCTCGGCCTGAAGTTCGATCCGATCCGCAGGGAGACGGTGGAGTCCTGCCTGTTCGAGACCTCGGCGCGGCGCATCCACGCCAACAGGCTCGTCAAGGCCTTCGAGGCGGAGGGCCGGGGTCAGGCGGCGCATATCGGCGCCCACGTGGTCTACCGGAACGACTCGCGCGAGGCCGACCCGCGCCGGCTGGTCCTGTTCGCCGATTCCTACGGCCACCATACGTCGACCCCCCATACGGTGAGCCTGACGCCGCTCCTCGCCGACACCTTCCGTGAGGTTCACGTCCTGTGGTCGACGAGCATCGACTGGGGCTACGTCGCCCGGGTGAAGCCGGATTTCGTGGTGTCGGAGATCGCCGAGCGCTTCATGATCGAGCTGCCCCAGACCGGCTTCAACATCGAGAAGCTCGCGGATCTCGCCTTGGCGCGTAGGACAGGCTGAAACGACGAACGCCCCGGAGATGTCTCCGGGGCGCGATGTCGATCGATGGCGGTCCGCGATGGGTGTGCGGGCCTAGTAGAGCCCGCCGGCCTGGGCGGCGCGATCTGCGTCCGGCGGAACCGCGGCCGGGGCGCTGGAGGATTGTGCCGGGGCGGCGACGTAGGCGTCGGGCGGGGCGGTGCCGGGCTTGAAGGCCTCGAGGATGGTACCACCACCCTCGCCCGAGCCGGCGCGCATGCCGGAGGCGGCCGAGACGCGGATCAGCTTGATGCCCGGGGGCACGCGGAACGGCGTCGGCGGCTTGTCCTTGAGGGCCTGCTTCAGGAAGTCCAGGGCGATGGGGGCTGCGAGACCGCCGCCGGTGGCCCGGTCCCCCAGGGAGCGCGGCTTGTCGAAGCCGATATAGACGCCCACCGCGAGGTCCGGCGAGAAGCCGACGAACCAGGCGTCCTTGGCGTCGTTCGTCGTCCCGGTCTTGCCGGCGAGGGGCTTGCCGACCTGCTTCAGGATTGTGGCGGTGCCGCGCTGGACCACGCCTTCCATGATCGAGACCATCTGGTAGGCGGTCAGCGGGTCGAGGACCTGCTCGGAATCGTCCACGAGCTTGGGCTCGTCCTGGCCCGACCACTTGTCCGCGTCGCAGCCGAGGCACTTGCGGTTGTCGTGCTTGTAGATGGTCTCGCCGACGCGATCCTGGATGCGGTCGATCAGGGTCGGGCGGATGCGCCGGCCGCCATTGGCCAGCATCGAATAGGCGGTGACCATGCGCATCACCGTAGTCTCGCCGGCGCCGAGCGACATCGGCAGCACCGGCAGCATGTCGTCGTAGACGCCGAAGCGGCGGGCATATTCCGCGATCAGCGGCATGCCGACGTCCTTGGCGAGCCGCACCGTCATCAGGTTCTTCGAATGCTCGATGCCGTAGCGCAGGGTGTGCGGACCGCCGGACTTGCCGTCGTAGTTCGAGGGCGTCCAGGCCTCCTGGCCGGGGCCCGCCTCGATGGTGATCGGCGAATCCTGCACGATGGAGGACGGCGTGTAGCCGTTGTCTAGGGCCGCCGAGTAGACGATCGGCTTGAAGGAGGAGCCGGGCTGGCGCATCGCCTGGGTGGCGCGGTTGAACTGGCTCTCGTCGTAGGAGAAGCCGCCGACCATTGCGTGCACGCGACCGGTATAGGGGTCCATCGCCACGATGGCGCCCGAGACCTCGGGCCGCTGGCGCAGGCGGTACTGGTTGCGGCTCGTATCCGTCGCCTCGACGTAGACGACGTCGCCGGCGTTCAGCGCCGCGGCGGGCGACCGCCCGGTCCAGCGGGTGCCCTCGGCGGTGATCGTGCCGGTCTCGCGCTCCTTCGAAACCTGGCCGGAGGCTTCGCGGCGCGGCTGCAGGCCGATCTGGGCGGAGCCGCCGGTGGTGTTCAGGACCACGGCGAGGCGCCACGGCGCGACGTCGCCGAGACCGGGCACTTCGGCCACGGCGAGGCCCCAGTCGCGGCCGACGAGGTCGACCTTGGCCTGCGCGCCGCGCCAGCCGTGCGACTGGTCGTAGCGAACAAGACCGTCCACCAGGGCCTTGCGGGCCCAGGACTGCATCTTCGGGTCCAGGGTGGCGCGCACGGAGAGGCCGCCCTCGTAGAGCTTCTTCTCGCCGTAGCGCTCGGCGATCTCGCGCCGGACCTCTTCGGTGAAGTAGTTGGCGTTGGCGGCGTTGGCGAAGGCGACGCGCGGATTGACGCCGAGGGGCATCTTGCGGGCCGCCTCGGCCTCTTCCTTGGTGATGTACCCGTTCTGGGCCATCAGGCCGATGATCTCGTTGCGCCGATCGAGCGCCTTCTGGGTCTGGCGGTAGGGGTGGTAGTTGTTCGGCCCCTTCGGCAGGGCGGCGAGGTAGGCCGCTTCGTTGATCGTCAGTTCGTGAACCGACTTGCCGAAGTAATCGAGTGCCGCTGCCGCGACGCCATGCAGGTTGCGCCCGGGCACGATCGTGCCGAGGAAGATCTCGTTCAGGTAGAGCTCGAGGATCTTGTCCTTCGAGTAGGCGGCCTCGATCCGGAAGGCGATCAGCGCTTCCTTGGCCTTGCGCTCGAAGGTCTGCTCCGGGGACAGGAGGAAGTTCTTGGCGACCTGCTGGGTGATCGTCGAGGCGCCCTGCTTCTTGCCGCTCTTGAAGTTCGTCAGCGCGGCGCGCACGAGACCCTCGGGGTCGACGCCGCCATGCTTGTAGAAGTTCTTGTCCTCGGCCGAGAGGAAGGCCGCGACGACGATCTTGGGCATCGCCTGAATCGGGAGGTAGAGCCGCCGCTCACTGGCGTACTCGGCCAGCAGCGAGCCGTCCGCCGCATGGACGCGGCTCATCACCGGCGGCTCGTAATTGGCGAGCGCGGCGTGATCCGGCAGGTCCTGGCTGAATTTCCAGTAGAAGAACGCGGCCGCCGCGGCGGCGATCACGAAGACCATCGCGCCGACGCTGAACAGGAAGCCGAAGAAACGAAGGATGAAGCGCATCCGGGTCCCGTCCGTCGATGATCCATCGCCGCCGGCCGGCCGCGAGAGCACCCGCCACGATGGCGCGTAGCTCCTCGGACCGTGTCCCATTCCGAAATGCAAGAGTCCCGCCGCGTGAAATGCGGTCGAGCCCACGCTGTCGGCGGCGTTCGCTCAAGCGCGCCGCGATCAATCCGACCGAGACCATCGGCATCGGTGTGACCGGAGCGCTGTGAGCCCCGGTTTCACACGCATTCTATGGTGAAACTGGGGCGATTGCGGCCGAGCGACGGGGCGGCTGCGGACGGGTCAGCGACGTCCGGCTGCCGAAGAACGCATCGATCGCCTTGGCCATGCCGCCGGTCACCTCGGCGCGCCAACCCTCCGACTGCAGCAGGTCGAGGTCGTGCTTGCTGGACAGGTAGCCGAGTTCCACCAGCACCGAGGGGACGTCGGGCGAGCGCAGAACCTGGAAGCCGGCCTCGCGGTGCGGCTTGGCGCTCATCTCCATGACCGGCCCGAGATGGGTCATCAGCCTCTTGGCGAACCCCGACGAGAAGGTGCGGGTCTCGCGCAGGGTCAGTTCCTGGAGGATGTCGGCGACATGGCCGGGACCCTCGTTCGATTCGGTGCCGGCGGCCGCGTCGGCGCGGTTCTCGCGCTCGGCGAGCTTGGCCGATTCGGCGTCGGTGGCCTTCTCGGAGCCGGTGTAGATGGTGGCGCCGCGCACCTGCGGGGCCGACGAGATCGAATCCGCATGGATCGAGACGAAGAGGTCGGCCTTCGCGTCGCGAGCGAGGCGGACGCGCTCGGAGAGGGGCACGAAGACGTCGCGGTCCCGCGTCATCCGCACCCGGTACCGGCCGCCGGCTTCGAGCTGGGACACCAGGGCCTGGGCGAAGCCGAACACGATGTCCTTTTCGAAGGCGCCGGTGGCCGCGATGGCGCCGGGATCGGTCCCGCCGTGGCCGGCATCGACCATGATCAGAGGGCGGGCGTCCGTCGATTCCGGGATGGTCGCGACCTTGCGCTGGGCCGGTGCCGGATCGCTCGCCACCGAAGCGCGTCGGAAGCCCTCGCGATCGCTGCGCTGGAACTCGATGCTGAGCAGCACGGCGCCGTCGCGCGGGCGCGTGACGGTCTCGATCCGCCCCACCGTCGCCGGTTGGGCGAGGTCGACGACGATGCGCGACCGTCCCGGCGCGAAGAGCCCGTAGCGGAAGGAGGCCACCACCCCGTCGCGCTTCCGGCCGGTTTCCGGCCCGAGCTGGAAGTTCACTTCCGCCAGATCGATCACCGCCCGATCCGGACGCTCCATCACGAAGGCCTTCGCCTCGATGGCCTTCGAAAGGGTCAGGGTCAGCTTCGTGGTACCGTTGCTCGTGGCGAGGTCCGCCGCGATGGCGACGGCCGCCGGCGAGGCGGTCCCATGAGCCTTGTCGGTGTCCTGTGCCCGTGCACCGGTCCCGGCGAACGGGCTCGCTCCGGCGCAGGCCAGGGCGAGGAGGACGGAGCGGAGAAGGCGGGCGCGTCTCGGCATCGTTCCGGCAATCATCCCCGTGAGGACGGGCCCGCCCCGGAGGAGCGGGCTCGCGAGCGGGCTATGGCGTAAGCCAGCCACTACGGGATACCGATGGGATGGTTAACCGTTCCTCAAGGGCCGCGTTCCACTTCGGCGCCCCTTGTGTCCCGGAGGCGACAGCCCCCGCCACGACGCGGGCCGCGGCGATCCCCCTGCCGAGGTTCGGCACGGCGATGTCAGGTCAGAGCGGCAGATCAAAGATTAAGGACCTTGCCAAAACGTCGCGACGCTCTGTAATGATACGGTCCCCTTCCCGGTGCCGTGCGGTTTGCTCCGCGGCCCGCGGGCGCGGTTCGGCATTGCGTCGAATCGCCTTCGCAGTCGGTTCCCCGCGTCAGACATGGCGGCACAGCAAGGCCGGGTGGGAGTCGGTTCATTCGGTGGCCTTTTCGGCCGCCGCACCGTTCTGCACATGCCGGCCTGTCTTCGGATGGGCCCATACAGTCTTCGCGAGGTCAGGGAGAGAATGAGCGGACACACAGCATCGGTTGCCGTTGCTCGTGTTCAACGCCTGCGCGTTTCGCGTGGCGCCGCCTTCTCGTCGCCCCTGGCCAGGATCAACCCCACGCGCGCCGAGATCCGGCGCCCAGCGGCGGTTGGCGGCAATCCCTTCCCCACAGCTTCCGCGACCCCCTTCCCCGGGTCGTCACGGGCACCGATCCGCCGGGCCGTCGCGCCCGGACCGGTCGGCGCCTCATCGGGACCGCGCGGTTCGAGGAGAACGACGTCGACCGCCATGTCGAAAGTTCGTCATGGCCAACAACAACAAGATGCTCATCGACGCGATGCACCCGGAGGAGACCCGGGTCGTCACGGTTCACGGGTCTAGGGTCGAGGAATTCGACTTCGAGGCCGCCAACAGGCGCCAGCTTCGCGGCAATATTTACCTCGCCAAGGTGACGCGCGTGGAGCCCTCGCTCCAGGCCGCCTTCATCGAGTACGGCGGCAACCGCCACGGCTTCCTCGCTTTCAGCGAGATCCACCCGGACTACTACCAGATCCCCCTCGCGGACCGGCAGGCCCTGCTCGAGGACGAGGCCCGCGAAGCCGAGGAGCACCGGGAGCGCGAGGAGCGCAAGCCCCGCCGCCGCTCGCGCGGCCGTCGCGACGGCACCTCCGCCAAGAAGGCGCGCACCTCCGAGACGGTGACGTCGGAGGACGTCGGCGCACCGATTGCCGGCGAGGCCAACGGCAACCCGATCTCCTTCGACGAGACCTCCTTCGACGAGACTTCGGCCAGCGATCCGGCGATCGGCGTCGCCGACGCGCTGCTCGAGGGCGGCCTCGGCGACGCGCCGCCGCCGATCCTGCCCGGCAGCGATGAATCCGCCGACTTGCCGCAAGCGGCCCTCGCCAGCGGCGAGAGCTCCGAGGGCGACGAGCCGGCGGCGTCGGACGTCCCGTTCTCCGACGACGCAGGGTCTGCTGGTGCCACCGCCGAGGCGCCGGTCGAGCCGGCGGCCGAGTTGGCGCTCGAAGCCGCACCCATGGGCGAGGCCGACTCAGACATCGCGGCGCCCGCCGCCGGGACCACGTCCGAGGAGGAGCCCGACGAGGACGATGCGGACGAGAGCGACGAGGATTCGGAGGACGACGATTCGGACGACGAGTCCGAGGATGACGACGATGATTCCGATGAGGACGACGACGAGGACGACGAGGAGAGCGAGGGCGAGGACGGCGAGCGTCCGCAGAAGATCGCTCAGGTCGGCGGCGATGCCCTGGCCGAGATCCCAGAGCGCCCGCGCACCTATCGTCGCCACTACAAGATCCAGGAGGTCATCAAGCGCCGCCAGATCATCCTGGTGCAGGTCGTCAAGGAAGAGCGCGGCACCAAGGGCGCGGCGCTGACCACCTACCTGTCCCTGGCCGGGCGCTACTCGGTGCTCATGCCGAATACCGGACGTGGCGGTGGCATCTCCCGCAAGATCACCTCGGCCGCCGACCGCAAGCGCCTCAAGGAAGTCGCCCAGGACCTGGAGGTGCCGGAAGGGATGGGCGTCATCCTGCGCACGGCCGGCGCCTCGCGCACCAAGCCCGAGATCAAGCGCGACTTCGAGTACCTGATGCGCCTGTGGGAGAGCGTCCGCGAGCTGACGCTGTCGTCCTCCGCTCCGGCGCTGGTCTACGAGGAAGGCTCGCTCATCAAGCGCGCCATTCGCGACCTCTATAACAAGGACATCGACGACATCCTGGTGGCGGGCGATGAAGCCTATCGGGAGGCGCGCGACTTCATGCGGATGCTGATGCCCGGCCAGTCGAAGGTCGTGCAGCCCTACCGGGACGCGACGCCGATCTTCGCGCGCTACGGGGTCGAGCAGCAGCTCGACGCGATGTTCTCCACCCACGTCACCCTGAAGTCGGGCGGCTACCTCGTCATCAACCCGACGGAAGCCCTCGTCTCCATCGACGTGAACTCGGGTCGCTCCACCCGCGAGCACGACATCGAGGACACCGCCCTGCGCACCAACCTGGAGGCGGCCGAGGAGGTCGCCCGCCAGCTGCGCCTGCGCGATCTCGCCGGCCTCGTCGTGATCGACTTCATCGACATGG
Source organism: Methylobacterium sp. Leaf88 (assembly GCF_001422795.1). NCBI lineage: Bacteria > Pseudomonadati > Pseudomonadota > Alphaproteobacteria > Hyphomicrobiales > Methylobacteriaceae > Methylobacterium > Methylobacterium sp. Leaf88. Next base: position 92,297 of record NZ_LMMK01000020.1, on the reverse strand, counting down.
AGGAGAAGCGCAACAACCGCGCTGTGGAGAAGAAGCTCAACGAGTGCCTGAAGAACGATCGCGCCCGCATCCAGGTCGGCCGGATCTCGCCCTTCGGCCTCCTGGAGATGAGCCGCCAGCGCATCCGCACCGGGATGCTGGAGAGCTCGTCCCTGCCCTGCACCCATTGCGGCGGCTCGGGCTACGTCCGGGCGACCTCGTCGGTGGCGCTGCAGATCCTGCGGGCGATCGAGGAATCGCTCCTCAAGAGCACGACGCACAACCTCGTCCTGCGCACCCGCACCGAGGTGGCGCTCTACATCCTGAACCAGAAGCGGGCGCACCTGCGCGAGCTGGAGGTCCGTTTCGGCGTCTCCCTCACCATCGCGGCCGATGAGCGCCTCGCTGCCACCTCGGCCTTCCAGCTCGAACGTGGCGAGCCAGCGGTCCGTGCCGAGGGGCCGGTGACCGGTGTGCGTGCCGTGGCGATCAGCTCCGCCCTCGAGCCCGAGGAGGATTTCGATCCGGAGATCGAGGAGGAGGTCGCCGAGGCCGAGACCGAGGAGACCGAGGCCGGCGCCCCGGCCGAAGAGACCCGTGAGAAGGCCGCCGACGGTGGCGAGGGCCGCGGTGGACGTCGCCGCCGTCGCCGTCGGCGGGGCGGTCGCACCGAAGCGGGCGAGCAGATCGGTGGCGAGTCGGCCTCCGAGGGCGACGAGGATGGCGAGGGCGAGGAGTCCGAGGACATCGCCGCGCAGGCCGAGGCCGACGAGACGGTCGCGTCGGCCGAGACGCCTGCGTCCGGCGAGGATGATGGCAGCGGCCGCCGTCGCCGCCGGGGTCGCCGCGGCGGCCGCGGGCGTGACCGTGACGGTCGCGGGCGCGATGGCGAAGCCGTCGGCCAGGAAGCCGGGCGCGACGAGTCCGAAACTCAGGACTCCGCTCACCGGACCGGTGACGAGCAGGCCTTCGGCGATCGGCCGGTCGCTTCGGTGGAGGGCGACGAAGGTGCAACCGACGCGCCGTCCGCTTTCCTGGGCGGCGAGGAGCCGGTGAGCGCCGCGGCGGTGTCCGAGGCGGTGGCACCCGCGGCCTCCGAGACGGCCGCGCCGGTCACCCTGGAAGCGCCAGTGGCGGTCGAGCCGGAGGCCGAAGCGCCCCAGACGACGGAGCCGGTGCTTGCGTCCAAGCCGGCGCCCGAGCCGGTGGCGGTGGTGCTCACGCCCCCGTCCGATCCGGATCGTCCGAAGCGGGCCGGCTGGTGGTCCCGGACCAAGGCGGCCCTGACCGGCGAGTGATCGTCCGTTATTAGCCAGAACGAGCGGGGTGGGCGTCGAGCCCGCCCCGTTCTGCGTTTCAGCGAAGCCAAGCCTTGAGGCGCAGCACCGCATCGACGCAATCGGCGTGCGAGCCCGCGAACGAGAAGCGGACGTGGTGGCCGCCATCCTGGCCGTCGAAATCGAGTCCCGGAGTCGCGGCGACCCCGGCTTCGTCCAGCATCCGCCGGCAGAATGCCACCGAATCGTCGGTGAGGTTCGAGACGTCGGCGTAGAGGTAGAAGGCCCCGTCGGCCGGGTGCGTGCGCCCCAGGCCAAGGCCCGGGAAGGCGTCGAGGAGAAGGGCGCGGTTGACGGCGTAGCCCGCGCGCACCGCCTCGACTTCGCCCACGGCGTCGAAGGCCGCCAGCGCCGCGACCTGTGAGAGATAGGGCGCCGAGATGTAGAGGTTCTGCGCCAGCCGCTCGACGGGCCGGGCGAGCCAGTCCGGCACCACCATCCAGCCTATGCGCCAGCCCGTCATGCACCAGGTCTTCGAGAACGAGTTGATGACGATCGCTTCGTCGTCGTAGCGCAGGGCCGTCTCGGTCGGCACGCCGTAGGCGAGCCCGTGATAGATCTCGTCGGAGATGAAGCGCAGCCCCAGCGCCCGGGCCGTGGCACAGAGGTCGGCGAGGCGCGCCGGCTCGATCACGGTGCCGGAGGGGTTGGCCGGGCTCATCACGAGGATGCCGGACAGGGGCTCTCGTTCGTGTAGCGCCTTGAGGGCGGCGCCGGTGGGGGCGAAACGGTCCGCTTCCTGCAGCACCAGGGGGGCCGGGACGAGGTCGAGGGCGTTGAGGAGGCTGCGATAGGCCGGGTAGCCCGGTTGCGGAACCGCGATGCGGGCGCCGGCATCGAACAGGCCGAGGAAGGCGAGCACGAAACCGGCCGAAGAGCCGGTCGTCACGACGATCCGGCTCGGTGGGACCGCGACCCCATAGGTTTCGGCGTAGTGGCGTGCGATGCGCTCGCGCAGGGCCGGGAGGCCGAGCGCCTGGGTGTAGGGCAGTGCGCCGGTCGCGAGAGCCGCCTGTGCAGCCGCGATCACCGCGCGCGGGGCCGGTGCCGAGGGCTGCCCAACCTCCATGTGCACGACGGCCTCCCCGCGCGCCTCGCGGGCGGCGGCGGCCGACATCACGTCCATGGCGAGGAACGGGGCGACGCGGGCCGCGCGTTCGGAGGGCAGGTTCGAAGAGAGGATCAGGGGCTGGCTCATCGGCTCCGTCATAGCGGCTGCGCCGCGCGAGGGCCAAACCTGCCATTCGGTGATTGACCGCCCGCCGCGAAAACGCCTAACCCGGCCGCTAACCGCATGTCGCATCGACGACACGACCCCCGATGGCCGGCCTACGTCTGACCGGTCCCGCCCCGCGAGGACGTATGCCCCTCTTCCGCTCCCTGCTCTCCGCCACGATTTTGGCCGGCACCCTCGGCGCCGCGGTGGCTCAGACCACCCCGAGCCAGCCCGCCCCGGCCGCCGCCTTCACGGATGCGCAGCGCCAGGCGATCGAGGGGATCATCAAGGATTACCTCGTCAAGAATCCCGAGGTTCTGCAGGAGGCGATCGCCGAGGGCGAGCGCCGGCAGCAGGAGACCCAGAAGCTGGCCCAGTCGGCGGCCCTGAAGGAATCCCGCGAGGCTTTGGTCAACTCGCCCCACGGCGTCGTGGCGGGCAATCCCACGGGTGACGTCACGCTGGTCGAGTTCTTCGACTACAATTGCGGGTATTGCCGCAAGGCGCTCTCGGACATCCAGGCCCTGATCAAGGGGGACCCGAAGCTGCGCGTCGTCCTGAAGGACTTCCCCGTGCTCGGCGCCGAATCCCTGGAGGCCAGCAAGATCGCGCTCGCGGCCAAGCAGCAGCTCAAGGGCGACAAGATATTCGAATTCCATACCAAGCTCCTGGAATCGAAGGGCCGGGTGAACGGCGAGCGCGCCGTGGCCGTGGCGAAGGAGATGGGCCTCGACGTCACCCGCCTGATGAAGGACGCGCAGGGCCCCGAGGTGAAGGCCGCCCTGTCCGAGAATGTCGGCCTCGGCGACAAGCTCGGCCTGTCGGGCACGCCCGCCTTCGTCATCGGCGACGAGATCATTCCCGGCGCGGTCGGCCTCGAGCCGATCCGCAAGACCATCAGCGATGTGCGCCAGTGCGGCCACGCCAGCTGCTGAGCCCTCGACGTCCAGACCCGAGTCGTCGCTGCCGGGCATGTTCCGCCCGGCCATGGCATCCGCCAGCGACCCTAGCCGCACCCTCCGCCTGACCTGAAGACGACCGAGCCGATGCCCAAGGAGCCGATGTCCAAGAACGACCCCTTCGATCCGGAGCTCGTCCGCGAGCTCGCCAAGCTCATCAACGAGACCGATCTCAGCGAGATCGAGGTCGAGAAGGGGGATCTGCGCATCCGCGTCGCCCGCCGCATCGAGGCGGTTCAGGTGCAGGTCGCGGCTCCCGCGCCGGCCCCGGTGCCCGCGATGGCCGCCGTCGCCGCGCCGCTTCCGGTCCCCGGTCCCGGGGGCGGCCTCGACCGCAAGGCCGGTGCCGGCCATCCCGGCTCGGTCCCCTCCCCCATGGTGGGTACCGCCTATCGCCGGCCCTCGCCCGAGGCGAAGCTGTTCGTCGATGTCGGCTCGAAGGTCGAGGCGGGCGACAAGCTCCTGCTCATCGAGGCGATGAAGACCTTCAACGAGATCGTTGCGCCCCGCGCCGGCACCGTCACCGCCGTCTTCGTCGAGGACGGCCAGCCCGTCGAGTTCGGCGAACCCCTCCTCGTCATCGAGTGAGCAGGGCCGCACCCATGTTCGATAAGATCCTGATTGCCAACCGGGGCGAGATCGCCCTGCGCATCCTGCGTGCGGCCAAGGAACTCGGGATCGCCACCGTGGCGGTCCACTCCACCGCCGACGCGGATGCGATGCATGTGCGCCTCGCCGACGAGAGCGTCTGCATCGGGCCGCCAGCGGCCCGCGACAGCTATCTAAACATTCCCTCGATCATCGCGGCTTGCGAGATCACCGGGGCCGACGCCGTCCACCCGGGCTACGGCTTCCTCTCCGAGAATGCGCGCTTCGCCGAGGTGCTGGCCCACCACAACATCGGCTTCATCGGTCCCAAGGCGGAGCACATCCGCATCATGGGGGACAAGATCGAGGCCAAGCGGACCGCCAAGCGCCTGGGAATCCCTTGCGTGCCCGGCTCCGAGGGCGGCGTGGAGGATCCCGAGGAAGCCAAGCGGATCGCCGCCGAGATCGGCTATCCGGTCCTGGTCAAGGCGGCTTCCGGCGGCGGCGGCCGCGGTATGAAGGTCGCCCGGTCCGAGGCCGACTTGGAGCAGGCTCTCGGCATGGCCCGCACCGAGGCCAAGGCGGCCTTCGGCGACGATGCGGTCTACCTGGAGAAGTACCTGGAGAAGCCGCGTCACATCGAGGTGCAGGTGCTTGGCGACGGGCGCGGCAACGCGGTTCACCTTGCCGAGCGTGACTGCTCCCTGCAGCGCCGGCACCAGAAGGTCTGGGAGGAAGGCGGCTCGCCGGCCCTCAACGCCGACATGCGCGCCGAGATCGGCGGCATCTGCGCCCGCGCGATGCAGGACCTGCAATATCTCGGCGCCGGGACGGTGGAGTTCCTCTACGAGGACGGAAAGTTCTACTTCATCGAGATGAACACCCGCATTCAGGTCGAGCATCCCGTCACCGAGATGATCACCGGCATCGACTTGGTGAACGAGCAGATCCGCGTCGCCGCCGGTCTGCCTCTGTCGATGACGCAGGACGAGATCAAGGTCGAGGGGCACGCCATCGAGTGCCGCATCAATGCCGAGCATCCGGCGACCTTCCGTCCCTCGCCGGGCCTCATCACCTACTTCCATCCGCCCGGCGGCCTCGGCGTGCGCGTGGATTCGGCCGTGTTCCAGGGCTATCGCATTCCGCCGAACTACGACTCGCTGATCGGCAAGCTGATCGTGCACGGACGCACGCGCAACGAGTGCCTCATGCGCCTGCGCCGCGCCCTCGACGAGTTCGTGGTCGACGGTGTCGACACCACCCTGCCGCTGTTCCGGACCCTGGTGCGCAATGCGGATGTCCAGAACGGAGAGTACGACATCCATTGGCTCGAGGGGTTCCTGGCCGATGGCGGCCTCGACGAACCGTCGGCGCCGTAAGCCGGGGGGGAACAGCGCCGGCGCAGATTCGTTTTCCAGCATCTGCCCAGGCTCGATCGCGGGATTTGCCGCCGGGCCGCCCTGCAAGGAATACCCACCGCGTGCGCCTGACCATCCCGCTTCTCGCCGGCCTCCTTCTCGCCGGTCCCGCCCTCGCCCAATCGCCCTCCGGCAACGTCGGCCAGCCCGAGCGGGCGGTACCGCAGGCGGGTGGAACCACCCGCGGACCGATCGACAACCCCTCGACCCGCGACATGGCGCCGGTCCCGGGCGCAGCGACGGCCCCGGCCGGCGAACGCGGCATGAGCGCCGGCGCGGGCGCGGTCGATTCGGCCAAGGGCGGCAATGCCAACGACACCAACCGCGGCGTGCCGAACACAGGTACGACGTCCGGCGGCCCCGCCCGCTGATTGGACAACCCGTCGCGGCGGGTCTGCCCTGATTGTTCGATCCCGAGCCGGCCCCGAAACGGGCCGGCTTTTTCGTGCCGGTCCGGTCCCCTGGCGAGTCATCGACCACCCATGTGCGTTCACGCACAACCAAATTGCGCGTGAACGAGATTCAAGCTGATCCGGATCATCTCTTTCACGCTGAGCTCCGTTCGCGGATGGGCCCAATCTGAGCCGTTGCGACGACGTTCGCTCGTTCCCTGGGAATGATCTCAACACTTTCCAGGCCCGTCGCCTGCGACCGATTGCCAGCGAAGGAAGTGCCGGAACGCTTTGATCCGTCACGACTTCCTCCCCCAGATCAGTCAGGCGGAGCCGGAGCGGGCCTTTCGAGCCCCGAAGCGACCTGCTCCGCCGGAGACCGAATTCCTAACGACCGACTTCCTGAAAGATTCCGATGCGCACCTTCAGCCTGACCTTCGTCGCCGCCTCCCTGATCGCCTCTGCCGCCCTGGCGCAGTCTCCGTCCGGCAATGTCGGCCAGCCCGAGCGGGCCGTTCCGCAGGCCGGCAACACCACCCGTGGCCCGATCGACAATCCGTCGGCCTATGGCGCCTACCGCAACGCCGATGGCCGCGTCGACATGGACGTGACCGGTTCGGTGGTCGAGACGCCCTACACCACCAACCGCGAGGCGATCTTCGAGGATTCCGCGAAGGGCGGGAACGCCGAACAGCCGAATCGGATCGTGCCGAATCTTGGCACCACCTCGGGCGGCCCGAACTTCTGAGCATCCCCGCCGTCTGGCATGCGAGGGCGGAACCGGGAGGTTCCGCCCTTTTTCGTGAATCGGGCACCCCGTGCGGCGCGCCTCCCTCTGGCCTTCCACGTGGCACCGCTTCAAACTCCGCTCATGTATGATGGCGACCGCGTCGAGATCACGCCCGAGATCCTGTTGAAGGCGTATGCGGCCGGCATCTTTCCCATGGCGGAGGATGCCGACGATCCGGCCATCTACTGGGTTGAACCACGGGCGCGCGGCGTCCTGCCCCTCGACGCCTTCCATGTCGCCAAGCGTCTCGCGCGAACCGTGCGGTCGGACGTGTTCGAGGTCCGAACCGATCAGGATTTCGATGCGGTCATCGCCGGCTGCGCCGCGCCGCGAGGTGATGCCCAGCGAACCTGGATCAATGGCCGGATCCGCGAGCTCTACGGTGCCCTTTTCGAGGCCGGGCATGCCCACACGGTGGAGGTGTTCCTCGACGGCCAGCGGGTCGGCGGCCTCTACGGCGTCTCCCTCGGAGCCGCCTTCTTCGGGGAGAGCATGTTCCACACCGTCCGCGACGCCTCGAAGGTCGCCCTGGTGCATCTCGTGGCCCGTCTGCGCGCGGGCGGCTACCGCCTCGCCGACACGCAGTTCGTGACCGATCACTTGATGCAGTTCGGCGCGGAGGAACTCCCGCGCCACATCTACAAGCGGCGCTTGGCCGAGGCGATCGACCAGCGGGCAGACTGGACCGTCTGGCCAGGGGACGGATCGGTGCGCGGGCAACAGGTTTTGGACGCGTTAGCCCTCGGCTGACGCGCGTCGGCGCATCCTAACGGAACAGGGCGTCGAACAGCGACTGCGGCTGCTGCGGCGGCGGCGCCGGGGCCGGCCCCTCGTTCGACGGGAAGAACTTGCGCGAGGGCTTCTGCCTGGGCTGAACCGGCACCCCGCGCGGCGCTTCCACATCCACCTGGCCGTTCGGATTCACCTGCTGGGCGGTCCGGGTGGCGTCCTGGCCGCTCTTCGGACGCCGGGTCTTCTCCGGCTTCGAGGCCATGGCGGGCACATCTTCCTGCTCGCGCGCCTCGGCGATCACCTCGGAGCCGCCCTTACAATCGACGAGCCAGACATCGTAGATCGGATGCTCGATGGCGTGCAGGCCGGGGCTCGACGCGAACATCCAGCCGGTGAAGATGCGGCGATACTTGTTGTCGAGGGTAACCTCGTCGACCTCGAGGAAGCCCGTGGTCTTCGGGCTCTCGGTCGGCGGGCGGCTGTAGCAGACCCGCGGCGTCAGCTGCAGGGCGCCGAACTGCACGGTCTCGTCCACCGCCACTTCGAAGGAAACGATGCGCCCGGTGATCTTGTCGAGGCCCGAGAACACCGCGGTGGGGTTCTTGATCTTGTCGGCGGCGGCCGGGAGGCCGGAGAGGCCGATCGCGACCGACGCGAGGAGGAGGCGCTTGACCACGGAGCGAGACGATCCTGCTGTGCTGCGGCTCACGGACGACCCTCCTCGCTGGCGCCCCGGGCGGGCGCGACGATGCGAGGTCTTCTTAAGCGCGCGAAGATTGGTGGAAAAAGGGCCGGCCCCTGACCAGAGGGCCTGACCTCAGTTGCCCGGGCTCCAGGGCACGTAGTCGCCGGTGGCGGCCGGGCGCTGGCCGACATTCAACTGCGAGCCGCGCGGGCGGTAGGCGCCGCTGGTCCCGGTCAGGTTCTCCACGTAGGGCTTCTGCCAGGCCCGCGGCGTGTAATCCTGTTCGCTCGGGGGTACGTCGCCGTTGTGACAGAGCCAGGCGCGCCAGCCCGGGGGCACCTTCGAGGCGTCGGCATATCCGTCATAGACCACCCAGCGCCGCTCGGTGCCGACGGAACGGTCGATCAGCGGCCCCTGCGCCCGGTAGTAGACGTTGCCGAGATCGTCCGCGCCGACGCGCTGCCCGCTGCGCGCCGTGTAGAGCGCGAGCGACATCGTCTGCCCGTTCCACCAGGTGAAGATCCGCAGGAGCGTGTCCTTGAGAGCCATCGCGTTCGCCTGAATGGGGCACCCGCGCCCCGCCATCGTGTTCCGGCGCGGACTATGGTGAGGCGCATGCGTGAAGTCCAGCCGCGCGGCGGCGCCCGCGCGGCGAAGGGCCTGAGACCGATGCGGCGGAAATCTCACACCCGGCGCCGTTAACCCTGCGGGCACCACCGGCGAGGGTGGCACCACCTGTGGGTGGAAAATTTTTCGCCTCCGAATCCATCAAGCGAAAAGGGCACTTACGGATCGGGTCGCGATATCCACAGGAATAAGACGCCACCCACTACATGTAGCCCGGAACAGGCAGCCGGCACACTAGTTATTGACGTGAGGCCCCGGGCTGGCATACCTTCGGATCGTCGCCGAGGCTGTCGCGTCACCGGCGGATCACCGAATTTTCGTTACCCATTCCGGCGCTTCGCGGCGTTCGCGGACGCTTGGCTTCATCATTCTTCGACACGGCGTCGCACTTCTTCAGGCGGCTCGGGAGACAGGTTCCATGCGGTTCGAACGGCGCCATACCACGGCCGGACAATCCCCTTACGCGACGATTCCCTTTCGCAAGACCCTGAGCGAGATCCGCAACCCGGACGGTTCCACGGTCTTCCGCCTCGACGGGATCGAGGTGCCGGAGAGCTGGTCCCAGGTGGCCAGCGACGTCCTCGCACAGAAGTACTTCCGCAAGGCCGGCGTACCGGCGGCCCTGAAGAAGGTCGAGGAGAACGACGTGCCGTCGTTCCTGTGGCGTTCGGAGCCGGATCTTGTCGCGCTGGCCCAGCTGCCCGAGGCCGAGCGCTACGTCTCCGAGATCTCGTCGACGCAGGTCTTCGACCGTCTCGCCGGCTGCTGGACCTACTGGGGCTGGAAGGGCGGCTATTTCACGTCCGAGGCGGACGCCTCGGCCTTCCTCGACGAGCTGCGCTTCATGCTCGCCCGCCAGATGGTGGCGCCGAACTCGCCGCAATGGTTCAATACCGGCCTCCACTGGGCCTACGGCATCGATGGCCCGGCGCAGGGGCACTACTACGTCGATTACCGCACCGGTGAACTGACGAAGTCCGCCTCGTCCTACGAGCACCCGCAGCCGCATGCCTGCTTCATCCAGGGCGTGCAGGACGACCTCGTCAACGAGGGCGGCATCATGGACCTCTGGGTCCGCGAGGCGCGCCTGTTCAAGTACGGCTCGGGCACCGGCTCGAACTTCTCGCTGCTGCGCGGCGAGAACGAGAAGCTCGGCGGCGGCGGCAAGTCCTCCGGCCTGATGTCCTTCCTCAAGATCGGCGACCGGGCCGCGGGCGCGATCAAGTCGGGTGGCACCACCCGGCGCGCGGCCAAGATGGTCATCGTCGACATCGACCATCCGGATATCGAGCAGTACATCGACTGGAAGGTGAAGGAGGAGCAGAAGGTCGCTGCCCTCGTCACAGGCTCCAAGATCGTCTCCAAGCACCTGAGCGCGGTGATGAAGGCCTGCACCCAGTGCGAGGCCGAGGGCGATGCCTGCTTCGACCCCGAGCGCAATCCCGTCCTGAAGAAGGCCGTCAAGGCCGCCCGCAAGGACGCGGTACCGGATTCCTACACGAAGCGCGTGATCCAGTTCGCCCGCCAGGGCTTCACCAAGATCGACTTCCCCGTCTACGACACCGACTGGGATTCGGAAGCCTACCTCACCGTCGCCGGCCAGAACTCCAACAACTCGGTCTCCCTCACCGACGACTTCCTGCGCGCGGTCGAGTCCGATGCCGACTGGAACCTCACCGCCCGCACCACCGGCAAGACCACGAAAACCGTGAAGGCCCGCGACCTTTGGGAAAAGATCGGTGAGGCCGCCTGGGCCTCGGCCGATCCGGGCCTGCACTTCAACACGACGATGAACGACTGGCACACCTGCCCGGCGGGCGGCCGGATCCGGGCGTCGAATCCGTGCTCCGAATACATGTTCCTCGACGACACCGCCTGCAACCTGGCCTCGGCCAACCTGCTGACGATGTACGACCGCGCCACGAACCACTTCGACGTCGCGACCTTCGAGCATCTCAACCGCCTCTGGACGGTCGTGCTCGAGATCTCGGTGATGATGGCGCAGTTCCCCTCAAAGGAGATCGCAGAGCTCTCGTACCGCTACCGCACCCTCGGTCTGGGCTACGCCAATATCGGCGGCCTGCTGATGAGCATGGGCCTGCCCTACGACTCCGAGAAGGGTCGTGCGCTGGCCGGCGCCCTCACGGCGATCATGACCGGCGTGGCCTACGCCACCTCCGCCGAGATGGCCGGCGAACTCGGGGCCTTCCCGGCCTACGAGGAGAACGCGGATGCCATGCTCAAGGTGATCCGCAACCACCGTCGCGCCGCCCACGGCGACGCGGAGGGCTACGAGTTCCTCTCGATCGCCCCGGTGCCCCTCGATCTGGCCAACGTGCCCCAAACCGACATCGCCGAGCGGGCGAAGCACGCCTGGGACCGCGCCCTGGCGCTGGGCGAGGAGCACGGCTACCGCAACGCTCAGGCGACCGTCATCGCGCCCACCGGCACGATCGGCCTCGTGATGGATTGCGACACCACCGGCATCGAGCCGGACTTCGCCCTGGTGAAGTTCAAGAAGCTCGCTGGCGGCGGCTACTTCAAGATCATCAACCGCGCGGTGCCGGATGCCCTGCGCACCCTCGGCTACCGGGAATCCGAGATCGCCGAGATCGAGGCCTACGCGGTCGGCCACGGCTCGATGGGCCAGGCGCCGGCGATCAACCCCGGGTCGCTCCGCGCCAAGGGCTTCACCGACGACAAGCTCGCGGCGGTGGAGGCGGGCCTGAAGTCGGCCTTCGACATCAAGTTCGTGTTCAACCGCTGGACCCTGGGCGACGACTTCCTGAAGGACGTGCTCAAGGTTCCGGCCGAGAAGCTTGCCGATCCGACCTTCGAGATCCTGCCCTTCCTGGGCTATTCGAAGAAGGACATCGAAGCGGCCAACACCCACATCTGCGGTGCGATGACCCTGGAGGGTGCCCCCTTCCTCAAGCCGGAACACTACGCGGTGTTCGATTGCGCCAACCCGTGCGGCCGCATCGGCAAGCGCTACCTCTCGGTGGAGAGCCACATCCGCATGATGGCGGCGGCGCAGCCCTTCATCTCGGGCGCCATCTCCAAGACCATCAACATGCCCAACGACGCGACGGTCGAGGATTGCAAGAACGCCTACAAGCTGTCCTGGACCCTGGCCCTCAAGGCCAACGCGCTCTACCGCGACGGCTCGAAGCTCTCGCAGCCCCTGAACTCGGCCCTGATCGCCGACGAGGACGACGACGCCGAGGACTTGGTCGAGGCGCTGATCGCGGCCCCGGCCGCCGCCAAGGCTGCGCAGGTCGCGGAGAAGATCGTCGAGCGGGTGATCGAGCGCGTCGAGCGCATCCGCTCCCGCGAGAAGATGCCCCATCGTCGCAAGGGCTACACCCAGAAGGCGGTCGTGGGCGGGCACAAGGTCTACCTGCGGACCGGCGAGTACGATGACGGTCGCCTCGGCGAGATCTTCATCGACATGCACAAGGAAGGCGCCACCTTCCGCAGCCTGATGAACAACTTCGCCATCGCGATCTCGCTTGGGCTCCAGTACGGCGTGCCGCTGGAGGAATACGTCGAGGCCTTCACTTTCACCCGCTTCGAACCCGCGGGCTTCGTGCAAGGCAACGACGCGATCAAGAACGCGACTTCGCTCCTCGACTACGTCTTCCGCGAGCTCGCCGTGTCCTACCTCGGCCGCGCGGATCTGGCCCACGTCAACCCGTCCGAGATCGGAGGCACGGTGATCGGCGGCGGCGAGACCGACACCACCCGCGAGCCCGGCCGGACGGAAGCCACCGCCTCCAGCGTCGTCTCCCGCGGCCTCCTGCGTGGCTCGGCCGACCGGCTCACCCTGATCCAGGGTGGACCCGCCGGCGGCACCGTCGGTGTCGGCGCGGCAAGCGCCGGCCAGACCACCCCCGCCGGCGGCGTGGTCCATGCGCTGCGCGGTGCCACGGCTTTGAAGGCCGAGCCGGTCCAGGCCGGCCAGGCCGAGGCCCTGGTCAACGCCTTGCCCTTCGCCAAGCCCGACCCGATCAAGCCCGAGCGCACGGTCTCCGATCGCCGCGCCGAGGCGAAGATGAAGGGCTACGTCGGCGAAGCCTGCCCCGAATGCGCGAACTTCACGCTCGTCCGGAACGGCACCTGCCTGAAGTGCGACACCTGCGGCTCGACGACCGGCTGCTCGTAAGTCTCGGGAACCTTCGGAACGGCCGCGCGATCCCCATCGCGCGGCCGTTTCGCGTGACGGGAACGGAACCCATCCATGTCTGCCTCGCCGCCCAGCGCCGTGGTGATCGGCGCCTCCGGCGGGATCGGCCGGGCCCTCGTCGCCGGCCTCGTGGGCCGGGGGACCTACGGATCGGTCTTTGCCCTCTCGCGGTCGGGGACCGTCGAGGCTGGGCCCGTGGCGGTGGGACCGATCGACCTGACCGATGAGGCGTCCGTCCGTATCGCGGCCGAGCGCGTCGGGCGTCACGGTCCGGTGGGTCTCGTCGTCGTCGCTGCGGGGCTCCTGCACGGGTCCGGCGTCGCGCCCGAGAAGGCGATCCGGACCCTGGATCCGGCGGCCATGGCCGCGGTCTTCGCGGTGAACGCGATCGGTCCGGCCCTGGCGGCCAAGCACTTCCTGCCCCTGATGCCGCGCGCCGGGCGCAGCGTCTTCGCCGCGCTGTCGGCGCGGGTCGGCTCGATCTCCGACAATCGTCTCGGTGGCTGGTACGCCTACCGAGCGTCGAAGGCGGCCCTGAATCAGATCCTGCGCACCCTTGCGATCGAGGCACGCCGCACCCACCCCGATGCGATCGTGGCGGGCCTGCATCCCGGCACCGTGACCACGGCCCTGTCCGAACCCTTCCGACCGGACCCCAACACCCCCGGTCTGTTCACCCCCGAGACGAGCGCGGCGCACCTGCTGCGGGTCATCGAGGGGCTCGGGCCGGAGGATACGGGCGGGGTCTTTGCCTGGGATGGACGCCGCGTTCCCGCCTGATCCGGTTCCGGGCGTCGCATGGGGACCGGAAGGACCGATGTCGCTCCCCGGCAACGGCGCGAACCATACGGACGAGGCAGGAAGGTCCGATGTCGGACGAACGATGTCGCCCCGGCGAGGATGGTGCTAGACCGAAGCAGGTCCTGTCGGCCGGGCGATCCGCCGTCGGCGCGCGGCCGGGAGCCACATCGTGCCGGACTGCGCTGGCCCTCCAGGCCTCTCGACCTTGGCGGATGCCGGGACGACCCCCTCGCAAAGGCGATTCGCGGTTGCGGTCGCCGCCGCCTTCGGGCTTCTGACGCTCGCCCTCCTGCCCATCGTGGCGGAGCCGATGGGCGCGATGCCGGGATTCGTCCCGAGCTACCAAGCCGCGCTGATCACGGTCTACGCGGTCACAACCTGCCTTTTCTTCGCGCAATACCGGCGCACCCGGTCGGTGCCGCTGCTGGTTCTCGCCGCCGGCAGCCTGTTCACGACACTCATCGTCGCGGTTCAACTCCTCAGCTTCCCGGGCCTGTTCGGACCGGGACGGATCATCGGCTCGGGGCCGGGCACCACGACCTGGCTCTGGACCCTGTGGCATGTGGGGCCGCCGCTCTTCGCCCTGCCCTACGCGATCATGGAGGGCGACCGGCGCCCGCGCCTCGTGCCGCACGCCCGGGTCGGGGCCGTCGGCGGCCTCACCGCCCTGGCCGTCGCAGCCGCCGCCGGTGGGCTGAGCTGGATCGTCGTCGCCTACGTCGACTATCTGCCCCGCAGCGTCGAGGGCGACAATTACTGGCTGCTGACCACGTCGGGAGTCGGTCCGGCCGTGGTGCTCCTCACGGTGGCGGCCCTTGCGACCCTGTGCTGGCGCACGCGCCTGCGCACCGTGCTGCAGCTCTGGCTCGCGGTTTCGCTGCTGCTCCTCGTCTTCGACAACCTCATCACCCTGCCGGGCGCCGCCCGGGGTACGGTGGGCTGGTTCGCCGGGCGGCTGGAGGCCCTGGCGGCCGGCATCGTCGTCCTGGCCGTCTACCTGCGCGAGGTCGACGTCCTCTACGGCGCCGCGGAGGCGGCCGCCGTCCAGAGCGAGCGCCAGCGGGCCGAGCTCGAGATTGCCCGCGACAACGTCGCGATCGCCCTCGAGGCCGCGGATATGGGCAACTGGACCCTCGACCTCCGGACCGGGGCCTCCGTTCGCACGCTGCGGCACGACCGCATCTTCGGCTACGACAGCCTGCTTCCGCGCTGGGGCCTCGCCGACTTCCTCGGGCATGTGGTCGTTGACGACCGGGCGCTGGCGGAAGCCGCCATGGCGCGGGCGCAGGTGGAGAACATCCTCTGTTTCCAGTGTCGCATCACCCGGGCCGGGGACGGTGCCGAGCGCTGGATCGACGTGCGCGGCCGGCTCTATCGGGACCCGGATGGAACCCCCGCCAGCATGGCCGGCGTGGTCATCGACACCACCGATCGGCACGAGGCCGAGCAGCGCCTCAGCCAGGCGCAGAAGATGGAGGCGATCGGCCAGCTCACGGGTGGTGTCGCTCACGACTTCAACAACCTCCTCACGGTCATCGTCGGAAACCTCGACATGATCGTGCGCCGGCCCGACAACGCCCAGCGGGTCGAGCGGCTGGCGACCTCGGCGATGACGGCGGCCCGGCGCGGAGCCGAGGTCACCGAGAAGCTCCTGTCGTTCTCGCGCCGGCAGGTCCTGCGACCCGAGACCGTCAATCCCAACCACCTCATCAAGGACTTCCAGGGCCTGCTGCAGCGCGCGGTCGGCGAGACCGTCGACATCGTCCTCGACCTCGACGCGGCCCTCGATCCCGTCCGCCTCGATCCCGGACAGTTCGAGAGCGCCATCCTGAACCTCGCGGTGAATGCCCGCGACGCCATGCCGAGTGGCGGCACCCTGACGATCCGGACCGAGAACCTGTCCCTCATCCCAGAGCGCCGGGCGGCCTGGCCCGATCTGTCCCCCGGCGATTACGTCCGCGTCACGGTTGGCGATACCGGCCTCGGCATGGATGCGGCCACGGCCGCCCGAGCCTTCGAGCCGTTCTTCACCACCAAGGATGTGGGGAAAGGCACCGGGCTCGGTCTGAGCCAAGTCTACGGCTTCGCGCGCCAGGGCGGCGGGCAGGTCCGGGTCGCGAGCGCGCCGGGCCAAGGCACCAGCATCACCATCGACCTGCCGCGCTCGGCCGAGCCGGTCGTGCAGGCCGCCCGGACGGACGGGCTTCTGCCGCTGCGTCGGGCCGCGGAGGGCGAGGTCGTCCTGGTGGTGGAGGACGAGGCCGCGGTGCTGGAGATGGCGGTCGAGAGCCTGTCGGAACTCGGCTACCGGACCCTCACGGCCACCCATGCGGCCGAGGCGTTGGAACGCCTGAAAGGAGCGGAGCGCATCGACATCCTCTTCTCCGACGTGGTCATGCCCGGCGGGATGAACGGCGTCGAGCTTGCGACCCATGCCCGCGCCCTGCGCGCCGGCCTGCGGGTGCTGCTGGCCTCGGGCTATACCGGCTCCGCCCTCGGCGAACAGGGGGTCCCCGGCGACCTGCCGCTCCTCAGCAAGCCCTACCGCCGCGAGGATCTCGCCGACAAGCTGCGGCTGGTCATGGGCGGGCGCTGAGAGCAACCGGGACCCGTCAGGGTTTCGGCAGCATCCGGTCGCTGATGATCCGGCGCTGGATCTCGCTCGTCCCTTCGAAGATTGTGGTCAGGCGTGCGTCGCGCCAGTAGCGCTCCACCCGGCGCTCGGTGGTGTAGCCGTTGCCGCCGTGAAGCTGCATCGCTTGGTTCGTGACCCGCACCGCCATCTCGGTGGCCACGAGCTTGACCATCGCCGACTCGCTCTCGGCCGGCTCGCCGGCATCGAGCAGGTGGGCCACCTGGTTCCAGAAGGCGCGCGCCTGCGCGACGTCGGCCGCCATGTCGGCCAGGGCGAAGCGCAGCGCCTGGAAATCGCCGATCGGGTGCCCGAACTGCTCGCGCTCCTGCAGGTAGGCCTGGCAATCCTCCAGGGCCGCCCGGGCCACCCCGACCGCGCGCGCCGCCGTGTGCACCCGTGCGATGTTGAGCCCCCGCTGGACCGAAGCGAAGCCCCCGGAATCCGCGTCGGCGCCCTGGTCGCCGTAGAGCCCGGTGAGGCGATCGGTCTCCGGCACCCGCACGCCGTCGAGGTCCAGTTCGAAGGTGAGGAAGCCGTGATAGCCGATCTTGTCGATGACCCGGCCAGTCATGCCGGGCGGAAAGGTACCGGGCTCCTTCACGACGAGGAAGGGTTCGAGCCCCGCCGAGCGTGGCTCGCCGGGCTCGGGATCGCGGGTCCGGGCCAAGACCTCGACGAAGTCCGCGGCCTTGGCGAAGCCCGCCCAGCGCTTGGTTCCGGTCAACACCCAGGTGTCGCCCTCGCGTACCGCCCGGGTCTGCACGCCGGCGAGGTCCGAGCCGGCGGTGGGCTCCGAGAGGGCGATGCCGCCGATCCATTGTCCCTTCGCCGACTTCTCCAGAAGGGCCTTTCGCCGCTCTGGATCGAGGGTCTGGGTGCCGAGACCCTGGCCCCGCGCCAGGATGCTGCCCACCGAGAGCCAGGCCCGGGCGAGTTCCTCGGAGACGAGGCAGTACTCGAACACGCCGTGGCCGAGGCCGCCCTGCTCGGCCGGGATCGTGATGCCGAACCAGCCCTTGGCGGCCATTTGATCGATGAGGCTTCGCGGCATCTCCGCCTTCTGCGGATCGAGCGCGTCGGCGAGCGGCATCACGACGTCCCGGGCGAAATCGCGTGCCTCGGCCTGCAGCTTGGCCCGCGCCTCGGTCCGCCAGGGGCTCAGGAGCTCTGGCGGCGTCGGTTCCATGCGCTCGCGCTTCGCCATGTCGTCCCCCCCCTTGTCGTCGATCCCGCCGCGTTGGACGGAATCGATCCTCTGCGGAAGCTAGAGCGGCCCGCAGGGATGTCGACCGGAGATTGCGGGGCTGGCGGGCGCGACGGGGTACGGGAGTTCTCGCGGTCTGTTGTGGCTGCCGCGCGCCGGGTCGCGTTGCGCCGCCCGCGCGATCCGCGTAACCAACCGCGAGAGGACGCGCATCACGGGGACGGTCGGGGGGAGCGGAGGCTTTGACGGTGGATTCGCGGGGGTTGGACATGGGCTTGCCGCCCGCCGAAGCTCTGACCGTCTGCGACCGTGAGCCGATCCACCGCCTCGGGACGCTCCAGCCGCACGGCTTCCTCCTCGCCCTCCGGGCGACGGACGGCCGAATCGTCCAGGCGAGTGCCAACGTCCCCGGGGGTGTCGAGGCCTGCCTCGGCCAACCCTGCGATGCGGTCTTTCCGGAACTCGCCGGCCTCCTGCTGGAGGGAGCGGCGGAATCCGAGCGCGACGGCGCCCAGTACCTGCGCACCGTGACCCTGGCCACCCCCGAGGGGGCCCTCGCCTACGACCTCGCGATCCATCGCTCGGCCAGGCTCATCATTCTGGAATTCGAAGCGGTCGCGAGCGTCTTCGCATCCGACCACAGCCTCGACGCGCTCTACCCGCGCCTGAGCCGCTTCGTGGAGGGTCTGCACGACGCCGCCTCCGTCGCCGCGCTGTGTCACCTCGTGGCCGTCGACATCCGCCATATCACCGGCTTCGACCGTACCCTCGTCTATCGGTTCGACCGGGACTGGCACGGCACCGTCATCGCCGAGGATGGCAACGGCGCCTTGCCCTCCTACCTCGACCTCCGCTTTCCCGCGTCCGACATCCCCGCCCAGGCCCGGGAGCTTTACCGGCGCAACCGCCTGCGGATCATCCCCGATGCCGGGTACCGGCCGGTCCCCATCCTGCGGGAGGCCGGCGAGGACGCGGAGCCTCTCGACCTCAGCCAGTCGATTCTGCGCAGCGTTTCGCCGGTGCATGTCGAGTACATGCGCAACATGGGCACGATGGCGTCGATGTCGGTGTCGATCCTGGTCGACGGCGTCCTCTGGGGCCTGATTTCCTGCCACAATGCCGAGCCCCGCCGCGTGCCGCTCCAGGCCCGCAACGCCTGCGACTTCCTCACCCGCATCTTCGCGCTTCAGCTCGCGGCCAAGGAGCGTGGCGCGGAGACCGAACAGCGCCTGCGCCTGGGGGCGATCCAGTCGCGGCTCCTCGGCTTCATGGCGGAGGAGGAAAACTTCCTCGACGGCTTGCTGAAGCATTCCGACGACGTCCTGGCCCTCGCCGGAGCATCAGGCGCGGCCGTGATCACCTCGGACACCTGCCGGCTCCTCGGCGCGACGCCGCGGGAATCCGAAGTGCGGGCAATCTACCAATGGCTCTCCAGCGGACCCGGCGGTGCCGACCTCGTCGCCACGGATTCGCTGAGTGAAGTCTATCCGCCGGCACGCGCCTTCGCCGAACGGGCGAGCGGCCTCTTGGCGATCTCGATCTCGCAGAAATATGCCAGCTACGTGCTCTGGTTCCGACCCGAGGTGGTGCGCACGGTGAAGTGGGGCGGCGACCCGACCAAGGCCGCCGTGCCCGATCCGGCCGGCGGCCTTGAACGATTGCACCCTCGGCAATCCTTCGCCATCTGGAAGGAGACATTGCAGAACCGCGCCCTCCCCTGGATGCGGGCTGAGATCGAATCGGTGAAGGACCTGAGGGCCTCCGTGCTCGGGATCGTTCTGCGGCGGGCCGAGGAGCTCGCCTCCCTGAGCGAGGAATTGCAGCGCTCCAACAAGGAACTGGAAGCCTTCTCCTACTCGGTCAGCCACGACCTCCGCGCGCCCTTCCGGCATATCGTCGGGTACTCGGAGCTGTTGCGATCGCGCGAAGGCAGCCTCTTATCCGAGAAGGGGCGGCACTACATCAACACGATCATCGAGGCGGCCTTCTCGGCGGGTACTCTGGTCGACAACCTGCTGCGCTTCTCGCAGATGGGCCGCAACGCCCTGAACCCGGTCGCCGGCGATCTCAACGCGCTGGTCGAGGAGGTCCGTCGCTCTGTGCTTCGTGACGTCTCCTCGGAGCGGACGATCCACTGGACCATCGGGCAGCTCGGACGGGTCAACGCCGATCCGGTGATGCTGCGCCTCGTCATCGAAAATCTGCTCTCGAACGCCGTCAAGTACACCCGTGGTCGGACGGATGCGACGATCGAGATCGGTCGTCTCGATGGTCGGAGCCCCGACACCGGACAGGGGGACGACGGAGCGGAGCAGGCCGTCTTCTTCGTGCGCGACAACGGCGTCGGGTTCGACATGGCCTATGTCGACAAGCTGTTCGGGGTGTTCCAGCGCCTGCACCGGGTGGAGGAATTCGAGGGAACCGGCATCGGACTTGCGAATGTGCGGCGCATCGTCGAGCGCCATGGCGGTCGCACCTGGGCCGAAGGAGCCGTGGGACACGGCGCAACCTTCTACTTCACGCTGCCGACACCGAGGGCGGTGCCCAATCCGAATGCCGCGAACCGAGCCCGATCGTCGCGGAACCCCAGGGAAGCGCGCTGATCCATGCCCGATCTGAAGCCGATCCTCCTCGTCGAGGACAATCCGAACGACATCGAACTCACCCTTGCCGCCCTGGAGAAGAGCCAACTCGCCAATGAGATCGTGATTTGTCGCGACGGTGCGGAGGCACTCGACTTCCTCTATCGCCGCGGCGACTTCGCGGGCCGGGATACGCGCGACCCGGCCGTCGTCCTCCTCGACCTCAAGCTGCCCAAGGTCGACGGCCTGGAGGTCCTCGCGCAGGTCAAGGGCGATGTCCGGACCCGCGCGATTCCGGTTGTGATGCTGACCTCCTCGCGGGAGGAGACCGACCTCGTGCGGTCCTACGACCTCGGCGTGAACGCTTTCGTGGTCAAGCCCGTTGGGTTCACGGAATTCTTCGAGGCGATCCAGGATCTCGGCGTGTTCTGGGCGGTCCTGAACGAGCCGCCCCCGCATCGGGGAGGAGGTTGGCCATCGAACACGTGACTCAGCCCGATCAGGCGACGCAGGATGATGTCGGTCCGGCACTCCTGAGAATCCTCCTTCTCGAAGACAGCGACCTCGATACGGAACTCCTCGG
Organism: Methylobacterium sp. Leaf88; assembly: GCF_001422795.1. Lineage (NCBI taxonomy): Bacteria > Pseudomonadati > Pseudomonadota > Alphaproteobacteria > Hyphomicrobiales > Methylobacteriaceae > Methylobacterium > Methylobacterium sp. Leaf88. Next base: position 71,583 of record NZ_LMMK01000020.1, on the reverse strand, counting down.
TGCGGTGCTCGACGATCTCGGGCGTCCGTATACGATCGACCGGGTGATGACCGCGCCGGACTTCACCGCTGCAGCTGCGTCCTGCGGGCATCACCTCATCCTCGCCGACTACGTTCTGCCGACCTTCGACGGCCTCAGCGCCCTGGCGATCGCTCGCACCCATTGTCCGGGTACGCCCTTCGTCTTCGTCTCGGGCACCCTCGGTGAGGATGTCGCGGTGGAAGCCCTGAAGCGGGGTGCCACCGATTACGTGACCAAGCAGCGCCTCGACCGCCTGCCCCGGACCATCCTGCGCGCCCTCGCCGAGGCGCGCGCCCATGCCGAGCGCGAGCGCGCAGTCCAGGATCTGCGGGACCTCAACGCGACCCTGGAGGCCCGTGTGAAAATGCGCACGAGCGACCTCGCCGCCGCCAATGCCGAGCTGCACCGCCAGATTGCCGAGCGCGAGCGGGTCGAGGAGGCTCTCCGCCAGGCGCAGCGCCTGGAAGCCGTCGGCCAACTCACCAGCGGCGTCGCCCATGATTTCAACAATCTGCTGACGGTGATCTCCGGCAACATCGAGTTCCTGGAGCGTGCCATCCCCGACGAGCGGTCGCAGCGCCGCCTTCAGATGATGCGTGGTGCCGCCGACCGCGGAGCACGCCTGACGGCGCAACTCCTCGCCTTCTCCCGTCGTCAGCGCCTGGAGCCGACGCCGGTGGAGCTGAACCAGACCGTCGCGTCCATGCGCGATCTCCTGCAGAGCTCGATCGGCGGTGCGGTGCGCATCGAGATGACGCTGCAATCCGATCTCTGGTCAGCCCTTGTCGATGCGACGCAGATCGAGCTCGTGATCCTGAACCTCGCGATCAACGCGCGCGACGCCATGGCCGTGGGAGGTTGCCTCACCATCGAGACCGCGAACGTCACCCTGACGCGGACCCCTGCCCGTGCGGAAGAGCCGGTGCCCGGCGAGTACGTGATGCTCGCGGTGAGCGACACCGGTACTGGGATTGCGCCCGAGGTCCTGGCCCGTGTGTTCGAGCCGTTCTTCACCACGAAGGCGGTCGATAAGGGGTCTGGCCTCGGCCTCGCACAAGTCTATGGCTTCGTGAAGCAGTCCGGCGGCGGAGTTCGCATCGACACCCGCGTGGGCGAAGGCACCTCGGTGCGGATCTACCTTCCGCGGGCGGAGGCCACCTCCCCGGCCCGCGAGGCATTCCGGCCTGTTATCGACTGCGCCGAGCAGCGTCGGGCGGGCGATCGGCCGGTGGTCCTCGTGGTGGACGACGATAGTGCGGTGCGCGAGATCACCACCTCGATCCTGTCCGAGAACGGCTATCGCATCCGCGAGGCGGGCTCTGGCCTTGCCGCTCTCTCCGCTCTCGAATCCGACGCCTGTGTCGACCTGATCGTTCTGGACTTCGCCATGCCGGGCATGAACGGGGCCGAGGCCGCGTGCCAGATCCGCCTTCGCTGGCCGCATCTTCCCGTGATGTTCGTCACCGGATACGCCGACACCGCGGCGCTGATGCAGGCGGGCGAGGTCGGAGCCGAGCGCATCGTCCAGAAGCCGTTCCAGCGCGGAGAACTGGCGCGCAAGGCCACCGCCATCCTCGCCGAGGCGTCCGTCGGCCCGGCCGGCTTGCGCCTCGTCGTCGGCCAGCGCCACACCGCCTGAGCTTGTTGCGGATTGGCCAAGCTCTCATTCGACGGCCGAGAAGGTTGATCGGAGATCGATCCACCGCATCCAGCCGTGACGATCGTTGCCGGCAAGCGTCGATCGGCCTTGTCCGACGGCCATGTCCGCAGGCCCTGCGTGCCCCGGCAAGTCGAGGGAGAAATCCGAACGGATGGCGCGCGGTACATCGGTGGCGACCGCTGCATCGGGCCGCCGACCCCGTGCTTCGAAGATGACAGGGTCCACCCCGCTCAGGGCCGTGACGACGCAGGCGGCCCCATTACGGACGTTCGTGAGAACCGGAGGCGATCGCCGCCGCGATCGTGACCGCGGGGTCGGTGTGCGCGTCGGGCTTGCCCGTCGCAGCGGCGACGAAGATCCCGGCCAGGACGGCGAAGGCCCAGCCAGGACGGCGAAGGCCCAGCCAGCGGTGGTCGCGATTCAGCCCGCGCCTTCCGCCTCCGAGCCGCGCAAGGAGGGCCCCGGCCACAACCCCTTTGCCGAGGATGATCAGCACCATCGTGCCGAGAAGCTCCCCCAGGAGTGGCGACGTCATGGCAAGTCCGCCGACGTCGTCTTGTGTTTCCGAGGTGGTCGATGTCGGGGTGAACGTCAGTCGTCCTGCCTGTCCCAGTCGAAGGCGCGCTTCACCGCCCGGCCCCAGGCCGCGGTGATGCGCTGGCGCTGCGTCGCGTCCATATTTGGCTCCCAGCGCCGGTCGATTCCCCAGTTGCGCACGAGGTCGTCCGTGCTCTTCCAGTATCCGGTCGCGAGGCCCGCAGCGTAGGCGGCTCCCAGCGCTGTGGTCTCCGTCACCTTCGGCCGCACGACCGGAACGTCGAGGATATCGGCCTGAAACTGCATGAGGGTCACGTTGGCGACCATGCCGCCGTCCGAGCGCAGCTCCCGCACCGGGATGCCGGAATCCTTCTCCATCGCCTCCAGGACCTCGTGGGTCTGGAACGCCGTAGCCTCCAAGCAGGCCCGGGCGATGTGGCCGCGATTGGCATAGCGGGTCAGGCCGATGATCAGGCCGCGGGCACCCTCGTTCCAGTGCGGCGCGTAGAGCCCAGAGAAGGCGGGCACGAAGTAGACACCGCCATTGTCTTCCACGGTGGTGGCCAGGCGCTCGACCTCGGCGCTGTCCTGGATCATGTGCAGGTTGTCGCGCAGCCACTGCACCAGCGCGCCCGTGATGGCGATGGAACCTTCCAGCGCGTAGACCGCGGGCGCGCCGTCGAGCTTGTAGCCCAGCGTCGTCACGAGGCCACAGGTCGAGGGCATTGGCGTCTCGCCGGTGTTCATCAAGGCGAAACAGCCGGTGCCGTAGGTGTTCTTCGCTTCGCCCGGCCGAAAGCAGGTCTGGCCGAACAGGGCGGCCTGCTGGTCTCCGAGGATCCCGGCGATCGGCACCCCGGCGAAGGGCAGGCGTGTCTCTCCGTAGACTTGGGACGACGAGACAATCCCCGGCAGCATCGCGCGGGGAATTCCGAACATGGCAAGCATGCCATCGTCCCAGGCCAGGGTCTCGAGGGACATGAGTTGGGTGCGGCTGGCATTGGTCACGTCGGTGACGTGGAGGCCGCCGTCCGGGCCGCCGGTGAGATTCCAGACGAGCCAGCTGTCGATATTTCCGAATAGGACGTCGCCAGCTTCCGCCTTCTCTCGCGCGCCGTCGACATGGTCGAGGAGCCAGCGCAGTTTCAAGCCCGAGAAGTAGCTCGCCAGGGGCAGGCCTGTGAGCGCCCGGAAGCGATCGCGGCCGCCGTGGCGAGCAAACTCGGTCACGAGGCGATCGTTGCGGGTATCCTGCCAGACCAGCGCATTGTGAAGCGGAGTACCCGTGCGCCGGTCCCAGATCAGCGTAGTCTCACGCTGGTTCGTGATGCCGATCGAGAGCAGGTCCTTCGGCGTCAGTCCGGCCCCGTCGAGGGCATCCTGCATGACGGCCTGCGTATTGCGCCAGATCTCTATCGGATCGTGCTCGACGTGGCCGGGCCGCGGATAGATCTGCGCATGTTCCCGCTGCCTGCAGGCGGTGATGTGCCCTTCGCGATCGAAGACGATGAAGCGGCTGCTGGTGGTGCCCTGGTCGATGGCGCCGACATACTGAGACATGGTCGTCTTCCTCCCTTGGGAGCGGCGTCGAAGATGTCCGGGCCGGTCTTCGCGCCGGCTTTGGCGTTTCGGAAGGCGTTGGCGTCAGGCGGCTTCGGCCTTCCGCGCGATATAGGCGGCGAGGCGCGCGGCACTTTTCGGACTCGTGCGCAGGCCGAGCTTCGAGCGGCGCCAAAGGATGTCCTCGGCGGTCCGCACCCATTCGGCGCGAACGAGATAGTCGACCTCGACAGCCGTCAGGCCGCCGTCGAAGGCGTCGCCGAGATCCGCGAGACTGCGGGCGCCCTTCACGATGGTCCGCGCTTCGGTCCCATAGGCTCGGGCGAGGCGCCGCGCGGTCTCGGACGGGAGGAAAGGAGCCTCTCGGCGGAACTGCTCCAGAAATGTTTCGAAATTCGCCTCCGGCATCGCGCCGCCGGGCAGGACTGCAGTACCGGTCCAGGCTTTCTTGAGCTCCGGGAAATGTGGCGCGATCTTCTCCATCGCGTGCTCGGCGAGGCGACGGTAGGTCGTGATCTTGCCGCCGAAGACCGAGAGCGCTGGAGCCCGCCCACCGCCATCCTCGAGGTCGAGCACGTAGTCTCGGGTGACCGCCGAGGCATCGGCTGCCGCGTCATCGTAGAGCGGGCGCACCCCGGAGTAGCTCCAGACCACATCCTTCGGGTCGATCGACCGGGCGAAGGAGCGATTGATGCTCTCGCAGAGATAGCGCGTCTCCTCCGCCGAGATCGTCGCCGGGCCGGGCTCGTTCTCGTAAGGTACGTCGGTGGTACCGATCAGGGTGAAGTCGTGCTCGTACGGAATCGCGAAGATGATGCGCTTGTCGGGCTGCTGCAGGATATAGGCCTGGTCTCCCTCGTAGAGCTTCGGCACGACGATGTGGCTGCCCTTAATCAGGCGGACTGCCGCGCGGCTGTTGATCCCGAGAGTGGTGCCCAGCGTCTCGCTCACCCAAGGTCCGGCCGCATTGATGACGGCCTTCGCGCGAACGGTCTCGGACTGCCCGGTGCCGACGTCGTGGAGGGTTGCGGTCCAGGACCCATCGATGCGGCGGGCCGATTCGACGGCGGTCCGTGTTCGGATTTCGGCGCCCCGCGACCTGGCATCCATCGCGTTGAGGACGACGAGCCGACTGTCCTCCACCCAGCAATCCGAATAGACGAAGCCCTTCGAGAGCCGACCCTGTAGAGGCGCGCCCATCGGCGATGCTCGCAAGCGAACCATCTCCGAGCGCGGGAGCGTGCGCAGGCGCGCGAGATGATCGTAGAGGAAGAGGCCGATCCGCAGCATCCAGGCCGGGCGGAGTCCATCGTCGTGCGGGAGCACGAAGCGGAGCGGCCAGATGATGTGCGGTGCCAGACGCAGCAGGCGTTCCCGCTCGGCGAGCGCCTCGCGCACCAGGCGGAACTCGTAATATTCCAGGTAGCGCAGGCCGCCATGGATCAGCTTCGTGCTCGATGACGAGGTGAATTCGGCGAGGTCCCCACGCTCGCAGAGCAGGACCGAGAGGCCTCGTCCGGCCGCGTCGCGAGCGATCCCCGTGCCGTTGATGCCTCCGCCGATGACGAGCAGATCGTAGGGGGCTCCCTCGGCCCGACGGATCCGTCCTGACGTCATGAGTCTCCTCCAGGTCTCGTCGTATGCCGACGCCAGGAAGATTTCCCCTTGTCGAGGAATAGTCGCAAGCGAAAATCAGGGCTTCGCGAGACGCCTCCCGATCCGTTCAATGCGAGCTTCACCCCGTGCCGTTCCATCAGGGCGACGATTTCTGGCGGCGGCGGCCGGTCCGTGAAGAGCGCGTCGATCTGCGCAAGGCGTCCCACCTCGACCATCGGCCGGCGCGTGAACTTGGTGTGATCGGCCACCAGGAAGGTCCGTCGGGCGTGCAGGAGGATGGTCTTAGCAGGGTGTTGAAGAAGTCCGTGGCGTGCCAGGGGTTGGCATGATTCACTGCTCCCTGGCAGTCAGCGGGGGAGGCAGATGCGGGGCTCGGATCGGCATTCGGGAGCGTTGTTCTCGTATGTGGCCCTTGGGGCTCGGGTCCGGTCCGATCATCCTCTGCGAGCCATCCGACACTGACGGACGAGGCGCTGGCGGCCCTGAGCGGGTCGTTCTCGGCGCTTTATGCGGCCCGGATGGGTCATCCGTCGATCCCGCCCGAGATGCTGCTACGGGCCATGCTCCTGCAGATGTTCTACTCGATCCGCTCGGAGCGGCAACTGATGGGGCGGCTGGCGTTCGACTTGTTGTTCCGCTGGTTCGTCAGGCTGGGCATCGACGATCAGGCCTGGGACCATTCGAGCTTCACCCGGAACCGGGACCGGCTGCTGGCCGGTGGGATCGCGGCCCAGTTCCTGGCCGCCGTGCTGGCCCAGCCCCGGGTCAGGCGGCTTCTGTCCAGCGATCTCTTCAGCGTCGACGGGACGCTGATCGAGGCCTGGGCGTCGATTCATATGCTTCAATCCAAGGATAAGGGCGGCAACGATCAAGGGAAAGATCCGCCGCCGTCCGCCGGCGGGCGCAACGTCGAGGTCGACTTCAGGGGTCAGACGCGCTCGAACGAGACCCGCGCGAGCACCACGGACCGAGAAGCCCGCCTCTACCGTAAAAGTTCGGGAATGGAAGCCAAGCTCTGCTTCATCGGTCACACCCTGATGGAGAACCGCTGGGGCCTGATCGTAGATAACCTCGCCGCATGTCCAGCTGGTTCGGTCCTGGCTGATCCTTCAAATCAGCCCGGTCCAAAGCCAGCCGGTCAGGTCATGATGTCGCCGGAGCGTTTGAGATTCATCAGGTTTTCGGCATCCTTGATGCCAGCCGGTGCGTTGGCCACGCGGACCTTGACCATCTTGACGCATGCCTCGAGGGCGGTCTGGCCAAACTCGTCGTTGTCAAACCAGAGGATGATCTCCTCGAACCGGTCGAGGCAAAGGTAGTCGGCCTTGAGCTTCCCGGCGGCCCCCTTGGAACCCCCGTCGACCGACTCCACCGCGAATTGCCCCAAGCGAAGCAGTGCGTGTGGCTATCGGCAGTCGTTGCCCTCGGGGAAGCTGGTGTCGCGTGGGGCATGGGGTCTCCATGTCCGGCGAGCCCTCGGCTCCGCTCCGGCTTTTGGTGGGACTGCGTGGGACTTGGCGTAGGAGAACTTGACGGGAGACCCGGAGAATGGCCGGCGATAGGTCGCAAATGTTCTCGCCGGGAGGCGCCAGATGAAGGCGCCCCCGCGAGTTGCCATCTTAGTTTTCTGAGAAGAACCTGGCGACCCCGGTTGGGCTCGAACCAACGACCTGCCGCTTAGAAGGCGGCTGCTCTATCCAGCTGAGCTACGGAGTCGGGGGTGCCGTCGCCCGTAAAAGGCATGGGTCCCGCCCGGGGTCAAGCCTTTCGGCCGCGGGGGGCGAGGCCCCGGCTTCCGGCGCACGGGAAGGGTCGACGTGTACCGCGCCGGGTCGGTCCTTTCGAGGCTTCGCGTGGGCGGCCGCTTGAAATAGTCCGGCCGGTCCTGTGGGATGCCGATCCATCGTCGAGGGCGGCCCCGCCGGGAGCGGACGCGCGTCGGCGGCCGGCGCGGAGAGCATCCCGATGAGCAGCGCGAATCGACCCGAAGGACCGGCCCCTGTGAAGGGGGGCCTCGTGGCCTACCTGACCGTGGCGGGCGCGATGAAGGCGGTGGAGTTCTACGTCGGGGCCTTTGGGGCGGAGATCGCTGCCGCGTTGCCCGTCGACGACCAGGGACGGACGATGCACGTGCATCTCCACGTCAACGGGGCGTCGCTGATGCTGAGCGACGCGTTTCCCGAGTACGGGCACGCGCTCCAGCCGCCGCAGGCCTTCTCCCTGATGCTGATGGTCGACGACATCGATGCGCGCTACGCCCATGCCGTCGCGGCCGGCGCGACCGCCGTGACGCCGCCGGCCGACATGTTCTGGGGGGATCGCTACGGCCAGCTGCGCGACCCCTTCGGGGTGCTCTGGGCGATGAACCAGCCGAAGCGCTGACCCTCTCTCGCCCGCCGTCCTCTGTCGCTGCTGGACCGAGCGGGACGCGATCGGGCGCTGGTTTGCCCGCAAGGCGTTTGTGGCGGCGGCGGCGGAGACCGACCTGGGGCCGGGCGGCGCGACTTGATTCGTCATGCGGGGCCCGGACGGCGCGAGATTCCCAGCGCCGGCTTCAACCTCGAACCGATGAAGAACCCCCGGATCGTCTCCACGAACGCCTCTGTCCCGGCCCGGGACCCCTCGGCCAAACCGCTCTCCACCGGCCTCGTCACCTTCGCGCCGGAGGGCGAGGCCACCTGCCACATCACGCGGCTGCGGCACTGGTCGGCGGAGGACTGCGCGGCCCAGGTGGCCATGGGCTTCCCAAACGAATGGGGCCGCGCTCGCCGCAAACCTCTGACGCGGCCTTCGCCCAGGCCGCCCGGAGGACCAACGCGGGGGAATGCGGTCATCTCCGAGAAGAGCGTCAAGGTCAGCGCGCCAATCTGCACGAACCTCCGGTACACGTGCAATGCAGAAGAGGCGATCCGCCACGACGTCTCGCGGGTGCCGGACTCCCACCCCGATCACCTCCCGCGGGCCCGCGGCCCCTGGCCCGGCGACGTCATCCTGATCCGCTTCACCCTCGGCGGGCAGAGCTTCCAGGCCCTGAACGGCGACGTGGCGGCCGATGACGGCACGGCCTCCGCGATCAGGGGTGCCTGCGTGGATCGGGCGGCGTCGACCGGCTCCGGAGGGGGCGCCGGGCGGAGGGCAGTTCCCATATCCCGTAGGGCTGGCTGCGCGACCGCTGGGGTGTGCCCTGGCCGATCGTTCCGGCGATCCCGCCTTGGCCGGTCGGGTCTTCACCGCCATGCAGTCCCTGGTGAAGCGCGACGTCGCCGCCGTCCAGCACGCGGCAGAAGGAACGGATTAAAACCGGGGGCGCCGCAAAAATGACGGAATCCTCGCGGGCCGTGGAACCACTCCCCATGCTTACGCTTGTATAGCAAAGGTTACGGCATAGGTAAGGGACCCAACATGAAGACCTTGGCGACTGCCCTCGCAGGCCTACTCGGTGTCTGCGTTCTCTCCACGAGCCCTGTTGTGGCGGCTCCCTATGATCCGTTCGGCACGAATGCCGGCGAGGATTACTACGCGTCCGATCCGGCCTACGGCTACGGCCGCGCGACCGACGATCCGTACGGCTACCCGGCCACCGCCGGCCAGGGCTACCAGGCGGCACCCCAGGCGCAGGTCGCCCCGATCCCGCGCGAGATCGTGGCCTTCGACGGCAACTACAAGCCGGGCACGATCGTGGTCTCCACGGCCGAGCGGCGCCTCTACTTCGTGATGCCGAATGGCGAAGCGATCCGCTACGGCGTCGGCGTCGGCCGTCCGGGCTTCACCTGGTCGGGCGTCAAGACGGTGACGGCGAAGAAGGAATGGCCGTCGTGGACGCCCCCGGCCGCGATGATCGCCCGTCGCCCCGACCTGCCGCGTTACATGGCAGGTGGCGTCGAGAACCCCCTGGGCGCCCGCGCCATGTATATCGGCAACACCGAATACCGCATTCACGGCTCCAACGAGCCGGATACCATCGGTCAGGCCGTGTCGTCGGGATGCATCCGGATGACCAACGAGGACGTCACCGACCTCTACGAGCGTGTGAAGGTCGGAGCCAAGGTCGTCGTTCTGAACTGATTTTTCGCGACAGGGACGATCACGCGAAGGCCGCGCCATCCGGAAGGATGACGCGGCCTTCGGCGTTCCGGGCGTCGGATCGTCGACCGCTCAGGGGACCACGCGCCCGACCGCGGTCTGCGGTGGGCTGAAGGGCGCGATCGGCATGTCGCAGAAGCAGCGCGCACCGAGGGGGCGCGGACCCGGCAGCGGGCAGGAATAGGGCTGGTAGCCGGTCAGGCCCGACTGCACCGCATCGCAGTTCAGGCCGACCTCGCGACGGGGCGGCAGGCGGCGCTCGTCATAGGCGCGGCGCGGCGGCGGCCTGTCGTAGCCATCGTCATCATATTGCGCGCTGGCGCCCTGTGCCGCGAAAAGCCCGGCGAGGACCGTGAGGATCAGGCTGCCTCGGGAGATACGTCGCATGGTCATACGCCCTCGTTGACAGCGCCGGCCCGGAACACTCGGGCAAGCGCGGCGACAGGGTTAGGAGACCCGCCCGGGGCGGGCAAGTCGGGTTCGCGACGGTTCGCATCGCAGCCGGTGCCGCTCTGCACGCCCGGGCTCGAACGCGAACAGCCCGCTTGGCCGAAGGGCGAAGCGGGCTGCAAGGCGGAAGCCGTGAGGGCTTCGCGGAGCGACACTTAGGAGTTGGTGGCGTTCCGCATGGCCTGCTCGGCATCGCTGCCGGCCTTGCGAGCGGCTTCGGAACCCTGCTCCATCGCCTTGCGGGCGTGCTCGGCGCCCTCCTGCATGGCACCCTTGGCCTTCTCGGCGCTCTGCTGCATCGCCGACTGGGCGAGGCCGCCGAATTCCTTGGCCTGAGCCTGGATGGCGGCGAACTGGCTGCGAACGAACTCGGCCTGATGCTGCATCGCTTCCTGCAGGTCGCGGGAGCGGACGAGCTTCTGGGCGAGGTCGAACGCCGCCGTCACGTTCTGCTCGGCGAATTCGAAGCCGCGGGCGGACACGTCCTGGGCGTTGGTGCGCGCCATCTCGGCGGAGCCCTGCACGGTGTCGGCGGTGCGGCGGGCGGCGCTGATGAAGGTGTCGAACGCCTTGCGGGCCTGATCGACGCTCTTCTCGGCGAAATCGCGCATCTCGGCGGGAACCTCGTAATTCGGGGTGCTGTTCATTATCCTCTCCTCAATCTCGTTGTTGATGGCGCGTTGTGCACTGCACAATAGCACAGCGCCGGCCCTATGCCACCCTGCTCGGGCGCATTAAGGTTGACAACAGGTAAACGTGCGGCGGCCCCTCTCGTGGCTTATGGAGAGGCGGTGACGCGGTAAAAAGGACGTCACGTTCCAAGATTCGTCACGCGAAACAGGTGCGGATGTTCGAGAGTGGAGCCTCAGGGCCTGGCGGGAACGACGACGGGGCGATTCAGGCGGCTCTGCGTCGATGCGCGGATGATTCGCGCCTCGGCCCCAGCCTGAGCGATTCGAAGACGGCGGTTCTGCTCCTTGATGCGGACGGGACGCGCATCCTGCACGCGTCGCCGCGGGCCGCGAATCTCCGGGACGGCATCAGCGGAGCGGACGGCCGCGTCGACGCGGGGCTCAGGCTCGGCGAGCAGATCGCGCAGGCTCGCCTGCGAAAGGACCAGCCGGTGCTCATGCGCCTGCATCTCGATGCGCGGCGCCTGGCACCGCCGGTCCTGGTCAGCGTGATGCGCATTGCCCTCGCCGAGTCGCGCGACGCGGTCGTGCTCCTCGCGAACTCGCCGCTCCCGATGCGTCTGCAGGGTCTCCGCAAGCGCCGCGCACCCGGTGTAGCGGCCGTCGACACGGCTGCGATCGCCGAGCCGGACGCGGCGGAGCACGCGGGCGCGCCGGTCGTAAGCGAACCCGTCGTGGAGACGGGGGAGCCGATCGTCGCCCGGCAGCGCTTCACCTGGGAAAGCGACGCGGCGGGGACGATCCTCCAGGTTTCGTCGGCGGCCGGACCGGGCTTGCGCCGGCGCCTCGAGGGGCGGAGCTGGCAGGCGCTGGCGGATGCGGACATCCTGCGCGATGCCGGCGGCCTTCTCGCCGCCCTCGATCTTGGGCGGACCTTCCGGGCGATCCCGCTGACGTTGATCGCGGCGGATGGCGCCCTCTGCGATCTCGAAATGTCCGGCGCTCCGAAGAGCCGGGCCGGATCGGGATGTCGCGGCTTCGGGCAGATCCGGTCGATCACGGGTCCCGTCGCGGCGCCGCCGGCACCGACGGTCGCGGCGGCGCCCGCCCAGGCGACGACCGCGGCCGCGCTCGTGCCCGACCCGCCCGCGGCCTCCCATACCGAGGCCGATGTGGCGGTCGAGCCGGCGGTCGATTCCGGCGATCCGCATCTCTCGAGCCACGAGCACGCGGCGTTCCGCGAGATCGCACGGGCCCTCGGTGCCCGGTTCGCGGGCGACGAGCGTTCGGACAGGGAGGCCGAGCCCAGCCTTCCCTGCGCGGTGATGCCGTTTCCGGTTCCGTTCGCGCGGTCGGCCGACGACCTGTCGCCCGATGCCGCCATGGTGGCGACCCTGGAGCGCATCCCCTCCGGCGTCTTGGTCTATCGCGACGACACCGTGCTGTTTGCCAACCAGACCCTCCTCCGCCTCGTCGGGTACGCGACGCGGGAGGATCTCACGGCGGCCGGTGGGATCGGGCACCTGTTCGGTGGCCTCGATCCCCAGGCCCGACCGGCGGGTGAGGCACCCCTGGTGCTGACGACCCGGGACGGCGGACGGGTCAGCGTCCTGATCGAGCATTCCGCCCTCGATTGGGCCGGCCGACCGGCCCACCTCCTGCTCGCCCGCGATGCCGAGCCGAGCGAGGAAGCCCGCGCCGCGACGGCGACCGCGATCGCCCAGGATTTCGCCGCCCGCCATAGCGTGGATGCCCGCGCGGTCCTCGATGCGCTGGAGGACGGCATCGTGCTGCTCGACCACCAGGCCCGCATCCTCTCCTTGAACCGTCGGACCGCCGAGACCTTCGGGCTCGATCCGCGCGAGGTGGTGGGCGCGAGCTTCCTTGGCCTGTTCGCCTCGGAGCATGCCGTCGATCTGCTGGCACGCCTGCATGCCGAGCCGGGCTCAATGGTGCGGGACGAGGTGCCGGTGGCGGTGCGCGGCACGGGACGGCGCCTTCGGGTGAAGGTGCTGCCGCTCTCGGGGGACGCGGAGGAACGTGTCTGCGCCGTGATCCGCGACGAGGCCGCGGCCGCCGACCGGAGCGGGGCCGACCTGCGGAGTTCGATCGCGGCACGGGAGGCGATCCCCCAGCAGGCCGAGCTCCTGGCTCAGGTCGCTCAGACCCTTCAGGCGCCGGTCAAGCAGATGCTCGATTCGCTCGGGGGCCTCGTCGACGAGACCGTCGGTCCCGTGGGGTCGGAGCGTTACCGCGTATCCCTCCGGGAGGTGCACGCCTCGGGCGCGCGCCTGCTGGATCTCCTCACGGATCTACTGGACCTGGCGCGGATCGAGGCCGGGAAGATCGACCGCGTCGTCGCGGACATCGCGCTGAACGACGTGGTGACGCACTGCGTCACGCTCCTCCACCCGGAGGCCGTCCGCCGGCGCATCGTCCTGCGCACCAGCTTCTCCACCGACCTGCCGGTTCTCTCGGCCGACGAGCGTTTCGTGCGCCAGGCGACCATGAACGTCATCGCGAACGCCATCGCGCTGACCGAGGCCGGCGGACAGGTCATCGTGTCGACGTCGCTCGCGGATCGCGGGGAGATCGCCCTGCGCATCCGCGATACCGGGGTCGGGATGACGGCGGCCGAGATGGAGGGCGCCCTGCATCCCTTCCGGTCGGGCTCCCGGGTCGAACCATCCCGCGGTACCGGACTCGGGCTGCCGCTGACCAAGGCGTTGACCGAGGCCAATCACGGTCGCTTCCGCATCTCCAGCCGGAAGGACGAGGGAACCCTGGTGGAGATGCTCTTCCCCGTGCCGGGAGCGACGAAATGGGCCTGACACCGGGCCGGGGTCGCTGCAACCGGCCCACGCAGCGCGCGTTGTTTTCACAGCGGAGGGGAGCCCCTCCCCTGCCATGGAGACGATGATGCGTGCGTTGACGTTGATCGCCGGTCTGGCGATCGGTCTGCCGGGGGTGGCCCTGGCCCAACAGAGCGGCACCGAGTCGAATCTGGGATCGGCCGGCCAGTTCCGGAGTATCACTTCGACCGGCGTGACCAAGCCCCCAGGCCGGGCGGCCGCCCCCGAAGAGGATCGCGTGTCGGACACCACCCGCAAGCAGCGCGCCATCGACAAGAAGGTCGAGACCGGCATTTGCATTGGGTGCAACTGACGAGTGTTCAGACAAAAGACCGGTCCTGTCCCGCACCGCGCCATATGGGTGCTTGCGGGGAATATCTCGTTGAGCCTATGACGGTATTTGGAAGACCCGGCTGCGTGAACAGTCGCGATACGATCGGGCACCGATAGGGACAACGCGATGGACGAGAAGGTGGTCGAAGTGCGTTCGACGTGGAGCGAGGGCGCCCACGTCGACAACGCGAAGTACCTGGCCATGTACGAGGCCTCTGTCACCGATCCAGAGCGGTTCTGGAGCGAGCATGGCAAGCGCATCGACTGGATGACACCCTTCACGAAAGTGAAGAACACGAGTTTCGAGCCCGGTCACATCTCGATCAAGTGGTTCGAGGACGGGCGGACGAACGTCGCTTACAATTGCATCGACCGCCACCTCGCGTCGCGGGGCGATCAGGTCGCGATCATCTGGGAAGGCGACGACCCGAGCGAGTCCAAGCACATCACCTATCGCCAGCTTCATTCTGAAGTCGGCAAGATGGCCAACGTCCTGCGCAATCGTGGCGTGTCCAAGGGCGACCGGGTCACGATTTACCTGCCGATGATCCCCGAGGCCGCCTACGCGATGCTCGCCTGCGCCCGCCTCGGCGCCATCCACTCCATCGTGTTCGGCGGCTTCTCGCCGGATTCGCTGGCCGGGCGCATCGAGGGCTGCGCCTCCAAGATGGTCATCACGGCGGACGAGGGCCTGCGCGGCGGCCGCAAGGTGCCGCTCAAGGCCAATGTGGATGCCGCCATCGCGCGCCTGCCCCAGGACAGCGTCGACCACGTGGTCGTGGTGCGCCGCACCGGGTCGTCGATCGCCATGGAGCCCGGCCGCGACGTCTATTACGACGAGGCCGCCGCCCAGGTCACCGACGAATGCCCGGCCGAGCCGGTGGAGGCCGAGCACCCGCTCTTCATCCTCTACACGTCGGGGTCGACCGGTCAGCCGAAGGGCGTCGTCCACACCACCGGCGGCTACCTCGTCTACGCCTCGATGACGCACCAGTACGTCTTCGATTACCGCGAGGGCGAGGTCTATTGGTGCACGGCCGATGTCGGCTGGGTCACGGGCCACTCCTACATCGTCTACGGGCCCCTCGCGAACGGCGCGACGACCCTGATGTTCGAAGGAATCCCGACCTATCCGTCGAACTCCCGCTTCTGGGAGGTGGTCGACAAGCACAAGGTCAACATCTTCTACACTGCCCCGACGGCGATCCGCTCGCTCATGGGCGGTGGCGAAGGCCCGGTGAAGAAGACCTCCCGCGCGTCCCTGCGCGTCCTCGGCTCGGTCGGCGAACCGATCAATCCGGAGGCCTGGGACTGGTACTACAAGGTCGTGGGCGATTCCCGCTGCCCCATCGTCGACACCTGGTGGCAGACCGAGACCGGCGGCATCCTGATCACGCCCCTGCCGGGCGCGACCAAGCTGAAGCCGGGCTCGGCGACGCGGCCGTTCTTCGGTGTCCAGCCCATCGTGGTCGATGCCGAGGGTAAGACGCTGGACGGGCCGTGCGAGGGCAACCTCTGCATCAAGGATTCCTGGCCCGGCCAGATGCGTACGGTCTACGGCGACCACGAGCGCTTCGAGCAGACTTACTTCTCGACCTATCCGGGCAACTACTTCACCGGCGACGGCTGCCGCCGCGACGCGGACGGCTATTACTGGATTACCGGCCGCGTCGACGACGTCATCAACGTCTCGGGCCACCGGATGGGCACGGCGGAGGTGGAATCCTCCCTCGTCGCGCACCCGAAGGTCTCAGAGGCCGCGGTCGTCGGGTATCCCCACAATGTCAAGGGCCAGGGCATCTACGCCTACGTCACCCTGATGGAGGGCGAGGAGGGCTCGGAGGAACTGCGCAAGGAACTCGTGACCTGGGTCCGCAAGGAGATCGGTCCGATCGCCTCGCCGGATCTGATCCAGTTCGCGCCGGGCCTGCCGAAAACCCGCTCGGGCAAGATCATGCGCCGCATCCTGCGCAAGATCGCCGAGGACGAGTTCTCCTCGTTGGGTGACACCTCGACGCTCGCCGAGCCGGCGGTGGTCGACGACCTCATCGAGAATCGTCAGAACCGGACGCACTGAGCGCCCCGTTCCCTTCGATCGCGCGGATACGGCAACCCCGTGTCCGCGCAATTTGCTGCGCCGACAATTCACACGCCTTCAATCCGGAAGCCGCCCTGACAAGAGGCGGATCCCTGGGAGAAAACCGTCATGGCCGATCTGGAGACTGCGCGGATCGCGCAGAGCCCGCACTTCAAGGAACTGGTCCACGAGCGGACACGCTTCGGCTGGACCCTCACCATCATCATGCTGCTGATCTATTTCGGCTTCATCGGCTTGATCGCCTTCGACAAGGCGCTGCTCGCCGTGAAGATCGGCGGCGGCACCGCCTCCCTCGGCCTCGTCCTCGGCGTCGCCGTGATCGTGCTCGCCTTCATCCTCACCGGCATCTACGTCCAGCGCGCCAACGGCCGCTTCGACCAGCTGACCGCCGCCCTCAAGCGGGATCTCGGCCGATGATCCGCGCGAAGCACCCCCTCGTCCTCGGCACCGCTCTGGCGGCCCTGGCCGTGACGGCGGCCTACGCCGCGGGCCCCGATCTCGGCGCGGTCAAGCAGTCGGCGACGAACTGGCCGGCCATCGGCATGTTCGCGTTCTTCGTGCTGTTCACCCTCGGCATCACCTACAAGGCCGCCAAAGGCACCAAGTCGGCGGCCGATTTCTATGCCGCCGGCGGCGGCATCTCGGCCGGCACCAACTCCCTGGCCATCGCGGGCGACTACATGTCCGCCGCCTCGTTCCTGGGCATCTCGGGCCTGGTCTACACCTCGGGCTTCGACGGCCTGATCTACTCCACCGGCTTCCTCGTCGGCTGGCCGATCGTGCTGTTCCTGATCGCGGAGCGCCTGCGCAACCTCGGCAAGTTCACCTTCGCGGACGTCGCCTCCTTCCGCCTCGACCAGACCTCGATCCGCATCATCTCGGCCACCGGCACGCTGGTGGTGGTGGCGTTCTACCTGATCGCCCAGATGGTCGGCGCGGGGAAGCTGATCCAGCTCCTGTTCGGCCTGCCCTACCTCTACGCGGTCATCATCGTCGGCGTGCTGATGATCGTCTACGTGGCCTTCGGCGGCATGAAGGCGACCACCTGGGTGCAGGTGATCAAGGCCTGCCTGCTGCTGGGCGGGGCGACCTTCATGGCCGGCGCCGTGCTGTACAAGTACGGCTTCAACCCCGAGACCCTGTTCGCCGCTGCCGTCGCCACCCACCCCAAGGGTGACGCGATCATGGCGCCGGGCGGCCTCGTCAACAATCCGATCGAGGCGATCTCGCTGGGTGTCGGCCTGATGTTCGGCACGGCCGGCCTGCCGCACATCCTGATGCGCTTCTTCACGGTGTCGGACGCCCAGGCGGCCCGCAAGTCGGTGTTCTATGCCACCGGCCTGATCGGCTACTTCTACATCCTCACCTTCATCATCGGTTTCGGCGGTATCGCCCTGCTGATGTCCGACCCGGCCTACTTCTCCCTCGACGCGGCCGGCGCCTTCGACAAGCTCAAGGGCATGATCGGCGGCACCAACATGGTGGCGGTGAACCTCGCCAACGCGGTGGGCGGCCCGTACTTCCTGGGCTTCATCTCGGCCGTGGCCTTCGCGACCATCCTGGCGGTGGTGGCGGGCCTGACGCTCGCCGGCGCCTCGGCGGTCAGCCACGACCTTTACGCTCAGGTGATCGCCCGCGGGCGCACCAACGAGGCGGCGGAGGTCCGGCTCTCCAAGATCGCCGCCGTCGTCATCGGCATCGTGGCGATCTATCTCGGCTACGTCTTCGAGAACCAGAACGTCGCCTTCATGGTCGGCCTCGCCTTCTCGGTGGCGGCCAGCTGCAACTTCCCGGTCCTGACCATGTCGATCCTGTGGAAGGGCACCACCACCTGGGGTGCCCTTATCGGCGGCCTCGTCGGCCTCGTCGCGGCGGTCGGGATGGTGGTGCTGTCGAAGGCAGTCTGGGTGACGACCTTCGGCAATCCCGTGGCGATCTTCCCCTACGACAACCCGGCCCTGTTCTCGATGCCGCTGGCCTTCCTGACGATCTTCCTCGTCTCGAAGCTCGACAACACCCGGCGGGCGAAAGCCGAGCGCGCACTGTTCGACGCGCAGTTCGTTCGCTCCGAGACGGGAATCGGTGCCGACGGCGCCCACGCGCACTAGGCGCTGCTGACGCAAACAAAGGCCACTCGAGGGGGGCGCGACGCGAGTCGCGCCCCTCTTCGTTTCCGGGCCCGACTTTAATCCCGGCCAAAGACAAAAAAACTTCGCGGACGGCTAAAAAAATATCTGGATTCGATCTCTCGCGGTCGTCGGGGGACTTGGGCGAAAACGTGGCATGGCCTAGCATTGAGCCGCGGGTCCTCAGACTTAGGCTCAGGCGAGCCGCGGGCTGAACAGTCCGGGCAGCTTTTGCCGCAGTGCTGCGGTCGCCGCAGGGTCCAACACGTCACGGGCGGACTACGCCTGGGCAAAACAAGACTTGGAGAAACGTCCCATGGTTGCGTCCAGCGCAATTCCCGTCAGCGATTCGGCCACACGGCCGATGAGCGCCGGCGAGAAGAAAGTCATCCTCGCCTCCTCCCTCGGTACCGTCTTCGAGTGGTACGATTTCTACCTTTATGGATCGCTCGCGACGATCATCGGAGCGCAGTTCTTCTCGGCCTACCCGGAAGCGACGCGGAACATCTTTGCGCTGCTGGCCTTCGCGGCGGGCTTCCTGGTCCGGCCCTTCGGCGCCCTGGTGTTCGGCCGGCTCGGCGATATGGTCGGGCGCAAGCACACCTTCCTCATCACCATCCTCATCATGGGCATCTCGACCTTCTGCGTCGGCCTGCTGCCCTCCTACGACACCCTGAACGGCTACGGCATCGGCTGGGTCGCCCCGGTGACGCTGCTGGCGCTGCGCATGCTGCAGGGCCTGGCTCTGGGCGGCGAGTACGGTGGCGCCGCCGTCTACGTGGCCGAGCACGCGCCCCGCGGCCGCCGCGGCTTCTACACCGCCTTCATCCAGACGACGGCGACGCTGGGCCTGCTGCTCTCGCTGGTCATCATCCTGTCGACGCAGGGCTACGTGAACGGCGCCTACGCGCCCACCGTCACCACGGCCGCCGACGGCACCCAGACCACCATCACGGCCTTCCAGGCCTGGGGCTGGCGCATCCCGTTCCTCGTCTCCTGCGTGCTGCTCGGCATTTCCGTCTGGATTCGCCTGCAGATGAACGAGAGCCCGGCCTTCAAGAAGATGAAGGAAGAGGGCACCCACTCGAAGGCGCCGCTCTCGGAGGCCTTCGGCCAGTGGCGCAACGCCAAGTGGGCGCTGCTCGCGCTCCTCGGCCTCACCGCCGGTCAGGCCGTGGTCTGGTACGCCGGTCAGTTCTACGCCCTGTTCTTCCTCCAGAGCATTCTCAAGGTCGACCAGTTCACCGCCAACGTGCTGATCGCCTGGTCGCTGCTTCTCGCCACCGGCGGCTTCCTGTTCTTCGGCGCGCTCTCCGACAAGATCGGGCGCAAGCCGGTGATCCTCGGCGGCTGCCTGATCGCGGCGCTGACCTACTTCCCGCTGTTCGAGCAGCTCACCGCCAACGCCAACCCGGCGCTTTACCAGGCGCAGTCCACGGTGCCGGTGGTGGTCAAGACCAACCCGGACGAGTGCTCGTTCCAGTTCAATCCGGTGGGTACGGCCAAGTTCACCAAGGAGTGCGACGTCGCCAAGGCGCTGCTCGCCCGTTCGGCCGTGAACTACACCACCGAGCCGGTCGCCGCGGGCGCGCCGACCATCGTGACCATCGCGGGCAAGGACTTCCCCGTCGCCGACCCGGCCTTCGCCAAGTCGGTTCCCGCCGCCCTGACCGCCGCCGGCTACCCGGCGCCCGCCGGCAACGCCACCATCGTGAAGGTCGCCAACCCGATCGACATCTTCACGGGCCAGAAGCTCATCGTCATCGGCATCCTGACGATCCTCGTCCTCTACGTGACGATGGTCTACGGCCCGATCGCGGCGGCCCTGGTGGAGCTGTTCCCGACCCGCATCCGCTACACCTCGATGTCGCTGCCCTATCACATCGGCAACGGCTGGTTCGGCGGCCTGCTGCCGGCCACCTCCTTCGCCATCGTCGCCCAGACCGGCAACATCTATAACGGCCTGTGGTACCCGATCGCGATCGCGGCGATGACCTTCGTCATCGGCCTCCTCTTCATCCCGGAGACCAAGGACCGCGACATCTTCACCTACGACGAGAACCCGGTCCGCTGAGGCCGGCTCTCCCCCGAGGGGCCCCGCCGCGAGGCGGGGCCCTTTTCGTTTCAGGTGGCTTGAGGCTCAGGCGTCGTCAGGAAGTCGGTGACCAGCAGGGCGTGGTCGGCGATGCTCTGGCGGGCATACGCCATGGCGAAGTCGGCGACCGCCTCGTCGAAGGCGGACCCCTTGCCGAGATAGCCGGCGATCATCGCGGCATCGCCCGAGCGGGCATGGGCGCGGGCGAGGGTCGTGCCGCAGAGCCGGGCGTAGGGCTTGGCGCCGCTCTCGGCGAGGATCTCCGCCACCGCCGACAGCTTCCGGTTCTTCAGCTGGCGCACGTAGTAGCAGCGGCCGCTCGCGTCGGAGACCGTCGTGCCGAGGAAGAGGTCGCTCGCCGCCTGCATGATCCGCTGGCCGTCGATGACCCGCTGGCCCTCCGAGGCGACGCTGAACGGCGTGAGCGCGAGCTGGCCGATCACGGACGGGCGGGCTTCCTTGATCTGCAGGAACAGCGGGGCGCCGTCCGCGTCGCTGTAGATCCCGACGGCGCAGACCAGCCCCACCGAGCCGATGCCGACGACCTTGAAGGCGACGTCGCGCTGCGCGTAGCGCGAGAGGAGGGTCCAGCGGTCGGCGGTGAGGCTGTGCGGGTAGGCGAGCAGGGCCGCCGCCGCGTCGCGCACCGCCTCGGTGAGGCCGCGGGGCCCCTCGTGGAAGATGATCGGCGCCTTGTCGGCGATGCGCCACTCCACCGGGTCGGTCTCGTGCGGGGCCACCGCGAGGGTGGGCACGTCGCCACGGCTGAGGCCATCGGCATTCTCGGTCCCGGCCTCGGACAGGAGGCGCCGGCAGAGGTCGCCGTCGCCGAGGCGCCCGACCTCGTGGTCGAGGTCGATCCGGCTGTGCCAGATCGCCAGGGGCGAGAGGGCCGCGAGCTCGCGCATGTGTTCGCGATAGGCCCGGACGCCGGCCCGCGCCGCCCGTCGCGCCTTGTCCGCGCCGTGCGGCAGGGCGGCCAGGGCGATGCTGGCGGCGAGGCGCTTCACGTCGACGGTGAAGTCGACGTTCCACAGGGTCTCGTCGAAATCGTTGATGTCGAACAGCGTCTGCCCCTCGGGGCTGCGGTAGACGCCGAAATTGCCGATGTGGCAGTCGCCGCAGGCCTGAACCGGGATGCCCGGCACCGGTACGCCCTCGAGGTCCGCCGCCATCACGGCGGCGGCCCCGCGCAGGAAGGCGAACGGGTCGGCCCGCATTCGCTCGCGGCGCAGGGGCACGAGCTCGGCGAGCCGGCCGGTTTCCCCGGCCTCGAGGACTGCGAGGGGATCGCGCTGCGGTGCGGGCCGCCAGTCGGCGTGCGACTCCCGCGAGACCTGCTCGCGCAGGCGCTTGCCCGCCGCCCGGCGCTCGTCGCGGCGGCTGGATTGGTGCGTATGAGTCATGGGATCGGGCCTCGTGGACTCGAAGAAGCGTAGCCGTTCCCAGCCGCCCGGGCGAGGCGTCAGTGCCGGAAATGGCGGTGGCCGGTGAACACCATGGCGAGACCCGCCGCGTCGGCGGCCTTGATCACGTCGGCGTCGCGCATCGAGCCGCCCGGCTGGATCACCGCCGTGGCGCCGGCTTCCGCCGCCGCGATCAGCCCATCGGCGAAGGGGAAGAAGGCGTCGGATGCGACCACCGAGCCCTTGGCCAGGCTCTCGGTCGTGCCGAGGCGCTTGGCGCCCTCGGCGGCCTTCCAGGCGGCGATGCGCGCGGAATCCACCCGCGACATCTGTCCGGCCCCGATGCCGACCGTCGCGCCGTCGCGCGCATACACGATGGCGTTTGACTTGACGTGCTTCGCGACCCGGTAGGCGAAGCGCAGGTCGGCGTATTCGCGCTCCGACGGCGCGCGCTGCGTGACGACTGTCAGCGGCATGTCGTCGACCACCGCGGCGTCGCGGGCCTGGACCAGGAGGCCGCCCGCGAGGGTCTTCACGGTCTCGCCGGCCCCGCGCGGGTCGGGCAGGCCGTCGGCCAGGAGGAGGCGCAGGTTCTTCTTGCCCGCGACGATCGCGATCGCCTCCGCGGTGGCGTCCGGTGCGATGATCACTTCGGTGAAGATCTCGACGATCCGGCGCGCCGCCTCGGCATCCAGGGGGCGGTTCAGGGCGACGATGCCGCCGAAGGCGGATGTCGGATCACAGCTGAGGGCACGCTCGTAGGCTTCGACGAGGCTCGCGCCCTCGGCCACGCCGCAGGGATTGGCATGCTTGATGATCGCCACCGCCGCCGAGCGCGCCGGGTCGAACTCGGCCACGCATTCGTAGGCCGCGTCGGTGTCGTTGAGGTTGTTGTAGGACAGGTCCTTCCCCTGGAGCTGGCGCGCCGTGGCGACGCCCGGGCGCGGCAGGCCGGGAGACCGGTAGAAGGCCGCGCTCTGATGGGGATTCTCACCGTAGCGCAGGGGCTGGGCGAGGCTGCCACCGAAAGCCCGATAGGTGGGCGTCGCCGCGTTCTCGATCTGGCCGGCGAGCCAGTTGGCGATGGCCGCATCGTAGGTCGCCGTGCGGGCGTAGGCCTTCTGGGCGAGGCGGCGGCGGGTCTGCGCGTGCAGGCTGCCGGCATTCGCCTCCAGCTCGGCGAGGAGATCGGCGTAGTCCGCGACGTCCACCACGACCGCGACGTCGGCGTGGTTCTTCGAGGCTGCGCGGATCATTGCCGGGCCGCCGATGTCGATGTTCTCGACGCAGTCGTCGTAGGCGGCGCCCTTCGCCACGGTCGCCTCGAACGGGTAGAGGTTGACCACCAGGAGATCGATGGCGCGGATCCCGTGCGCCGCCAGGGCGGCCTGATGCTCGGGGTTGTCGCGCACCGCCAGCAGGCCCCCGTGGACGCCGGGATGCAGGGTCTTCACCCGCCCGTCCATCATCTCGGGAAAGCCGGTCAGGTCGGCGACCTCGGTGACCGGGAGTCCGGCCTCGCGCAGAGCCTTGTGCGTCCCGCCCGTGGACACGAGCGCGATGCCGAGGCGGTCGAGGGCGGTGGCGAACGCGACGAGGCCGTCCTTGTCCGAGACGGAGAGGAGTGCGCGGGTGACCCGCACCTGGTCATGCGACATGGCGTTGCGTCCGGAGGCAAGCGACGAGAAACTGAGCGGCGCCTACCATGAAATTGTGCGCTGCGGCCAGTCGTCCCCTCAGCCCTGGCGCGCCGGAACCCGGGCGAAGCCCCAACGGATGCGGGTGTCGTCCGCGACCGGCAGGTAGAGCACGATCTGGTCGGTGCGCCGGGCGCCGGTGATCCCCGCGAAGTAGACGCTCTCCTCCAGGGCCACGGGCACGCCCTCGGCACCGAAATGCCAGATTTCGCCGATCGGCGAGGTCAGTTCGAGGCGGCCGTCGTCGAGACCGCGCGCGGCGATCGCCGGATGGAGGTGAAAGCGCACCGCCACCTCCTGCGGCCGATGCCGGGCCTTGCCCCGCTTGCCGGCCGGCGGACGCAGGAAGGCGTCCTCGCCTTCGAGGACGTTGCCGTTGCTCGCCAGGCGCCAGCGTCGTTCGTGGACGATGCCGAGATCGCCCGCATAGCCGTCGTGGCGCGCCGCCAGGATGGTGGCGCCCTCCTCCGTCGTCCGCTCGGACTTCACGTCGCGCGGGCCGCGCAGGATCACGGGTCCGATCCGGTGCGAGAGCCAGGTCACGGCCCAGCGCTCGTACCAGGCTCCCCCCCCGACGAGGAAGCGGCAGGACGAGGTGTCGCCGACCGTCGCGGTGGAATGGGCGGCGGTGCTGCGGGCGAGACGGCGCAACTCGGGTCCGCTCGCGGGCAGGCCGCAATTGACGACGATGCGCTGGGGGCCGCTCGACATCTCGAAGGACAGGCACCCTGCCCCGGCGTTGATGGAATCGGGCAGCGGCGGCGGCGCGCCGACATCGGCGACGACGAGGACCCGCCCGCCCTCCAGGCGCTCGTAGCCGGAATTCGGCGCGTGCATCATCGGTTGGGCCAGGGCGCCGTCGTAGACCAGCAGGGTGGCGAGGTGGTCGGCCGCCGTGGCGCCCATGCCGTTGAAGTGGCTCAGCGACGCATCGGGGTGCCGGAGCAGGCGCAGGAGCGGCAGCATGCGGTCGATGGCGTGCAGGAGCGCTTCCGGCGGGTCGATGCTGCGCGACAGGAAGCTTTGGCGCAGGGGCAGCAGGTCGAGGAGCAGTTCCATGGCGAACCGCGGATCGCGGCTGCGATGGCCGCCGTCGCGCAGGATCTGTCGCTCGAGTTCCCGCACCAGGATGCGGGTCGAGCGGCGCAGGATCGCCTGGATGCCGTCGCAGCACAGGCCCGCGTAGCAGAGCGCCACCGCCGCCAGCAGGCGGTTCTGCGGGGCGATGCTCCGGCGCAGGTCGCTCTCGAGGTCGCGGGCCGTTTTGCCGAGGGCCTTCAGGAAGGCCTGGTAGAAGGCGTGGTCGGCCCCCTCCAGGACGAGGGGCGACTGGCACAGGAACGAGATCAGCCGGCGGGCGGCGACCGGCGTCGGCCGGGCGAGGGCCGCGTCGCCCCGGCCGGCGATGAAATCGGCCACGAAGGCGCGGGCATTGGCGCGGGCCAGGGCCGTATCGGCCGCGCGCAGGTGGCGCAGCCAGCCGAAGCCGTAGAGGATGTCGGCCCATTCCGGAGAGGGCGGTGCGTAGTCGAAGGGCGAGCGACCGCTCACAGACAGGGAGCGCCCGGCGAAGACGAACAGGCCGGCATAGATGTCGTCGGCGAAGGTCGCGTCGCTGGTGCGCAGGTCGTGCGGTGCGATGACGAGCGCTGTGACGCGGGCGCGGGCCAGAATATCGGGTCGGCCGGTCACCCGGGCATAGGTGTCGCGCACCGAGCGCGCGACTTCGCGTCCGATCAGCCGATAGAAGCGCCAGCGATCAGTCCCCCAACGCACGCGCTCTCCTCTTCCGGGGGCACAGCCGCGGGCTGGCGTCGCTCCGCGTCCTGTCCATCTTGTAACTAGGCCGTGGGCCTTAACCTGCGGTTAACCTCAAGTCACCCGCCCCATCGGGGGCAGACGGCCTCATTCCGCCGGGCCAGAGGCGACCGGGCGCATCGGCCGGGCGCTGCGGGCATCCGCGGCCTTCAGCGCCTTCCAGCTGTTCGGCTGCGCCACGAAGGCCCGCAGCGCCGCGGTGTTGGCCGCCGCTTCCTCGGGCGAGAGATCCTGGCGGGAGACGGCGTCCGCCTCGGCGAACTTGCCCTGCAGCCCGAGCACCAGGGCGAGGTTCTGGCGTACCCGTGCGTCGGCGCGGGGCTGTTCGGCGGCCCGCCGCAGGGTCGCCTCGGCCTGCGGCAGCTGGCGGCCGAGGGCGTAGGAGAGTCCGAGGTTCGACAGGATGACCGGATCGTCCGGCTGGATCTTCAGCGCCGCCTCGTAGAAGCCCTGGGCCCGGGTATGGTCGTTGAGCTGGTCCGCCACCGCGCCCTGGGCGGAGAGGACGCGCCAGTCGGGACGCGCCGGCGTGTGGGCGTTCTGAAGGACGTCGGCCGCCTCCTGGAACCGGCCGACCTCGGACAGGCTCTTGCCGTAGGCAGCCAGGACGGTGTTGTTCTTCGGGTTGCGCAGGGCCGCCTGCTGCAGGACCGCGACGGCCTGCGTCTTCTGGTTCGTGGCGCGCAGGGCCTGGGCGTAGCGCAGGGCCAGCGACAGGTCGTTCGAGTCGGCGGCGTACTTCTCGCCGAGGGCCTCGACCTCCCGTCGGCTGATGACGGCAGGGCTCGGGGAGCGGCCGAAACCCGGAAGGGAGATCCCCCCGATGGAGCCGGTCGTTTCCGGCGACCGGGACTGGCAACCGGCGGTGAGGGCCGCCACGAGCGCTGCCGCCAGGACGGGCATCGGGCGCACCCGGGAGAAGTTGACCAGCGGCCGGACCATGACGCGCTCCACGACGGCCCGCAGGGGCCTAGGATTTGCTCCGGCGAGCGCTTCGCGCTCCCGTTGCCCCGGTGATAGAGCGTTAACCCTAACCCGCCGTTAATCTCCCGCCCCTGTCCTCGCGAGCGCCATGATCCAGACCCTGTCCCGCCTCGTTGCCGATCCGGGCGACGCGATCCCGATCCTGAGCGTCACTCCGGAGACCTGGCCCCGGCTCGAGGCGGCGCTGCCGGCCCCGCAGGCGGCCTATGCCCGCGCGACCGAGTTCGTGCCGAAGGCCGGGCGGATCGCCCTCCTCCCGGCGGCCGACGGTCGGCTGGGGCAGATCCTGTTCGGCCTGGGCGATCGCAGCGATCCGCTGATCGCCGGCAAGCTCCCCGGCGCCCTGCCGCCCGGCACCTATCGCCTCGTTCCCGCGGACGGGTTCGATGCCGGCGCCGCTTCCCTCGCCTGGCTCCTCGGGAGCTATCGCTTCGCACGCTACCGCGAGGTCGGCTCCGAGCGCCCGGCCCTCGTCGTACCGGACGGGGTCGACGGTGCGGCCGTCACCCGCATCGCCGAGGCCGTGGCGCGGGGCCGCGACCTCGTGAACACGCCGGCGAACGACCTGGGGCCGGCGGAGATCGAGGCCGCGGTGCGCGCGGTCGCCGAGCGCCACGGCGCCACCGTCTCGGTCGTGACCGGGGAAGACCTCGCCGTGGCGTTTCCCCTCGTCCACACGGTCGGGGCGGCCTCGCCGCGGGCCCCGCGCCTCATCGACCTCGCCTGGGGACCGACGGACGCGCCCCGCGTGACCCTGGTCGGCAAGGGCGTCGCCTTCGACACCGGCGGACTCGACATCAAACCGTCCAGCGGCATGCTGCTGATGAAGAAGGACATGGGTGGCGCCGCCGCCGCCCTGGCGGTCGCCGACATGGTCATGGGCTCGGGGCTGCACCTGCGCCTGCGCCTGATCGTGCCGGCCGTGGAGAACGCCATCTCGGGCAGCGCCTTCCGTCCGGGCGACGTGATCCGCAGCCGGGCCGGGCTCACCGTCGAGATCGGCAACACCGATGCCGAGGGGCGGCTGATCCTCGCCGACGCCCTCGCCCTGGCGGATGCCGACGCACCGGACCTGCTCCTCGACTTCGCCACCCTGACGGGTGCGGCACGGGTCGCGCTCGGACCCGACCTTCCGGCCTTCTTCACCGAGGACGAGGCGCTGGCCGCGGCGGTGTCCGAGGCCGGGATCGCCGTCGCCGATCCGGTCTGGCGCCTGCCCCTGCACAAGCCCTATGCGCGCCTGCTCGATTCGAAGGTCGCCGACCTGAACAACGTCTCCGGCGGCCCCTTCGCCGGGGCGATCACGGCGGCCCTGTTCCTGCGCCGCTTCGCCCCCGGCACCCGGGCGCACGTCCATTTCGACCTGTATGGCTGGAACCCGTCCACCAAACCCGGTCGGCCGGAGGGGGGCGAGGTGCAGACCGCCCGCCTCGTCCACGACCTCCTCGCGCGCCGCTATCCGAAAGCCTGATTGCGAGGAGGCCCGCCCGGGCGCGTGGCTTCAGAGGCCAAGCATCGCCTTCTCGGATTCGTACGCGGCCCGGACCGGCTCCGCCCCGTAGAGCCGCTCCAGCCGCCGCACGGTGAAATGCGCCCGGGCGGTGGACTGGAAGTGGTCCATGAAGGCGGCGTTCACCGCCGCCCCACCGACGGCTCCCAGGATGGGGACGGCCTGCGCCGCCACCTTCTGGGAGACGACCAGGCCGAAGCGGGCCGCGATCTGCGTCGAGAAGCGGATCAGGGCCGGCGCGGCCTCGTCGAGGAGGGCGCGGTTGCCGGCATAGCGCGCCGCCTCGACCATCGTCTTGGCCAGGGCCGCGCGCACGGCGAAGTAGCCGCTCTCGGTGAGCGCGCTGCCCGCCGCCTCGCGACCGCCCAGGGCGAAGACCTGCACGCAGGCCAGGGCATTCTCGGGATCGCTGAGGTCCTCGCCCTCCTCCCGGGCGATCTGCGCGATCGAGCGCAGCATCAGGGTGGTGGAGACCGGCAGTTCGATCGCGAGCGTCGCGAGGCCGAAGGCGCCCCCGAGGGCACCGGAGACGGCGGCCATCGCCTTGTGGCCGAAGGCGCTGGAGGGCAGGTACTTCGCCAGGCGCGTGGTCGTGCGGACCGTTGCGGAATCCGTATCGGCCGGACCGGCGAGAAGCGGATCGGCCGGAACCGCGATCGCGCGCCCCTCCGGCAGCGTCGCCAGGGCGACCTTGAGCGAGGCGCGCATGGCGCTCTCCGTCGCCTGCGACACCGCGTCGGTGACCGGCGCCGGCAGGGCCCGTCCGATCATGTCCAGGGGGGCGCCGGCCACGGCCGAGAGCCGCGCCGCGAGGCCGGGCTTCTCCAGCGCCTCGACGGCGCGCCGCAAAGCCGCCCGATCGGCCTCGCTCAGGCCGGGAATGCCGGGGCTCACGGCCGGGGCGGTGGTGGTGTCGTCGACGAGTTTGATGTTGCTCACGTCTGCTGTCTCATCCGTGTGCCGGGTGGGGTTTCGTGGGCCGGCCTGCGCCAGGGTGGTCCTGGCCGGTGGAAGCAAGGCCGGGGCCCCGCGGATGGTTCCCGCCGATCTCGTCGCCCGCGGCCGCTTCGGGGCGGACCGGGTCCGTCGCGGTCGCTTCGGCGGCGGACACCTTTCGCCCGCCCGCCCGGCCGACCAGCAGGCAGAGGACGACCACCGGGATGCCGACCGCCGCCGTGAAGGCGAAGAAGACCGGATATCCGTAGGCCGCCACGACGAAGCCGGAGGTGCCGGCCACGAGCTTGCCCGGCAGCGCATAGAGCGAGGAGAAGAGTGCGTACTGCGTCGCCGCGAAGCCGGGCGCGGTCAGGCTCGACATGTAGGCGATCAGGGCCATCCCGGCGAAGGAGCCGCAGAAGTTGTCGATCGAGATCGTCGCCGTGAGACGCCAGACCTCCGGTCCGCCGAAGGACAGCCATGAGAAAGCGAGGTTCGAGGCCGCACCCAGGAAGGCGCCGACCACGAGCGTGGGGAACAGGCCGAAGCGCGTCATGGCCCAGCCGCCCACGAAGGCGCCCGCGATGCCGACCCAGATGCCGTAGAGCTTCGAGACGGCTCCGATCTCCACGAGGCTGAACCCCACCTCCCGGTAGAGGGGGCTCGCCATCACGCCGGAGATGAAGTCCGGCAGGCGATAGAGGGCGACGAGGAGCAGGATCGCCCAGAGGCGGGCGCCGAGCCGCGTGTGCAGTTCGGTGAGGGGCTCCAGCACCGCGCCCCGGAAGGTCCAGGTCCTCGCCGGGGCGGCCGGCGTCGCGTCGGTGATCGCGCGGTCGTAGGCCGGGGCGAGCAGCGCGGCCACCATGCCGACGGCCATCAGGGCCGCCATCGACAGGTAGGCGACGTTCCAGCCATAGGCGCTGGCGATGAAGAGGGCTCCGGCACCGGCCGACATCAGGGCGAGGCGGTAGCCGAGGTTCGAGGTGGCGGCCATCACCCCCTGCAGGTCCGTGCCGGCGGCGTCGATGCGCCAGCCGTCGATGACCACGTCCTGCGTCGCGGCGCAGAAGGCGACGAGGAACGCACCGAGGCCGAGAAGCGCCAGGCTGGTGCCGGGGTCGGCGAAGGCCATGAGGCTCAGCGACAGGGCGACCGCGCACTGGGTCGCGATCATCCAGGCCCGGCGGCGGCCCAGCGCCCGGCTCAGCACCGGCACGTCGAACCGGTCGATGATCGGGGCCCAGAAGAACTTCAGGCTGTAGGGGAGCGCCAGATAGCTGAACAGGCCGATCGATTTGATGTCGACGTCCGAGTAGGCGAGGCGCGTCGAGAAGGTCCCGAGGACCAGCAGCAGCGGCAATCCCGACGAGAAGCCCAGGGCGAGCATCAGGAGGATCCGGGGATCCTCGACGATGTCCCTCAGTCGGAGGCGGCGGCTCGGGATCTCCAGCGCGTCGCTTTGGGCCATGGCATGGAACTCCTGGGGGCCGAAAGGCTTGATGCCCGCAGACCATAGCAGGCCTCCGCGCCGCCCCGGCACGGGGCTGTCGCCGGGCCCGCGTGCCGTGGCGCATCGCTTACCATCGGCAGCATGCCTTCCGAAATCTTAACGCGAGGTCTCGCATCTTCCTGTTAGCGGCCCGATCGCCTCCAAGAGGTTCCTCGATCCAGGTGTTGACGGCGGGGTTTCCCGGCAGTTCAAGTCTGTGGTCGCGCCCGAGTGGACCGGCGACGGGCCAACGTTCAGGTCAACATTTCGGGTGTCTCGTCTTGGCTGAAGCCGATCATGACGCATAGGGAAACGCCGGCCACCGGAGCACACGGCCTCGGCATCAGCGCAGGCGCATTCGTGGCGGCGTTCACCGCGAGTCCGACGCCCATGGTCCTCACCGACCCGCGCCAGCACGACAACCCGATCGTCTGGGCGAACGAGGCCTTCCTGAGCCTGACCGGCTACGCCTGGGAGGAGATCTCGGGTCGGAACTGCCGCATGCTGCAGGGACCCGAGACCGATCCGCGGGCCGTGCGTCGGTTGCGCGACGCGGTGATCGCGGGGCGACCCATCGAGATCGAGCTGGTCAATTACCGGAAGGACGGGACCTCGTTCTGGAACGGCATGACGGTCGCCCCGGTGCACGATGAGACGGGGCAGATCGTGCATTTCTATTCGGCGCAGGCCGACATGACCGGCAAGTACCGGACCGAAGTCGCGATGAAGGACGCGCACGACGAGCTCGAACGACGGGTCGGGGAGCAGACCGCCCACCTTCGCGCCGCCCTCGAGCAGAAGACCGCGCTCCTTCACGAGGTCGACCATCGGGTCAAGAACAACCTTCAAGTCATCTCCTCGCTGATGCTTCTCAAGGCGCGGCGCACCCCGCGCGGAGAGGCCAAGGATGCCCTGCAGGGCATGGCGGAGCGCATCGGCGCCCTCTCGACGGTGCACCGGATGCTCTACTCCACCGGCGACGTCACGCGGTTCGACCTGCGCGAGTTCGCCGACGACTTCGTCTCGGAGCTGGTGGCGGGGCTCGACACGGACCGGACGGCCGTCAGTGCGGAGATCGACTCGATCGCCGTATCGGCCGCGATGGCGGCGCCCCTGGCGCTGATGTTGCACGAACTGGCGACCAACGCCGTCCGGCACGCATTCCCGGACAGCCGGCCCGGGCGCATCACGATCAGCGCGCAGCGCAGCGACGACGGCCTGCGCATGCTGATCGAGGACGACGGCGTCGGTTTAGCCGGCGGCACGCCGAATCCGGCCGGCTTCGGTCGCTCCCTGGTGGAGATGGTGGTGCGGCAGCTTCGCGGGGTGATCGCCTGGAGCGACGTCGCGCCGGGAACCCGCGTCGAGATCCTCGTTCCCCTCGACGCGATCTCCCTCCAGAGTCCCATCACGGATCGGGCGCCGGGGCCCGAATGGGCTTCCCCATGACCGAGACGCCCCTGCGGATCCTCGTGGTCGAGGATGAGGTCCTGATCGCCCTCGAACTGGAATGCCTGCTCGATGACCTCGGCCACATCACGGTCGGCATCGCGGGGAATTCGGCGGAAGCGATCGCCCTGGGGCAGGCGACCTCCCCCGACGTGGCGTTCGTGGACATCCATCTGATCGACGGCCCCACCGGCGTCGAGGTAGCCCGCGCCCTCAGCGCCGATCCTCACACCACGGTCGTGTTCATGACCGCGAACGCCAAGCGCATCCCCGACGATTTCGCCGGCGCGGTCGGGGTCATCGCGAAACCCTATTCCGAGCGGGTGGTCGCCGGCGCGCTGCGCTACGTCGCCGACCGGCGCGCGGGCCTCGCGGCCACGGTCGAGGGGCTGGACGGGTTTCGCCTGGCCTCGGCGCCCGAGACCGGCGAGCGGCATACACCGGTCCGTTGAGGTCCGGGGAGCGGCCTTCGCGGCTCCCGGCGCGCGAACGGGCTAGCGATTCGTGGGTCCGGCGCCAGCGGTAGCCAAGGCGCGGCGGTTCTCGGCCTGACTGCTGACTTCTCCATAGAACTTGTTCGCATCGCCGAGCTGGATCGAGGGCTGGCAATTCGGCGTGCACGAATAGGATTCGCGCTCGAGACCGCGCTGAACCGTGATGACGGCCGCCTGCGGCGCCTGCACGCTGATCGTGGATTCCGCTAGCATGTGGCCGGCGGCGTCGAGGGCGATCAGGTTGGTGCTGCCGAAGCTCTTCCCGGTCAGGATCAGGATGCCGTTACGCTGGAGGGCGACGTCGGCGATCATCGGATTGCCGACGATGACGGTCTGGGTCTTCTCGGGCAGGCGCATGACCTTGGCGTTGTCGACCGTGACCGCCACGATGGTCGGCGGCGCGTCCGGTGCCTGAGCGCGCACCGACCCGCATCCGAAGACGGCGTACCCGGCCAGGAGAAGCGCCGTCAGGATCCGGAGAGGGATGTGGGACGGATTGGTTGGGGAGTGCATCGGACGCTCACTGGACCGCACGGCACGACGCAGATCGTGATTGATCTCGGTGCATCGGGACGCACCCACCGGCCGAAGCTCGACGACCAAGAGACACCAGTACGGTAAACGAACCGATAAGCGCGTTGTCCGACTTGTGATGAGAGACCCTCGTTAGAACCGCCCGTGAATGCGGGGGGCGTGAAGTCGACGCGTGCGATCACCAGAAGTCTCGGATCGAGCCCCCAGCTCCGCTGCCGAGGGCGGCGTGCGGCTTTTAACCAACCCTTCACCACATCACGAAGCGGTTTCCTCCGCCCGGGTTTCGGCGACCGATTTAACCCAATGGCAACGGCGCCGGGGCACACTCCACCTGTCGCCGATTGAGACGCCTACAGCGTGAACGGCACATGCCTTTCCAGGGGAGTTTTGCCATGACCACCATGTTCAAGCGTTTCGTGGCCGACGAGTCCGGCGCGACCGCGATCGAGTACGGCCTGATCGCGTCTCTGATCGCCGTCGCCGTCGTCACCGTTCTGACAACGGTCGGCACGAACCTGCGTGCGACCCTCACCACCGTGGCGAACAACCTCAAGAGCTCGTAATCGCGGTCCGCGCACCCGGGACGGTCTCGCGGCTACGGCCCCGGTGGCCGATCGGTTCGCTGTAGATCTTCCGATTTTGCCGGTTTCGAGGAGTATTGCGGGATGTCCGCGATGCTCCTCGCTCCGTTTCGGATCTGCGGGATCGTTCGCGCGCGTGGCGTGCGCCCTTTCGGGTTTCGCGGCACGGACTCTTAATCCCGGTCCGGGATCATGGGGCAAGGCCGGGGTTCCCCAGGGCCTCCCGCCCGCGAGAGACCCGCGCCCGCGAAATGTTGCGCCCGCAAGAGACAGGACCGAGAACGACATGGCCAGCGTCAGCCTCCTCGTCGTGTTTCCGTTTCTCATGGCCTACGCCGCCGTCAGGGACCTCCTGACGATGTTGATCCCCAACACCGTCTCGGTGGCACTGGTCGTCGGCTTCGCGGTCTTCGCCGTCGCCACCGGCCTGGGCTGGGACGATCTCGCCGGGCACCTCGGCGCCGGCGCCGCGACCCTCGTCGTGACCTTCACGCTCTTCGCCTTCGGCTTCATCGGTGGCGGCGACGCGAAGCTCGCGGCCGCGACGGCCCTGTGGATCGGCTTCGACCAGCTGGCCGGCTACCTCCTCATCGCCTCGCTCGCCGGCGGCGCACTGACCCTGACGCTCCTCGCGTTGCGCCAGCAGCCGCTCCCGCCCACGATCGCCCGCCTTCCCTTCGTGCTTCACCTGCACGATGCGAAGACCGGCGTGCCCTACGGCATCGCCCTCGCCCTCTCGGCGCTCCTCGTGCTGCCCGACACGGCCATCTGGCTTCGCCTGGTCGCGGTCTGAACGGCATTGCTCCTCGGTTCGGCAATGCGTCGAACCGATTACTCCTTGTTAACCGTAATTTGAGGAATGCCAGGCCACTCTGAACCGACACGGCGATGTGCCGTCGCAGGTTCGAGTTCGGCGATGAAACCAGCCAGACTGGCCGTCCTTGCCATAGCCCTCGTGGCAGGTGGTGGCGCGGCGTTGTTGATCAGCGGGGAGGACAGGCCGGTCGTGCAGCCGGCCGCCATCGTTCCGCCTCCCGTCGTGCCGATGACGGACGTGCTCGTCGCCGCCGCCGAATTGCCGATGGGCCAGAATATCCAGGCACCGGACCTGCGTTGGCAGCCCTGGCCCAACGATGCCGTCACCAGCGGCTACATCACCCGCACCAATTCGCCCCGCGGCATGGAGGAGATCGTCGGGTCGATCGCCCGGTCGAGTTTCCTCGCCGGTGAACCGATCCGGCCGCAGAAGCTCGCCCGCTCCGACGGCGGCTTCATGGCCGCGATCCTGCCCGCCGGCATGCGCGCCGTCGCCATCACCATCGATGCGATCGGCAGCAGCACGGCAGGCGGCTTCATCCTCCCCAACGACCACGTGGACGTGCTCCGGACCTATCGGGACGAGGAATCCTCGCGCGGGAGCGCGGAGGTACAGGTCTCGGAGACGTTGCTCCAGGACGTGCGCGTCCTGGCGATCGGGCAGATCCTCCAGGAGAAGAACGGCAACACCGTCGCCACCGGCCAGACGGCGACGTTGGCCCTGACGCCGGCCCAGGCCGAGACCGTCACGCTCGCCCAGAAAGTCGGTCAACTCTCGCTCTCCCTGCGGAGCCTCGTGGATAGCGGGCGCGCGGGCGAGCCCATTCTCGAGGGTCGTCCGGAGACGGCCCTGACCGTGGTGCGGTTCGGCGTCGCGAAGCAGCAATCGCGACGCTGAGGGAAGCACACGCACCATGACTGAGGACACGTCGATGACCCTCTCCCCCTGGCCGGCGGCGCGCCGCACCCCGCTGCTGGCTTGCCTCCTCGCCTGCCTCCTGCCCAACGCGATGGTCAATCCGAGCTACGGCCAGCCCTCCGGCGGACTGACGGCGGCGCCGATCCTCGCGGTCGGGACCAACGAGGCGGCGACCTCGCGCCGGATCGATCTCACCATGGGACGCTCCCTGGTGATCGATCTGCCGCGCGACGCCAAGGAGGTCTTCGTCGCCAATCCGAAGGTCGCCAACGCGGTCGTCCGCTCGACCCGGAAGGTGTTCATCATCGGCATGGAGAACGGGGCCACGTCGATCTTCATCATGGATGCCGAGGGCCGGCAGATCACGGCCCTCGACGTCACGGTGGCGCGCGACCTCAACGTGCTGCGCCAGACCCTGAACCAGAGCATCGCCGGGGGACGCTTCGACGTGCGCGCCGCCGGGGATTCGGTCGTGCTGACCGGGACCGTCAACTCGGCGTCCGAGGCGGCCCAGGCCCTCGACATCGCCAATGCCTTCGTGGGGATTTCGGCCGCCGGCGCCGCGGCGCGCGGCGCCGTCATCAACAACCTGACGATCCGCGGCAAGGATCAGGTCATGCTGCGCGTCACGGTGGTGGAGGTGTCGCGCACGGTCCTGAAGCAGTTCGGCGTCAATCTCAGCGGCGGCTGGTCCGGCCTGAACCTCGTCAACACGGCGCCGCTCGCCCTGAACGGCGGCTCGTTCCCCACCGGCAACCTCCTGTCCGGAACGATCAACGGGCCGGGCGGAGCGAACCTCACGGCTACCCTGCGGGCCTTCGAGCAGGCCGGCGTCTCCCGTGTTCTGGCCGAGCCGACCCTGACGGCGATCTCCGGCGAATCTGCGACCTTCACGGCCGGCGGGCAGATCCCGGTCCCGTCGAACCTGAGCTGTACCTCCGTCGGCACCAGCACGATCCAAACCTGCGTTCCGAGCGTCAGCTACAAGGATTACGGCGTCAGCCTCAACTTCACGCCTGTGGTGCTGGCGGAGAACAAGATCTCGGTGCGCGTGGGCACCCAGGTCACCGAGATCGACCAGCAGAACGCCCTGAACCTGAACTTCACCGGCACCACCACGGCCGTGCCGGGCTTCACCGTCCGCAAGTCGGAGACCACGATCGAGCTCGCCTCCGGCGCGACGATGATGACCGCCGGCCTGATCCAGCAGCGCAACAAGGCGGCGATCACCGGCTTGCCCGGCCTGATCAACCTGCCGATCATCGGCGCGCTCTTCCGCTCGCGCGATTATCAGCGGCAGGAAACCGAGCTGATGATCATGGTCACGCCCTACATCGCCAAGCCGATGGAGCCGCGCCAGGTCTCCCGCCCGGATGACGGTTTCGTCGATGCGCAGGATGCGCAGGCCATCCTGCTCGGGCGCTTCAACCGCCTCTACGGCGTCGCCGGCGCCAGTCCCCTTGGCAGCGCCTATCGCGGCCGCGTCGGCTTCATCACCGATTAGTCCGGCGCTCTCCCGACCGATCCAGGCGCTCCGGCCCCGGCCTCAGCAGGACCCTCCCCCGATGTCCACCTCTCCCCTCCGCACCCCCCTGGCCCTCGTGGCCGTGGCCGGCGTCGCCGCCCTGCTCGGGGCCTGCCGAGCCGATCCCGTCGTGACCACCGGCTCGCTCTATCCGGCCGACTACCGCGCGCGGCATCCCCTCGCCCTCGCCGAGGGCGTGCGCACCCTCGACGTGTTCGTCACGGGCACGGGCCATCTCGATCCGCGCCAGGCCGCCGACGTCGACGCGTTCCTGCTGGAATTCCGGCGCTACGGGCGCGGGACGCTGGCCCTCGACGTTCCCGCCGGCGGTACGCCCCGGACGGCGGCCGCGGTGGAACGGACGGCCGCGGCCCTGCATCGCATAAGCCTGAACGGCGGCGTCTCCGACCGCCAGGTGGTGGTCGCCCGTTATGCGGTGGCCAATCCGAACCTTGCGGCGCCCCTCCGGCTCAGCTTCCAGCGCATGGAGGCCAGGGGCGGAAGCCAGTGCGGAACCTGGCCCCAGGATCTGGGCGTCGGAGATCCGGCCTTCAGCGGTCGCAACGAGGCCTACTGGAACTTCGGCTGCGCGACGCAGTCGAACGTCGCCGCGCAGATCGCGGATCCCGTCGATCTCGTCCGCGCCCGCCCGGAAGGTCGGATCGATACGATCCGGCGCACGAACGACATCGGCAAGATCCGCGACGGCAAGGATCCGTCAATCGAATGGCGTCAGGATGGGAAGACCTCGATCAAGGCGCAGGTCTCCCAATAACCGCGTCGGGCGGGCGCACCGTCTCGCCCGCGACGTGCCCCATCTTCGCTCCCGCATCGGCGGCAACCTGAACCGGAATTCCCTCCATGACGGATCTGAACGAGACGTCCGAGCGCATCATCGCTCCCGTGCCGCGGATCACGATTCAGGCGTTCTGCGAGACGCAGGAGAGCGCGGCGCTGATCGAGTCGGCCGGCGCGGACCGGCGCCTGCAGAAGGCGCACATCAAGGTTCAGATGGGCGGCGGCGCGGCGGCGGTCGAAGCGTATCGGCATGCGCCCACGCCGAACGTCATCGTCATCGAGACCCAGGGGGCGAAGTCGCGCCCGCTCGAATGCCTCGATTCGCTGGCCGAGGTCTGCGACGAGGGAACGAAGGTCGTCGTCATCGGGCATGTCAACGACGTCGCGCTCTACCGGCAGTTCATCCAGCGAGGCGTCAGCGAGTACCTGATGGCGCCGGTGCGCCCGATCGACCTCATCCAGGCGATTTCGGACCTGTTCACGGCGCCGGGCGCCAAGCCGGTCGGCCGCACCGTCGCCGTCGTCGGCGCGAAGGGGGGGGTCGGCGTCTCCACCCTCGCGCACAACCTGGCCTGGACGATCGGTCGGGAGCAGGACACCGCGACGGTCATCGCCGACCTCGATATCGCCTTCGGGACCGCGAGCCTGAACTTCAATCAGGATCCGCCCCAGGGCATCGCGGAGGCTGTGTTCGCGCCGGATCGCCTGGATTCGAATCTCCTCGACCGGCTCCTGTCGAAGTGCAGCGACAATCTCTCCCTGCTCGCAGCCCCCGCCACCCTGGACCGCACCACCGATCTCGCCGAGCCGGCCTTCGACCATCTGCTCGACCTGTTGCGGGCCGCCGTGCCATGCGTCGTCCTCGACGTGCCGCACCAGTGGACCGCCTGGTCGCGACGGCTCATGATCAGCGCGGACGAGATCCTGATCGTCGCGAGTCCCGAGCTCGCCGCCCTGCGCAACACGAAGAATCTTCTGACGCTTCTGCAGCAGAACCGCCCGAATGATCGCAAGCCCCGCATCATCCTCAACGGCGTCGGGGTGCCCAAGCGTCCCGAGATCGCCGCGGCCGAGTTCGCCAAGTCCCTCGACACCACGATCACGGCCGCGATTCCCTTCGATGCCGCGCTGTTTGGGACCGCCGCCAACAACGGGCAGATGATCGGCGAGGTGCAGGCCAACGCGAAGGCGGCCGAGATCTATTCGTCGCTCGCCGCCTCGATCACCGGCCGCGCCGAACTGCGCCGGGCGCGCCCGAACCTGTTCGAGCCGCTGCTCTCCAAGCTCGCCCGTCGCAAGGCGTCGTGATGCTCCGGCCTGCTCCCCGTGACCTGATCGCCAGGAGGCTGCACCATGTTCGGTAGACGATCCGGCAGCGCAGCGGTGCAGGCGCCGCGTCCGGCGGCCGTGGTCGACAAGCCGGAAGTTTCGCTGCCGGTCCACGACGATTCCGCCCTGCGCCCCCGCGCGGAGGCGCCCCGCCGGCCCGAGCCCGCGCCCGTCACGGAGTCGGCCAAGTCCGAGGACTACTTCCGCACCAAGAGCATGATCTTCGGGGCGTTGATCGAGGCGATCGATCTGTCCCAGCTTTCGCGTCTCGATGCGGAATCGGCGCGCGAGGAAATTCGCGACATCGTTTCGGAAATCATCGGCCTTAAGAACATCGTCCTGTCGATCGCCGAGCAGGAAGAGCTGCTCGACGACATCTGCAACGACGTGCTCGGCTACGGCCCGCTGGAGCCGCTGCTGGCCCGCGACGACATCGCCGACATCATGGTGAACGGCGCCAGCCGCGCCTTCATCGAAGTCGGCGGCAAGATCCAGCTGACCAACGTCCGCTTCCGCGATAATCAGCAACTGATGAACATCTGCCAGCGGATCGTGAGCCAGGTCGGCCGGCGGGTCGACGAAGCCTCGCCGATCTGCGACGCCCGTCTTCCGGACGGGTCGCGCGTCAACATCATCGCGCCCCCGCTGGCCATCGACGGGCCCGTGCTGACGATCCGCAAGTTCAAGAAGGACAAGCTGACCCTCGACCAGTTGGTGACCTTCGGAGCGATCTCGCCGGAAGGCGCCCGCATCCTGCAGATCATCGGCCGCGTGCGCTGCAACGTGGTCATCTCGGGAGGCACCGGATCCGGCAAGACCACGCTGCTGAACTGCCTGACCCGCTACATCGACGCCGACGAGCGCATCATCACCTGCGAGGACGCGGCGGAACTGCAGCTCCAGCAGGCGCACGTGGTGCGCCTCGAAACCCGGCCTCCCAACATGGAAGGGTCCGGGCAGGTCACCATGCGCGACCTCGTCAAGAACTGTCTCCGCATGCGGCCCGAGCGGATCATCGTCGGCGAGGTCCGCGGCCCGGAGGCCTTCGATCTCCTGCAGGCCATGAACACCGGTCACGACGGCTCGATGGGGACGCTCCACGCGAACTCCCCGCGCGAAGCCCTGGCCCGTATCGAGTCGATGATCACCATGGGCGGCTTCAGTCTGCCGTCGCGGACGCTGCGAGAGATGATCTGCGGCTCCATCGACGTCATCGTGCAGGCCACCCGCCTGCGCGACGGGTCGCGCCGGATCACCCACATTACCGAGGTGATGGGACTCGAGGGCGACGTCATCATCACCCAGGATCTCTTCCTGTACGACGTGCTCGGCGAGGACGCGAACGGCAAGCTCATCGGGCGCCATAGATCCACGGGTATTGGCCGCCCCCGGTTCTGGGAGCGCGCGCGCTATTACGGCGAGGACGAAGCGCTCGCGGCGGCCCTCGATGCGGCCGGTGCCGGCGGGAGTGGGCTGTGAACGCCGGCGGCCTGGCCCTCGCCTCCGGTCTCCTCGCGCTCACGGCCGGGGGGCTCGCCTACGTCTTCGTCTTTCCCTACCTCTCGGGAGAGAAGCGGTCCGCCGAACGCCGTCGCACCGTCAGCGTCGTGACGGCGCCGGGAAACCGGGTCGCGACCGTCAATCGCCGCGAGCAGGTCGCCAAGAGCCTCAAGGACGTCGAGGCGAAGCGCGAAGGTACCAAGGTCACGCTGGAGCTGAAGCTGGCCCGCGCCGGCCTGTCCTGGTCGCGCAAGCAATATTTCGCCGTCGCGGCAGTGATGGCGGTGGTGTTCGGCCTGGTGATCCTGATCGCGACCGGCAATCCCCTCGCGGGGTTGGGCGCGGTCTTCGCCGGCGGCTTCGGGCTGCCTCTCTGGCTCATCACGTATCTGCGCAAGCGGCGGATCAAGGCGTTCATCAACGAATTGCCGACGGCGATCGACATCATCACCCGTGGTGTGCGTGCGGGTATCCCGGTGGGTGACTGCTTCCGGATCATCTCGCGGGAGGCCGAGGAGCCGATCCGCAGCGAGTTTCGTCAGGTGGTCGAGTCCCAGACTCTCGGCCTGTCCCTCGGCGAAGCCCTGATGAAGATGCACGAGCGCGTGCCCGTGTCGGACGTCAACTTCTTTGCCATCGTGATCAGCATCCAGGCGAAGTCCGGCGGCAATCTGTCCGAGGCCCTCGCCAACCTGTCCCGGGTTCTGCGCGAACGCAAGAAGATGGCCGGGAAGATCCAGGCGATGAGCATGGAGGCGAAGGCGTCCGGCGGCATCATCGCGGCGCTTCCCTTCATCGTCGCCCTCCTGACCTACCTGTCGAGCCCGGATTACATCTCCCTGCTCTGGCGGACCGATATCGGGAAACTTGCCCTGGTGTGTTCCGCGATCTGGATGTCGCTCGGGGTCTTCACGATGAAGAAGATGATCAGCTTCGACGTCTGATTCGTCGATGCCTACCCGGTATCAAGTTCGAATCCTCGTCCGGTCGGATCGTACGGAGACACCGCATGCTGGATCTCATCGCCGCCAAGGTCACCGAGCCGCGCTTCCTCGGCACCGCCCTCGCCGCCATCGCGGCGGCTGCGACAGCCTTCGCGCTGCTCCAACCGATGCTGGAGCCCGACCGTCTCGGGAAGCGCATGAAGCTGATCGGCGAGGAGCGGGAGGAGATCCGGCGCCGCGAACGCGAGCGCATGAGCTCCAAGGCGACGCTCCGGGTCGCCCCCAAGGCCTACATGAAACGGGTGGTGGAGCAGTTCAACCTCAGCCGTTGGCTCGGGACGGAGACCGCCCGCAAGCAGCTGATGATGGCGGGCTATCGGTCGCCGGGGGCCGAGACGGGATTCCTGTTCTTCCGCCTGGTGACGCCGATCGTTCTGGCTCTGGTGGCGATCTTCTACCTCTTCGTGCTCGATGTCCTGGATCAGCCTTTTGCCATCCGCACGATGATCGTCATCGGCGTGCTCCTGTTCGGCATCAAGGCCCCGGAGTTGTACCTCCACAACCGCGCCAGCAAGCGGCAGACCGAGATCCGGGCCGCCTGGCCGGATGCCCTTGACCTCACGCTGATTTGCGTCGAGTCCGGCATGTCCGTCGAACACGCGTTCCGGCGCGTCAGCACCGAGGTGGTCGGGCAATCCATCGTGCTCGCCGAGGAACTCGCGGTCCTGACCGCCGAGCTCTCCTACCTGCCGGATCGGCGCATCGCCTTTGAAAACCTCGCCAACCGCATCGGTCTCGATCAGATCAAGGCGGTGACGACGGCACTGATCCAGGCCGAGCGCTACGGAACGCCCGTCGGCCAGGCCCTGCGCGTGCTGTCCCAGGAAAGCCGCGACATGCGGATGAACGAGGCTGAGAAGAAGGCCGCCGCCCTGCCGCCGAAGCTGACGGTGCCGATGATCCTGTTCTTCCTTCCGGTACTCTTCGTCGTCATCCTGACCCCGGCGATGATCCAGATCTTCCGTTAGGCCCCAGCCTTCACAGTCGCGTGGCCCGTGACCCTTGAACGCGGCGTTGGCTCCGGAGCCGGCCCAACGCAAGGATGTTCAGCGCATCCGTTTCCTGCCATGCGACGGGGATGCTCCCAACGCTGTCACCGGACTTCGCATGAACGTCCTCACCTACGCGATCGGCGATATTCACGGCTGCGCCGATGCGTTGCTCCGTCTGTTGGAGCGGATCAACCTGCACCGGGCCGGGCGTCCGGCCCGCATCGTCTGCCTGGGCGACTACGTGGATCGGGGTCCCGAGAGCGCCCGGGTGATCGAGATTCTCAGGCACCTTCAGCGCGACGCTCCGAGTGCCCTCACCTGCCTGATGGGCAACCACGAGCAGATGATGCTGGAGGCCTATCGCGACCCGCACGGAGCCTCCACCTGGCTGAGCAACGGCGGCCGGCAGACCCTCCGCTCCTTTGGAATCACCGGCCCGGAAGCGTTTCCGCCCGACGTGCTGACCTGGCTCTCATACCTGCCCACCGTCCATGAGGACGCCGCGCACTACTTCGTCCATGCCGGCTTTCGCCCCGGGCGAACCGGCGTCGATCCCGATCTGTGGAACCGCCTCTGGATCCGAGAGCCGTTTCTCGGCACGGCCTTCGACTTCGGGAAGCACGTGGTTCACGGACACACGCCGCAACTGGAGGGGATGCCCGACCGGCAACCCTACCGCACCAACCTCGACACGGGTTGCGTCTACGGCCGGTGCCTCACGGCCGGCGTCTTCGATGAGACGCAGGGGCCGCCGATCGATTTTCTGCAGGTCGATCGCGACGGTTAGTTTGATGCAATTTGTTTGTGGATCGGACCGGTCCAAAGAGTTGCCGAAGTCCTCGTGCGGCGGCTCGTGCCTCAGGGACCCGTCATTGGGATGCGGTGTCTGCGGAACGCCTGCCGGTCGTCCAGGGGACGAACCTCGCCCCACCCATTTCCCGCCGTCGACGCACGCCCATCTTCGAAAAGCATTGCCGACCGTGCCCGTCAGCCTCTAGCATCCCGAGCGTCGGAGCCAATCAACGAGCGCCGCGGTCAGGGATCAGAAGCGATGTCGTGGTGCCAAGCGCCGCCCGCCCCACAGGACCGGCATCGGCGGTCCCGCCCTCCGCGTCCCCAGCCCTGCCCCCGCCTCCACGGAGCGACCACATGGACACGCTGACCCGCCGGGCGTGGCTCGCTGGGGCCGCCGCGACGAGCCTCGTGGCCACGACCGGGGCCTCGGCGGAACCGGACCCGGGCGGTCCTTTCGACCTCGTGATACGGGGTGGCGAGGTGATCGATCCGAGCCAGTCCCTGCGCGGAAAGCGCGACATCGGTATCCGTCACGGACGGATCGCCGCCCTCGCGGCGGATCTGCCGACGGATCGGGCCAAGCAGACGATCGACGCCTCCGGCAAGCTCGTGCTGCCCGGCCTCGTCGACCTCCACGCCCACACCTTTCCCTATGGCTCGGCGATCGGCATCCCGGCCGATGAGACGGTCCCGTTCTCCGGGGTGACGACGGTGGTCTCCGCCGGAGACGCGGGCGCCAA
Source organism: Methylobacterium sp. Leaf88 (assembly GCF_001422795.1). Lineage (NCBI taxonomy): Bacteria > Pseudomonadati > Pseudomonadota > Alphaproteobacteria > Hyphomicrobiales > Methylobacteriaceae > Methylobacterium > Methylobacterium sp. Leaf88. The sequence goes on along the minus strand of NZ_LMMK01000020.1, from coordinate 28,200 downwards.
CACCATCGCCGCCCTGCGCCGGCACATCGCCGCGCAGACCCGGACGCGGATGTTCGCCTTCGTCCACATCGCCAATCACGGACTGTCGGCCTTCCCCGTCGCGGAACTCTACACCATCGACAACGCCCAGGTGGACGCCTGCGCGCTGGCCATCGCGGAGAACCCGGACTTCGTCCTCGGCGCCAAGGTGCGAATGTCGGAGAACGTCATCTTCAAGCATGGCGCCGAGCCCCTGCGCCGGGCGATCCAGGCCTGTGAGCTGTCGGGACGACCCGCCAAGGTGATGGCGCATATCGGCGGCGTCGAGACTGCCGACCTGATGAGCCGCATCCTCGACCTGCTGCGGCCGGGCGACATCCTCACGCACTGCTACTCGGGCGCGCCCAACATGGCTGGGCAGTTCACCAACATCGTCCAGGATGGCAAGCTCCTCCCGGCGGCCCTGGCCGCCAAGCAGCGCGGTGTCGTGTTCGACATCGGCCACGGTGGCGGTTCCTTCGATTTCACCGTGGCGGAGGCGGCCATCGCGCAGGGAGCTCCGCCCGATACGATCTCGTCGGATCTGCACGTCGTCTCCGGCAATACGCCGGGCATGCCGTTCCTGCCCCTGGTGATGAGCAAGTTCCTGCCCCTGGGCTTCAGCCTGGAACAGGTCATCGCGATGGCGACCGCGGCACCCGCCCGGGTGATCGACCGGGACGCGAAGCTCGGGACGCTGCAGGTCGGTGCGCCGGGCGACGTCTCGGTGATGGAATGGGTCGAGCGGCCGCTCTCCATGGTCGACACCCGCAACAACCGCCGTGACGGAACGGGCTTCCTCTCGCCCGTCCAGACCGTGAACAACGGCGTCCCGTTCGGACGCCCGTATCAGCTGCCCTTCTCCGTTCGGTGAGGCCGACCGGCCATTTCGCTGTTCATCCCGCGCGGGAGCGGCGCGGGATATGAAACGCCGCCGACGGGGACGGGTTTTCGGCGCGACCTCGACGACGACCCTCGTGTATACCAGCGGCTCGGCAGCGACCCGTTCGCGAGGGTGCGAGCCGCCGACGCCGCGCGCTCCGATCCTCATGCCATCCTTATAAAATCGCGTGGCGCGCTCACTCGAACCCTAATGCGGTTCCCGTCCATGCTCCGGGCGAGCGTGATCGGTCGTGACGACCCGGGCCGATCCGCCGCACAGGATCGGACCCCTCATGCTCGACATCGCCTTCCTGGCCACAGGACTCGCCTTCTTCGGTCTCGCCGCCGGGTACGCCCTGCTGTGCGAACGCCTCTGAGCGCGCTGACGGGAGCATCCCCCTCATGACCCTCGACCTCACCCTCGGCGCCCTCGTGACCCTGGGACTGCTTGGCTACCTCACCTACGCCCTCGTGCGCCCCGAGCGGTTCTGACGCGCCCTCCGGACGAATTCCCAAGGACCACCTCCATGACCATCAACGGCTGGATTCAGGTCGCGCTGTTCTGCGCGATCGTGCTGGCGCTCGTCAGGCCGCTCGGCGGGTACATGACCCGCGTGTTCCAAGGCGAGCGTACCCTTCTCTCGCCCGTTCTCCGGCCCGTCGAGACCGGACTCTATCGCCTGGCCGGCATCGACGTACGGGGCGAGCAGAGCTGGCTCAGCTACGGGCTCGCCATGCTGACGTTCCACGCCCTCGGCTTCGCCATGCTCTACGGGCTCCTGCGCCTGCAGGACGTCCTGCCTCTGAACCCGGCCGGACAAGGGTCCGTGGCGCCGGATCTCGCCTTCAACACCGCGGCGAGCTTCGTGACGAATACCAACTGGCAGAACTACGGCGGCGAGAGCACCCTCTCCTACCTGTCGCAGATGCTTGGGCTAACCCACCAGAACTTCCTCTCGGCCGCCACCGGCATTGCCCTCGCGGTCGCTCTCGTTCGGGGCTTCGCGCGAGCTTCGGCCCGGACGGTTGGCTCGTTCTGGGTCGATCTGACCCGCTGCACCCTCTACGTGCTGCTGCCGATCTGCGTGGTCTACACCCTGTTCCTGGTCTCACAGGGCATCCCCCAGACCCTGGGCGCCTCCATCGAGGCCACGACGCTCGAAGGCGCCACCCAGACGATCGCAATCGGGCCCGTGGCGAGCCAAGTGGCGATCAAGATGCTCGGCACCAACGGCGGGGGGTTCTTCAACGCCAACGCGGCTCATCCCTTCGAGAACCCGACCGCGCTGTCCAACTTCATCCAGATCGTCTCGATCTTCGTCCTCGGCGCGGCGATGACCAACGTCTTCGGCCGCATGGTCGGCGACGAACGGCAGGGTTGGGCGATTCTCGGCGCCATGGGCGTGCTGTTTCTCGCCGGCGTCCTCGTCACGTACGCCAGCGAGGCCGCGGGCAGCTCCGTGCTGAATGGGCTCGGGCTCGCGGGCGGCAACATGGAGGGCAAGGAGCTGCGCTTCGGCATCGTCGCATCGGCGCTGTTCGCGGTGGTGACTACCGCCGCCTCCTGCGGCGCGGTCAACGCGATGCACGACAGCTTCACCGCCCTCGGCGGCCTGATCCCGATGATCAACATGCAGCTCGGCGAGATCATTGTCGGCGGCGTCGGCGCCGGTCTCTACGGCATGCTCGTCTTCGTCATCGTGGCGATCTTCGTCGCCGGGCTCATGGTCGGCCGGACCCCCGAGTATCTCGGCAAGAAGATCGAGGCGCGGGAGGTGAAGATGGCCATGCTCGCCATCCTGTGCCTGCCTCTGATGATGCTGGGATTCACCGGCCTCGCCACCGTGGTGGCCGCCGGCCTCGCCGGCCCCGCCAATGCCGGGCCGCACGGATTCTCGGAGATCCTCTACGCCTTCACGTCCGCCGCGGCCAACAACGGCTCGGCCTTCGGCGGCCTCAGCGGCAACACGCCGTTCTACAACACGACGCTGGCGATCGGCATGCTGGTGGGGCGGTTCTTCGTGATCATCCCCGCCCTCGCCATCGCAGGCGCCCTCGCCGCCAAGAAGACCGTGCCGGCTTCCGCCGGAACCCTGCCGACCCATGGCGGGCTGTTCATCGGCATGCTGGTCGGCGTGATCCTGATCGTCGGCGGCCTGACGTTCTTCCCGTCCCTGGCTCTTGGCCCGATCGTCGAGCACCTGGCGGGCACCGCAGGCCTGAGCTTCGCGACGGGCGGCTGAGCGGTGCGCCCCGCCCTTCCACCGCGCCGGGTCCGGCGCCACCACCTTCACGGGCTCCGATCCGGTACCCGCCAGCCTCACCCGATTCCCGGGGCCCGGCCGCCCCGGCTCTCGGACCTGATCCTGGCGGTGCTCGGTGTCACCCTCCTGGGCGCCCTCGCCCTGGTGCTCGCCGCCGAGTTCACGCGCCGTGCCCTCGCACCCTGACCAGCCACGGACCCGGCGCGTCGCGCCCGGCCGTCCCGCGCCCCTTCGTGGACCCCCCCATCATGTCTCGCTCCTCCACGTCCCTCTTCAGCGCCGCCCTCGTCGGCCCGGCCGTCGTCGGCTCGATCCGTAAACTCGATCCCCGGATCATGATCCGCAATCCCGTGATGTTCGTGGTCGAGGTCGTCGCGGTCTTGACCACCGTCCTGTTCGTCCGCGATCTCGCGACCGGCGCGTCCGGGCTCGGCTTCTCCGGCCAGATCATCCTCTGGCTCTGGTTCACGCTGATCTTCGCCAACTTCGCCGAGGCCTTGGCCGAGGGCCGCGGCAAGGCGCAGGCCGACAGCCTGCGCCGGACCCGCACCGAGATGACCGCCAAGCGCCTCACCGGTCCGGGCGATGCCTGGGACTCGGTGCCCGGGACCGCCTTGAAGGTCGGCGACGTGGTGCTGGTGGAGGCTGGCGACCTGATCCCGTCCGACGGTGAGGTCATCGCGGGCGTCGCCTCCGTCAACGAGGCGGCCATCACTGGCGAGTCCGCACCGGTGATCCGGGAATCCGGCGGGGACCGGTCGGCGGTGACGGGCGGAACCCAGGTCCTGTCCGACGCGATCCGGGTCCGCATCACGGCAGCGGCCGGCTCGACCTTCGTCGACCGCATGATCGCTCTTGTTGAGGGCGCGTCCCGCCAGAAGACCCCGAACGAGATCGCCCTCAACATCCTGCTCGCCGGCCTGACCCTCGTCTTCGTGTTCGCGGTCGCCTCGATCCCGAGCTTTGCGAACTACGCCGGCGGGGCGATCCCCCTGATCGTCCTCGTCGCCCTGTTCGTAACTCTTATCCCAACCACCATCGGTGCGCTCCTGTCGGCCATCGGCATCGCCGGCATGGATCGCCTCGTTCGCTTCAACGTCCTCGCCATGTCGGGCCGCGCGGTTGAGGCCGCCGGTGACGTCGACACCCTCCTGCTCGACAAAACCGGCACCATCACCCTCGGCAACCGTCAGGCGACCGAGTTCCGGCCGGTCGGCGGGGTGGACGAGCACGATCTCGCCGACGCGGCACAGCTCGCCTCGCTTGCCGACGAGACGCCCGAGGGCCGCTCGATCGTGGTGCTGGCCAAGGACCGCTACGGCATCCGAGCCCGCGACATGGCGGGCCTGAACGTCACCTTCGTGCCGTTCACGGCCCAGTCGCGGATGTCCGGGGTCGACCTCGACGGACGGTCGATCCGCAAGGGTGCGGTCGAGGCGGTGATCGCCTCTCTGGGAGTACAGCCGATCGCGTCCCGCGGCGCGAATGCGGCGCTCGCCTATCGACCGGTCGAGGACTCGCAGGCCGTGGTGGAGATCAGGGCTATCGCGGAGACCATCGCGAAGGCCGGCGGCACGCCCCTGGCGGTCGCCCGCGACGGGCAGCTGCTCGGCGTCGTGTTCCTGAAGGACATCGTGAAGGGTGGCATCCGCGAGCGCTTCGCCGAACTTCGCCGCATGGGCATCCGCACGGTGATGATTACCGGCGACAACCCCATGACTGCGGCGGCTATCGCGGCCGAGGCCGGCGTCGACGATTTCCTGGCGCAGGCCACGCCGGAGGATAAGCTCGCGCTGATCCGGCGGGAGCAGGCGGACGGCAAGCTCGTGGCCATGTGCGGCGACGGCACCAACGACGCGCCCGCCCTGGCCCAGGCCGATGTCGGCGTCGCCATGAACACCGGCACGGTGGCGGCGCGTGAGGCCGGGAACATGGTTGATCTCGATTCAGACCCGACCAAGCTCATCGAGATCGTCGGGATCGGCAAGCAGCTCCTGATGACCCGCGGGGCCCTAACCACGTTCTCCATCGCCAACGACGTGGCGAAGTACTTCGCCATCATCCCGGCGATGTTCCTGACGCTCTACCCGCAGCTTCAGGCCCTGAACGTCATGGGGCTCGCTTCGCCCCAGAGCGCGATCCTGTCGGCGATCATTTTCAATGCACTGATCATCGTGGCGCTGATCCCGCTCGCCCTCCGAGGCGTCTCGTATCGGGCGGTGGGAGCCGCCGCGCTCCTGCGGCGCAACCTGCTGATCTACGGCCTCGGCGGCATCCTGGTGCCGTTCGTTGGCATCAAGGTGATCGACCTCGCCGTGAACGCTCTGCACCTCGCCTGACCCCCCTTCCTGTCCGAACCAGAGTTGTCTCCATGCTCGCCTCCCTGCGTCCCGCTCTCGCCCTCTTCGTCGTACTGACGGCGATCACCGGCCTCGCCTATCCCCTGACCATGACCGGCCTCGCCGCGGCGATCTTCCCCGCCAAGGCCGCCGGCAGCCTGATCCGTCGCGACGGCACGATTATCGGCTCCAGCCTGATCGGCCAATCCTTCACCAGCCCGCGCTACTTCCACGGGCGCCCCTCGGCGACGGTGGCCACCGATCCGGCCGATGCAGCCAAGACCGTGCCGTCGCCCTACAACGCCTCCAACTCGGTCGGCTCCAACCTTGGACCGACCAGCGCTGCCCTGGCCGAGCGCGTGAAGGGCGACCTCGACGCCCTGAGGGCCGAGAACCCCGGCGCGACGGTGCCGGTGGATCTCGTCACCGCCAGCGGTTCCGGGCTCGATCCCGACCTGTCCCCCGAGGCTGCCCTGTTCCAGGTGGCACGCGTGGCCCGTGCGCGAGGCGTCAGCGAGGACCGGGTGCGCGACCTCGTCGCCGCGCAGGTCGAAGGCCGGACCTTCGGGGTCCTCGGCGAGCCGCGCGTGAATGTCCTGGCGCTGAACCTCGCTTTGGACGCGCGCCTCCGGCAATAATCCGCGCCGGAGGACACGTGGGATGAGGGACTTTCCATGAGTGAGGATGTCCGCGAGCGCCAGCGTCCCTCGCCGGAGGCCTTGCTCGACCGCGCGCGCCGGGACGAGACGGGACGGGGCCGCCTCAAGGTCTTTCTCGGCGCAGCTCCCGGGGTCGGCAAAACCTACGAGATGCTCACGATCGGCCGGGCTCGCCTCAAGGCCGGGACCGACGTGGTGATCGGCGTCGTGGAGACCCACGGCCGCAGCGAGACCGAGGTCCTGATCGAGGGCTTCGAGGTCGTTCCGCGCCGGCGGGTCCCCTACCATGACAGCGTCATCGAGGAGATGGACCTCGACGCCCTGCTGGCGCGGCGTCCGGCCCTGGCGCTAGTCGACGAACTCGCCCACACGAATGCGCCGGGCTCGCGCCATCCCAAGCGCTACCAGGATGTCGAGGAATTGCTCGCCGCCGGCATCGACGTGCACACGACCCTCAACATTCAGCACGTCGAGAGTCTGAACGATGTCGTCGCGCAGATCACGCGCATCCGGGTGCGCGAGACGGTGCCGGACGGCATCCTCGACCGGGCCGACGACATCGAGGTGGTCGACCTCAATCCCGACGACCTGATCGAGCGCCTGAAGGCCGGCAAGGTCTACGTGCCCGCCAATGCGGAGCGTGCCCTACGCCACTACTTTTCCCGCGGCAACCTGACCGCTCTGCGCGAACTCGCCCTGCGGCGGACCGCCGATCGAGTCGACGACGAACTCCTCAGCCACATGCAGGCCCATGCCATCGCGGGACCCTGGAGTGCCGGGGAGCGGGTCATGGTCTGCGTGAGCGAGGATCCGCGCTCAGCCGGCCTCGTCCGTTACACCAAGCGTCTGGCCGATCGCTTGCACGCGCCGTGGACTGCCGTCACGGTGGAGGGCGCGCGGAGCCTCGGCCTCAGCGAAGCGGACCGCGATCGGGTCGCCGACGCCCTGCGCCTCGCCGATCGGCTGGGCGGCGACGCCGTGACCCTGCCGGGGAGCCGGCGCGTCGCCGACGACCTCCTGGCATATGCCCGGGGCGCCAACGTCAATCACATCGTCGTCGGCAAGGCGACGCGGTCCTGGCTGTTCGAACTCTTCAACGGCTCGGTGGTCCACGATCTCGTGCGCCGCAGCGGCGCCATCAGCATCCACGTCGTGCCCGGTGAGACGCTGCCGGCGCCCGTCTCCCCCAAGAGGGTGGCGACGGCCCCGGTCCGACCCGCCCTTGACGGCGCCGGCTACGGTTTCGCTGCCCTGGCCATCCTCGCCGGCCTCGGCCTTGCCCTCGGGCTGCAGCCCTACCTCGGGGTCGAGAACGCGGACCTGTTCCTGTTGACCGCGGTGGTGGCGGTCGCGGCGCGCTTCGGCCTGGGGCCGGCGCTGTCCGCCGTGGTCGCCGCGTCGCTGGCCTACAACTTCTTCTTCCTGCCGCCGGTCTACACGCTGACCATCGCCGACCCGACCAACGTGGCCGCGTTCCTGCTGTTCACCCTGGTTGCCGTGCTGGTCTCGAACCTCGCCGCCCGGGCTCGGGCGGTGGCGGTGGTCAGCCAGCGCCGGGCGCGGGCGACGGAGCGTCTCTACGGCTTCAGCCGCAAGCTTTCCGCCTGCGGAACCCTCGACGACGTTCTCTGGGCGACCTCCGCGCAGATCGCCGCGATGCTGCACGTACGGGTCGTGCTGCTGCTGCCCGAGGGCGACACGGTGACGGTCCGGGCCGGGTATCCCCCCGAGGACCGCCTCGACGCGGCGGATCTGGCCGCGGCGCAGTGGGCTTTCGCAAACGATCGGCCGGCGGGACGCGGTGCCGATACGCTTCCGGGTGCCCGTCGTATTTTCATACCGACGCGGACAGGTCGCGGCCCCATCGGGGTGATCGGCCTCGACGCGGACGGCAGCGGACCGATCCTGACGCCCGAGGATCGACGGCTGTTCGATGCCCTCGCCGACATGGGCGCCCTCGCCATCGAACGGGTCCGTCTTGTGGAGGATCTGGCGCGGGCCGAACGCGATGCCGAGACCGACCGGTTGCGCCAGGCCCTGCTGACTTCGATCTCCCATGACCTGCGGACACCCCTGTCCTCGGTTCTCGGGGCCGCCACGACCCTGCGCGACCTCGACGCCGATCTCGGCCGGGACGCGAAGGGCGACCTTCTGGCGACGATCATCGCCGAATCCGAGCGGCTGAACCGGTTCATCGTCAATCTCCTCGACATGACCCGGCTCGAGGCCGGCGCGGTCGCGGCGAACCTGACCGCACAGGACGTGGCGGAGATCGTCGACACCGCCCTGCGCCGCCTGGGCGCGATCCTGGCCGAGCACCGGGTCGTCCTGGACCTCGCACCGGATCTCCCGGCCCTTCGCCTCGACCCGGTCCTGTTCGAACAGGTCCTGGTCAACCTCCTCGACAACGCTGCGAAGTACGCCCCGGACGGCTCGACCGTCACGGTGACGGCGCAGATCGTCTCCGGCCCGTCCGGCGGGCCGTCCCAAGTCCGCCTTCAGGTCATCGACGCGGGCGACGGCCTGCCGGAGGCGGAGCGGGAGCGGGTGTTCGACAAGTTCTATCGCGCTCGGAAGGGCGACAGCGTGCGGGCCGGGACCGGACTCGGCCTCGCCATCGCCCGTGGCTTCGTGGAGGCGATGGGCGGGACGCTCACGGCGGGCAATCGGCATGATCGCAGCGGCGCCGTCTTCACCCTTCTCTTCCCGGTGCCCGCCACGAGCGCCACCGCCTCGGACCTCGCCGCATGAGCCCCGCCGTTCTCGTGGTCGATGACGAGCCGCCCATCCGCAAACTCCTGCGAATGGGGCTGGCAACGCAGGGCTACACGATCTTCGAGGCGCCGAACGCGCGCGTCGCTCTTGAGATCCTGACCCGCGAGACGATCGACCTGATCATTCTGGACCTCGGCCTGCCGGATATGCGCGGGCACGATCTTCTTCGTCGCATCCGCGAGGATCATCGCGACCTCCCGGTGGTGGTCCTGTCGAGCCGCGACGACGAGCCGGGCAAGGTCGAGGCCCTCGACCTCGGCGCGGACGACTACGTCACCAAGCCCTTCGGCATGGGTGAACTCCTGGCACGCCTGCGGGCGGCCCTGCGTCATCAGCTGGCGGTGCAGGGCGAGCGCGCCCTGTTCGAGATCGACGGCCTCAGCGTGGACCTCGTGCGCCGCATCGTCCGCGTCCGCGGCGCGGAGGTGAAGCTGACGCCGCGGGAATACGATTTCCTGCGGGTCCTGGTGCAGCATGCCGGAAAGGCCTTGACCCACGCCCAGCTGATGAACGCGGTCTCGACCTCGTCCGACCCGCAATATCTCCGAGTCTACATGCGCCAACTCCGTCAGAAGCTCGAGGCCGATCCCGAGCGCCCTCGGATCCTCCTCACCGAGACCGGCGTCGGCTACCGCCTGCGCGCGCCCGACGATGGGGGCGGACCAATCCGATGACCGTCGACGATCTCTTGCCCGCGGACCGCGTCATCTGCGGTCTGCGAACGGCCGGGAAGGCGGCGCTCCTCGACGACCTGGCGCGCCGGGCGGCGCTCGCCCTCGGGCGCGAGGCGGCGCCGATCCGCGCGGCCCTGGCGGCGCGCGAGAGCCTCGGCTCCACCGGGATCGGCGACGGCATCGCCCTGCCGCATGCGCGCCTCGACGGCCTGGACCGACCCTTCGGGCTCCTGGCCCGCCTGCGCGATCCCCTCGACTTCGAGGCCATTGATGGGTGTCCCGTGGACCTCGTCGCGCTCCTGCTCTTGCCGGCGGACCCCCGGGACGTCTCGCTGACTGCGCTGGCCTGCATCGCCCGGCGGCTGCGCGATCCGGACGTCGCGGTGGCCCTGCGCACCGCCCGTGACGTGCCGGGATTGCATGCTGCCCTGCGCCGGAATGGGCTCGGGGCCGCCGGTTGAGAGCCGGTCCGAACGCCGTTCGCTCCCTCAGATCCGAAGTTCGACGCGCTCCGCCGCGATCCTGACGGCATCCGGTCGATGCGCCGTCGCCTCCACCGCGTAATGCAGCGCGGCCTGGCAGGTGCGGAACAGGCCGCCGGCCCGGCCATGAACTTCGATGGCCACCCAGCACCCCCGCCCGTCTTGGCCGATGACGAAGCGTGGCGTGTCGGGGCCCGAGATCGGGCTGACGGGCGTGACCGGACGGGGACGGGGCATGGATGGCTCGTGGGTTCGCACGATCCCGGTGTCGGATCGCAGGAGGAATTTGCGTCGCGGCGCGTGAGGGTTCGAGCGGCAACGAGGCGTCGTTTCATAAGGGTCGCATCAGGATCCCCTGGCCCCCTCGCAGCCGCGCCGGCCCCGGATGGCCGATGTGGTTTGCGGGGCTGGCCGGCTCGCGCACGATGCGGCGACGCGACAGCACCTCGGATGTGCCGCTGGTCCCGAGACGACAGGACTCCTTCGCCTGAAGCGCCTCATGCTCCCGAACCGTCCTAAGGGAATCCGGTCTCTGAGTCGGGGGGCTCGCCATGCTGCGATCGGCCTCGCTCGCCTGCGACGGGGGCGAGCCTGGCTGGCCGGGTCTCGGGCGGCTTCTGTTGCCGTGGCTTTCTGCGGCGGAGGGGCTGATCCTCGGGATCTCCCGGGCCGACGCCGACTGCTGTTGGGCCGGGTCTACCTTCTCGACGACTGTCTGAGATTGCGCTGCGTGGCGCGCGGACCTTGACCCGGGCGTACCGGCGCGGGAAGGCAGCCCCACGGACCGGAATGAAGGAATGCCGCGATGGCCACGCCCCGCGACCTGAAGGTGCAGATGGCGGGCGAGACCCGCGCCCGCGAACGGGCTCAGGCCCTGGCCGCGACCCAGGCGGCGCGCGCTCAGCGTGCCGAGACCGCGGCGCGCGCCACCGAGGCCGAGCGCGATGCGTGGAAGGCGCGGGCGCTGGCCGCGGAGGCGGAACTGGAGCGGCTGCAGCGAGGCTGAGCGTGGCCACATCTCCACGTCGATGCGGGTCAGCGGTTTGCGACCGTGGCGCTCCTCGATGCTGGCATGTCGCGGCGGCGGCACCCACAGATGTCGCAGGTTGCGCCGGAACATGAGCCGCGATGGAGATCTTCTCGTAACGACGGCGAACGCCTTCGCTACCGATCAGGAGACGAGAAACGTGGCTATCGAGACGCGCGAAATCTATGTCACGGCTCTGAAGAACACGCATGCACTCGAGATGCAGGCGCTTCAGATCATGGAGCGGCAGGTCGAGCGCTTGCAGCGCTACCCCGAGATGGAGGCGGCCCTGCGCCGTCATATCGAGGAGACGCACGGTCAGCGGACCCGCCTGGAGGAAGCCCTGCACAGCCTTTCCGAAAGTCCCTCGAGCCTCAAGGAGGGTGTGCTCGGCTTCGTCGGAAACATGATGGCGCTCGGGCATATGCCCGCCCAGGACGAGATCCTGAAGAACGCTTTCGCGAACCATGCCTTCGAGAACTTCGAGATCGCGGCCTACGAGTCGCTCCTCGCCATTGCGGAGGCCGCCGGAGAGCAGACGGCGCTCACGGGATTCCAGCAATCTCTGCGGGAAGAAGAGGCGATGGCGCGCAAGGTTCGCGACCTCGTGCGTCCGACCACCCTGCGCTACATCGAACTGACCCTGGCCGGGGACAAGGCGGACCGCTGATCTCGCAAATCACCCGGCCCAGTCGGTTGCCCTGCACGTTCGCTCGTCTGTGCGTGCAGGGTGCGTTCGCGTGACAGACGCCGCGTCTTCCTGACAACGAATCGCTCGCTCAAGGGCCTTCCGTGAGGCCTTGAGGGTCACGAGACGAGATCCCCGCGATCAGCGGATCGTCATGCGGTAACCAGATACCTCGCGCTCGAAAGGCTTGAAAGATCGCACCTTTCGGCGTTTCACTGGCGTGGAAGAGAGCTTATCCGTCTTGACGAAACGCAGTTGGGGGCCTAATGCAGCCGCCAACGCCGTCGCGTCCCGCACGCGACGGCGCATCGTTTTGTCCAGACACCATACGGAACGCCACGGGATGAAGACCTTTTCTCTGAAGCCCGCCGACGTCGACAAGAAGTGGATCATCGTCGATGCAGAGGGCTTGGTCGTTGGCCGGCTCGCCTCCATCGTCGCCATGCGCCTGCGCGGCAAACATAAGCCCGCGTACACGCCCCACGTCGATTGCGGCGACAACGTCATCGTCATCAACGCCGAGAAGGTGAAGTTCACCGGCCGCAAGCGCGAGCAGAAGGTGTACTACCACCACACCGGCTACCCGGGCGGCATCAAGGAGCGCACGGCCAAGTTCATCCTCGACGGTCGCTTCCCCGAGCGCGTCGTGGAAAAGGCCGTCGAGCGCATGCTCCCGCGCGGCCCGCTCTTCCGTCACATCATGGGCAACCTCCGGGTCTACAAGGGCTCCGAGCATCCCCACACCGCCCAGCAGCCGCAGGCGCTCGACGTCGGCAGCCTCAACCGCAAGAACGTGAGCGCTTGATCATGGCGACCCTTCAGTCCCTCTCCGACCTGAACCGCGCGAACGTCGAGTCGCCGGAGAACGCCGCCCCGGTCCACGTTCAGAAGCTCGACGCCCAGGGCCGCGCCTACGCCACCGGCAAGCGCAAGGACGCAGTCGCCCGCGTCTGGATCAAGCCGGGCACCGGCAAGGTCGTCGTCAACGGCCGCGCCGTCGAGACCTACTTCGCCCGTCCGGTGCTGCGCATGATCCTGCGCCAGCCCCTGCAGATCGCGAACCGCGTCGACCAGTACGACATCACCGTCTCGGTGCATGGCGGCGGTCTGTCGGGCCAGGCCGGCGCCGTGCGCCACGGCCTCTCGAAGGCGCTGACGTACTACGAGCCGGAGCTGCGTTCGCCGCTGAAGCGTGAGGGCTTCCTCACCCGCGACAGCCGCGTGGTCGAGCGCAAGAAGTACGGCCGCAAGAAGGCCCGCCGCAGCTTCCAGTTCTCGAAGCGCTAAGCGCTTCCTTCGAGATGTGTCTGGTCAGGGCGGCTTCGGCCGCCCTTTCCTTTTTGAGCCTCAGAAAGACGAGTCCCCATGGCCAAGCCCTTCCGACGCGTGACCGAGCCCGACGCCTCCGCAGTGACCCTCTGTCTCGCACAGGTGGACGGCGCGACGACGGGGGAAGTGAAGCTCGCCGACGGCCGCCTCTTCAGCACCACCGGCACGCTTCCGGTCGCCCAAGCCTTCGGCATCGCCGTCCATGTCGCGAACGAGAGCGATCGTGAGATCGTTGTGATCGACCCGCAGAACGTGTGGCAACCGTCCTGGGGAACGCTGGTCGCCTGATGGATCAGGCGTGAAGGGCGCGCTCAAGTTCGCTCTTCGACATCTTCGAGCGTCCCGGAATGTCCTTTTCCCGTGCCGCCTTCATGAGGTCCGCCTTGGTCTTACCGGATTGGGATTTACGCGCTGCGGCGGTCTTCTTCGCGACGTCGGCGGGCTGCTTCGAGAACTGCTTCCCCTTGGCCGAATCGGCACGCTTCTTCTTCGACGACCGGTCGTATTCGGACTTGGACACCGAATCGCGCGCCTTCTTGGGCAGGTAGCGCTCCCCCGTCTCGCCGCTTTTCTTGCCGGACTTGGTGTCCCATTCTTCCTCGGTCCACTGCTTCAAGTGGTTGTCGTCCGACTTCTTACCCTTGTAGCCGCCGCCGGCATCCTTGTAGGCCTTGGTCGCAGCCTGCGCCTTGCGTGCCGACCATTGTCCGGGTTTTCCGCCCTTGTCGGATGCCGTGACCTCGTTCTTCACCTTCTCCCAGAGCTTGGGATCACTCTTCTCCGCGCTGGCCGACATTCGCTGTTCCTCGATTGATGGTTCCTTTGGCCCATAACAGGCCAGTCGACGGCGCCGTTCCAGGCAAGGGGAAACGATACACAGGCTTGATCGCCCGTCATCCGCCCTTCTTCGAGTGTCGCGAAGACATTGACTTGACGAAGCGTCCCGGCCACGTGGCGCATACGGGTCGATGCAGGATGCGTCTTCGTCGACTCGACGAAAAGGATATCAGGTGTCCATGAGCGAGAACGGTGTCGGGCGGAAGCCCACGGTCTTCATCGACGGCGAGGCAGGGACCACCGGTCTCGGAATTCGCGAGCGCCTCGAGCGCGACGGCCGCATCGCCCTGAAGAGCATTCCGCACGAAAGCCGCAAGGACATCGCGGTGAAGCGCGACCTTCTGCAGGCGGTCGACCTCGTTGTGCTGTGCCTCCCCGATGCCGCCGCGAAGGAGACCGTTGCCCTGGCCGACACGTTGCCGGGCGGCGGGCCCCGCATTCTCGACGCCAGCACGGCCCATCGGGTCGATCCGGCCTGGGTCTATGGCTTCGCCGAACTCGAGCCCCTCCAGGCGCAGGCGATCCGGGAAGCCCGCCGCGTGGCCAATCCCGGCTGCTACCCGACCGGCGCGATCGCTCTGCTCCGCCCCCTGGTGGAAGCCGGTCTGATCCCCGCGAATTTCCCGATCAGCATCAACGCGGTCAGCGGCTACAGTGGTGGTGGCAAGGCGATGATCGAGACCTACGAGGCGGGACAGGGGGAGCCTTTCCTGCTGTACGGCCTGGGTCTCGGCCACAAGCATCTGCCCGAGACCCAGGCTTATTCCGGTTTGACGCGGCGTCCGATCTTCATCCCGTCGGTGGGGAATTTTCGGCAGGGCATGCTTGTGAGCGTGCCGCTGCACCTCGATACCCTGCCGGGCTCACCGAATGTCGCGGATCTGGAGACCGCCCTTCGTGCCTATTACGCGGGGCAGGATCTCGTCCGGGTGATCCCCGCCGACGAAGATGAGCGGATCGAGCCGGAAGCCCTGAACGACACCGACCGGCTCGAATTGCGGGTCTTCGGCAAAGACGCCTATGGACAAGCCGTCCTCGTTGCTCGCCTCGACAATCTCGGTAAGGGGGCATCGGGGGCAGCCGTACAGAACATCACCCTGATGCTTGGGCTTGACTGAACGCCTCGGAGCGCACCCCTGCCCCGTTCGCTGGGGGCGCTCTCTCGGGTAGGGATGGTACACGTCGAGAAGGTCGTACCCGACACGGGATGCGTGTGCCGCGTCGACACCGGATTCGCGTGCCGAACGCCGTAGCTGTGCTGCGCGGGCCCACGCTGTACCAAAGCCTCGATCGACAACACTTTACCCTGATCACAGACAGGTTCTCATCCACGCGAGATCGCTGCGGCGTTCGTGAAGAAGAACTATGGGCAAACCAGAAAATGGCGACCCACCTTCCTCACCGACGATCTCTGGTCAGATGCCGGCACGGCCTTCCCCAAGCATTTCTGGCTGATGCTGTACGAACTCTCCTCCATTCATTGCGAACACCGTAAAAGTGTTCTATCGAACGCAACGTTATGTCCGATGGTCAGTCCGAATCTTGTGGGAGACCGTCGGAACAGCAGTCGATGCTCTCGATGAGGCGCGGATTTCCGTCTGTCCGCGTAGGGTGAAACCGCCGTTTGCGAACGCGTCAACAATGCCGAGCGTTCTTTGAGGGACGGATTCGGTCAAAGCCCGATCCTGTTGCGCTGACGGAATGGTTTGTTCCAGCATCGTCTCTCGGATCATGCGTAGATCTCCGCTCCTGCTCGATCCGTGATGGTCTTGTTGGGCAACTGGAACGCGACTGCTGCAAAGTGTGCAGGCGATACGCGAAAAATTGATAAATGATCCACACGGACAGGATGAAAAATTGCCCATTCTGTGATGTAACATCTTGCTTGCAAAAAGATCTGAGCCTACGCTTCAAGACAACATCGGCTCTTATGCAGATTGGCTACGAAACATGACCGAAACAGACAACGACGCAGCTCGACTCATCACCCTGGCCGCCGACATCGTCTCGGCCTACGTCAGCAATAATCATGTACAGAGCGCGGAGCTTCCTAAGCTGCTCAGTGATGTGCATGAGGCGATCCGTGGCGTAACCGCCAGTGGCACGCCGGCAGCCGAGGCGGGTCCGCCGAAGGCGACTCCCCAGGAGATCCGCCGCTCGATCACGGCGGACTATCTGATCAGCTTCGAGGACGGAAAGCAGTACAAGACGCTGCGTCGCCACCTCACCCTGCGTGGCCTGACGCCTGAGCAGTATCGGGCCAAGTGGGGCCTCGCGCCCGACTATCCGATGACCTCGGCAAGTTACTCGGAGCAGCGTTCCGAGTTGGCCCGAGCCCTCGGCCTCGGTCAGCAGCGCCGGAAGGGTGTAGCCAAGAGCGCGCCGGAGGAGACCGTGTCCGCTTCGCCGCCCGAGGAGGAGGCCGCCGAGGCTCCGCAGGCCGAAAAGAAGCGTCGCGGCCCGCGCAAGAAAGTCGACGCCTGAGTTTGGATCAGGTCTGCACGCGCCAAGGTGCGTGCAGACCGTTTTCGACATGGTCTGCACCGGCGATGGGGCGCTGATCGGGTTTCCGCCCGGTCGGCGCCGCTCGTGTTGTTATCCGGTCCGGTTGCTTGCGTGACGTGCCGATGTCTGGAGCCAGCGCTCGCCTCGCAATGCGTCCCATCCAGAGTGCCGAAGCCGCACGTCTGCGGGCTTGCACCCTTCGCTCCACATCGGTCGAGCGCGTGCGCGTCAGCGAGACGCTTGTGTCGTGCGATCCTGTAACCGCTGCGGCTCCGGTGCGGCGTTTGCCATGAGGCGCCCGCCCTGCACCGGTCAGCGCGTCCGTAGCCCTCCGATCGAGCCGCTGTAGAGCGCCCTCGCCGGCGCCTTCGAGCGTCGGCTCTCCCGAGGAGGAGCGGGGCGCAGTAGGTGCTATGGGCTCGGCAGAAGCGCCGTGACTGCCCAGCTGGTGCCCTCGCGGAGGTCGGCGTGGCCGGTTGAACCTCGCAGGCCGCGGGTCATCGGTTGGTCCCCTCAGCGGACCTCCAGATCCGGTGCTTGCAAAACGCCCTCGCCTTCCATTTCGCGTGGTGCGTGAGGGGGACGACTCGCCATTCCTGCGTCGTCCTATGATCCCGAACGCGCGCATGCCCGTCGCCCCCGCGAGCGGCGAGGTCCTCGAAGGCCGCCCTGGAAACCGCATTCCACGCGGCCTCCCGGCCCCCGTGGGCGTCAACGCGATCCGCCAAGGGCGCGGCTTGCCGTCGATCGTGCGCAGCCGTCCCCCGAACCCGCTCGGCCCTCAGGACAGGGGCGTCGCCAGAACCTTGTCGATGCGGCGGCCGTCCATGTCGACGACCTCGAAGCGCCAGCCATGCGACTCGAAGTGGTCGCCGGTGCCCGGGATCCGGCCGAGGCGGAAGATCACGAAGCCGGCGAGCGTGGTGAAGTCGTCGGAATCCGGATGCTCAGCGAAGGCGAGGCGGTCGAAGGCCTGCGAGGCCGGCATCATGCCGTCGATGAGGAGCGAGCCGTCCTCGCGCTCGACCACGTTCGGCTCGTCGCCGACTTCGGGGATGTTTCCGGCGATCGCCTCCAGGAGATCGGTCTGCGTCACGATTCCTTCCAGGCTGCCGTACTCGTCGACCACCACCGCCATCCGCACGGGCTTGGCCTGGAAGGTCTCCAGCACGGCGAGGATCGACATGCTCTCGTGCACGACGATCGGGGGCTGGGTCACGGCCAGGACGTTGACGGGCTTGCCGTCGAGCAGCTGGTTCAGCAGGTCCTGCTTGCGCACGACGCCGACGATCTCGTCGACTTCGCTGCGGCTCACCACCAATTGGGCGTGGTCGCAGGCACGCACGGAGGTCAGGATGGCCTCCGGCTCCTCGTCGGCATCGACCCATTCGACCTCGTGGCGCGGGGTCATGATATCGCGCACGCGGCGCTCGCCGATGGAGAAGATGCGCTGCACCGCCTCCTGCTGCGCCTCGCGGATCAGGCCGGCCTCCTGGCTCGCCTGGACCAGGAGGTTCAGTTCGGCGGTGGAGTGCAGCGAGCCCTCGCCGTGTCCCGTCTGCAGGCCGAACATCCGGACGACGCCGTTGCCGAGGCCGTTCAGGAAGAGGATCGCCGGGCGGAAGACGAAGAGGAAGACGCCCAGGGGCCGGACGACCGCCAGGGCCGTGCGCTCGCTGCGCTGGAGCGCCAGGCTCTTCGGGGCGAGCTCGCCCAGCACGATGTGCATCGCCGTGATGATGACGAAGGAGATCACCACCGCGATGGTGTGGGCGGCCGTGGTGCCGACCGGTTCCGGCAAAAAGCTCAACGCCGGCACGATGATATGCGCCAGGGCCGGTTCGCCGACCCAGCCGAGGGCCAGGGAGGAGATCGTGATGCCGAGCTGGGTCGCGGCCAGGTAGGCGTCGAGCTGATCGGTGGCGCGCTGGAGCGAGCGGGCATGGGTCCGACGCTCGGAGACCAGTTCGGCGACCCGGCTCTTGCGGACGGAGACCAGGGCGAATTCGGCGGCCACGAAGAATCCGTTGGCGAGCACGAGGGCAAAGACGGCGAGGAGGCCCAGGCCGGTCACCCATACATCGTCGGAAATCGTCGTCTCCCCTGGTCAGCGCCGGATCTCTACCAGCTACGCGCGAACCGGGCCACCGGACAACGCTCGTATACCGCGGAGGTCGTGTCGAGGTCGCGGCATTTCGGGTCCCGCGCCGACCCCGTCGCGCGTCGCCCTCAGGCGCCCGGCGGAATCGCGTAGGTACCGGTGGCGTGGCAGACGAGCGGGCCGCCGTCCGGGCCGGTGATGTGGACCTCGCCGACGGCGAGGCGCCGGCCGAGCTTGAGCAGGCGGGCGGTGCCGAGGAGGCCGGTGGGGCCGGGCCTGCGCAAAAAATTGAAGCTGAGGCTGGTGGTGACGGCGAGCGCCACCGGGCCGAGGCTGGCGAGGATCGCCGCGTAGAGGGCGTAGTCGGCCAGCGCCATCATGGAGGGACCGGAGACCGTGCCGCCGGGGCGCAGGTGCCGGTCGTGATGGTCCATCCGCATCCGGGCGAGGCCGGGGCCGACCTCGACGAGGTGGTAGGTCCGGCCCCCGGCCTCCATCTGCGGGAAGGCCGATTCGAGGAAGGCCGCGGTCTCTTCCAGCGTGAGGGCCTGGGGCAGGGTCTCGGACATAAACGGACACTCCGGTTCATCGGGCCGCGCCCGACCCGATGACGCGGGACGATCGCGCGAGGACTTGGCGTGACCCCGCGAAGCCTTGCAGCACGCCCCCGCTTGCCCGACAAGATCGGGGATGCGCCAGTCCCACGATGCCTACGACCCCGCCCTGATCCGCCGGGTCCTCGCCGAGACCCGGACCATCGCCCTGGTCGGCGCCTCGGCCAACCCGGCCCGGCCGAGCCACCACGTCATGGCCTTCCTGCTGGAACGCGGCTACCGCGTGATCCCGGTCAATCCCGGGCTCAGTGGGCAGGTGCTCCAGGGCCAGCCCGTGATCGCCCGCCTCGCCGACCTGCCCGAGCCCGTCGACATGGTCGAGATTTTTCGGAGCTCCGACGCCGCCGGCGGCGTGGTGGACGAGGCCCTCGCCCTCCCCCAGCCGCCGCGCTTCATCTGGATGCAGATCGGGGTTCGGGATGAGTCCGCCGCCGCACGGGCTGAGGCGGCGGGGTGTGTTGTGGTGATGGATCGGTGTCCGAAGATTGAAATATTTACGCTTCACCAGCGGTCTATCATCTCATATGCTAATCCGATAGCAATCGATGAAGTAAAAAAATCAGCTAGGACATTGTAATGAGCCAATCTCAAAATTTTTTAGAAGAAAAAACATCGTTCGGCGAGGCTTCAGGTGTCGAAGATGAGCAGATTGATAGAGATGAGGATATTTCTGTAATTGGAGAGCCATTTAATCCCGACAAGATAGACGTTGCTACTCGATCAATGACAATTGATCTACTTTTATCTCGTATCAAATCGAATGCAATCGATTTGGAGCCTGATTTCCAGCGCCGGCGAGGCATATGGACCGATAGACAGCAAAGTAGGCTCATTGAGTCTTTATTGCTAAAAATACCTCTCCCAACACTTTATGCCGCGGAAGATGAGGAGGAAAATTGGGTTATAGTTGATGGTATTCAGAGACTCACAACGATTACCCGATTTATGGACCCTGACATAATATCAGAAACAAGATTAATATTGGGAGGATTGGAGTATTTGGGATCCGCATTTAATGGAAAATCATTTCAAGGGCTCTCGTCTAGATTTCAGAGAAGGCTTAGAGAGACGGAGTTGGTAGTACATTTAATCAAGCATGGTACTCCAGAAGAGGTAAAATTTAATATTTTTGCCAGAATCAATACAGGCGGCCTTCCGCTTTCCAGTCAGGAGTTGCGCCATGCTTTAATTCCAGGCAGAGCCCGCTCGTTTTTGGCGGATCTCGCGGGGACGGTCGAATTCAAGGCGGCGACATCAAATAGCATTCGCGACGAACGAATGGCAGATAGAGAAATGGTGCTGCGGTTCATCGCGTTTAAGCTTAATCCGCCACAGCAATACAAGGCATACGATTTTGATCGATTTCTGGGAGACACAATGAGAGAAATTAATGGTAAAAGCGAAGATTTTTTGAATAGTTTAAAGAGAGATTTTCGCTCAGCTTTGCGCGCTGCCCTCAAGATATTTGAGCAAGACGCGTTTCGTAAGCGGTACCGTGTTTCCGACGCTCGCTACCCTGTGAATAAAGCTTTATTTGAAACTTTTGTAGTAAATCTAGCCAATATCGGATCTAGCCGACGGCAAGGATGCATCGACAATAAAGATTTGGTGAAAAACGAATTTATGCTGCTCATGAATACACGCGAGTTTGAATCTTCGATCTCGCAAGGTACGGGCGACATAGCGAAAGTACGCAGAAGGTTTGGCGAAGTCGAAGCGCTTTTAGTTAGGTGTTCAAATGATTGAATCAATCAGACTTCAGAACTTTAAGGCTTTCAAGGATATTTCGATTAAATTTAGACAGATTACATTACTATCTGGCTTGAATGGTTCTGGAAAAAGTACAACCCTACAGGCTTTTGCGCTACTTAGACAATCTTTTGACAATGGGTTTATATTCAAATCATCACTTACTCTAAATGGTCATCTCGTCGATCTCGGAGTAGGTCGTGATGTCCTCCATGAGAACAATGATAGAGATGAAATAGTTATTTCATTGAAAGAAAATTCGTCATCCGACGTACTTCATTGTGCGGTCAGTTACGACCAGATGAGCGATGTTCTTGAGGGAAAATCGGCGCTGTCACACGAAGAGCTAAGCAAATTCTCATTATTCAAAGATTATTTTCAGTATTTAAAGGCAGATCGCGTGAGTCCTATGGTGAGTTATCCAAAATCTCACCATGTAATAAGCACACAGAAATTTCTTGGAAGCAAGGGAGAGTTTGCTCCGCACTATCTGTTTAAGTTTCAAGACAGCGAAGTTAATCATGCTATTAAAAGGCACCCGTCTTTTTCCGCGACAAGCGGTCTCTTAAGTCAAATTAATGCTTGGATGCAGGAAATAAGCCCCGGCGCAAGAGTCAGCGTAGAAGAAGTTGATCGAACAGATACCGTAAGATTGGCATATGGATACGGATCGAACGCAGGAATTAAAAGCTCTGAGTTATACCGGCCTACAAACGTTGGTTTTGGTCTTAGTTATTCTCTTCCAATACTCCTCGCTTGTCTAACAAGTCCGCCTGGAAGCTTAGTTCTTGTAGAAAACCCGGAGGCTCACCTGCATCCACAAGGTCAGGTTGCGTTAGGCGATTTGCTGGCCAGAACTGCAGCTTCAGGTGTGCAAATCATAGTTGAAAGCCATAGCGATCATATCCTTAATGGGTTGCGTATAGCAGTCAAAAATAAAATTATTGATTCAGAAAAACTTCAACTCAACTTTTTCTCGCGTGCGCTAGATGGGGCGCAACCCAGCCTAGTGACTCCCGAAGTTGACCCGACTGGTCGCTTATCGAAATGGCCGGACGGCTTTTTCGATCAGTGGGATAAGAGCATCGACCTGATACTAGGATAGAATCAATGAGCTTTCCGATATTTATTAATGAGCTTTCGTACAATCCGAATATTATTATTGAAGACGAAGCCGCTCAAATTGCTAATTTGCTTCTGGAGGTATTGAGAATAATTCGACAAACAAGGCGTGACGTAGTTGTGCACAGCGAATGTACGCTAAGTGCAACAGAGGTCGGCGCAGGAAAAACGCTGATCGAAATTTTTAGAGGAGATAAATTCAAAGAGGAATGGCGTCTGATTAGAGGATTAGAGAATCGGTCGCCATTTGACTCGTCGAAGTTGTATGAGAACACTGATTATGTATACGGAACCCGCATTGCAAAAGGGTTAGGCTTAGCTCAATCGATCAACACGGTTGCAGTGAGTCTGAACAGTGAGCCCTGGAAAGTACAATATATAGAACTTGCAAAATCAAAAATAATCGAAAATACGGAAGGAGAAGTGGAAGTATCTACATCGAATGTCTCGGTCCGTCATATTTCTTGCAAAGAGCACGTCGAAACCCATAGGCAATGGTGCTCAAAATATTCGGAAAATATTCTAAGTGGTGACGAGATATGGGAGCTTCGTGCTAATATATTTCCAAATCTTCGATTTCTGTCACGCACCGAAAATCAGATCAGAAGCCTTTTGATTGGAACCCAAGCGTTGAAGGAAGTAAAGCTTCGACTATTCGAGCTTAACGAATCGTTCTCGAATTGGGATCCAACCTCCGGCGATCTACCAAAATTCCAAAGTAATGTTACTCCAGAGCATAGCACTCGGAAAAAGCTTTGCTGGTTTACAAATTCCGCTGGAGAAAACAAGCTATTCGACTGGCATGCTCGGTTCACTCCCGGCTGCGGAAGAATTCACTTCTTGATGGAATATGACACATCGTGCGCCATCATCGGACACGTAGGCGAGAAACTGTAGTCGTTTCAACTTGGAGCAGACAGCTGAATATCGCTTGTCTCCTGCATCGACGCCACCGCCGCAAAACTAACCCCAGCCGCCACCGCCAAATAAAGCCCCACCCAACCCACACCACCCCATTCCGACAACCGCTGCGCCAGGTACGGCGCAGCGGAGGCCCCCAGAATCCCGGCGAGGTTGTAGGTCACGCTCGCCCCGGTGTAGCGCACGCGGGTGGGAAACAGTTCGGGCAGCAGGGCGCCCATGGGGCCGAACAGCCAGCCCATGGCGAAGAGGCCCAGGCACAGGAAGCCGAGGACGAGTCCGCCTTGGCCGCTGCCGAGCATCGGGCCCATCAGCAGGCCGAGGCTCGCCGTGAAGACGAGGCCGGAGAGGAGGACGGGGCGGCGGCCGTACCGATCGGCGGCCCAGCCCGAGAGAGGGATGCCGAGGCCCATGAACAGCACGGCGACGCATTCGAAGAGCAGGAAGGTCGGCCTTGTGAAGCCGAGCGTCGAGACGCCGTAGCTCAGGGCGAAGACGGTGGAGAGGTAGAACACCGCGTAGCAGGCCACCATGGCGAAGGTGCCGAGCAGGGTCGCGCGGAGGTATTTGGTGAAGATCACCGCCAGCGGCACCTTTTCCGGGGCGGCCTTCTCCAGGGCGGCCTTGAAGACCGGGGTCTCGGTGAGCTTGAGGCGGACATAGAGCCCGACGCCCACGAGGACGGCGCTCGCCAGGAACGGGATGCGCCAGCCCCAGGCCTGGAAGTCGGCGGGGCTGAGCGCCAGGGCGAGGCCGAGGAAGCCGAGATTGGCGGTGATGAAGCCCACCGGCGCCCCGAGCTGCGGGAAGATGCCGTAGAGGGCACGCCTTCCGGGCGGCGCGTTCTCCACCGCCAGCAGGGCCGCCCCGCCCCACTCGCCGCCAAAGCCCACGCCCTGGCCGAAGCGCAGCACGCAGAGGGCGAGGGGCGCCCACCAGCCGGCGGTGGCGTAGGAGGGCAGGCAGCCGATCAGCACCGTCGACAGGCCCATGATCATCAGGGAGGCGACGAGCGTGGCCTTGCGCCCGACCCGGTCGCCGAAATGGCCGAAGAACGCGGCGCCCAGGGGCCTTGCGATGAAGGCGATGGAGAAGGTGGCGAAGGCCGCCAGGGTCTGCACCGCCGGATCGCCGGGCGGGAAGAAGATCGGCCCGATCACCAGGGCGGCGGCGGTGGCGTAGACGTAGAAGTCGTAGAACTCGATCGCGGTGCCGACGAAGCTGGCGATGAGGATGCGCGCGGCCGGGACGGCCTCGGCGGGTGTCGTCGGGCGGGTCGCGGCGGGGCGGAGGGCTGTCTGGCTCATGGCCGGGGCCTTAGCGCAGGCGCGACCGGCAGGATAGCGCTGGTTCGGGGTCGGGCGGAGCGTTAGCGCGCATGGCCTTCTCCCCTCTGCGGGAGAA
>NZ_LMMK01000020.1:0-3741 GCF_001422795.1 Methylobacterium sp. Leaf88 | reverse complement strand
TGCGCCCCGGTCGGAGAGGGTGCCCCCCTCTCCCGGTCGCTCCGCGACCACCCTCCCCCACAGCGGGGGGAGGGACATCGCCCCGCCTTGACCCCCTTCCCCGTCCGGCATAAAGAACCAGCGTTCGTTTCAGCGGATGACGCCCCCTTCCGTCGGTCGCGGCCGAGGCGTAGAGGGTGGGCGTGTGCGGGCCGGCGGGCCCGGGAGGTTTTTGCGATGACCGATCGTCTGCCCGGCTTCAACACGCGGGCCATCCATGCCGGCGCCCTGCCCGACCCGACCACGGGAGCCCGCGCCACGCCGATCTACCAGACCGCCTCGTTCGTCTTCGACGATGCCGAGCACGCCGCCTCGCTCTTCGGGCTCGAGGCCTTCGGCAACATCTACTCGCGCATCACCAACCCCACCAACGCGGTGCTGGAGGAGCGCGTCGCGGCCCTGGAGGGCGGCACCGCCGCCGTGGCGGTGGCCTCGGGCCACGCCGCCGAGTTCCTGGTGATGCACGCGCTCATGCAGCCGGGCGACGAGTTCATCGCGGCCGACCGGCTCTACGGCGGCTCGATCAACCAGTTCAACCACTCCTACAAGAACTTCGGCTGGAACGTGGTCTGGGCCGAAACCGACGACCCCTCTTCCTTCGAGCGCGCGATCACGCCGCGCACCAAGGCGATCTTCTGCGAGTCGATCGCGAATCCGGGCGGGGTCATCACCGACATCGCGGCGCTCTCGGAGATCGCCAAGCGCCACAACATCCCGCTCATCGTCGACAACACGATGGCGAGCCCCTACCTGATCCGCCCCTTCGAGCACGGGGCCGACATCGTCGTGCACTCGGCGACGAAGTTCCTGGGCGGCCACGGCAATTCCATCGGCGGCCTCGTGGTCGACGGCGGCACCTTCCCGTGGGTGGGCGACGCGCGCTTCCCCATGCTGTCGGCCCCGCGCCCGGAATATGCCGGCAAGGTGCTGGCCGAGACCTTCGGCAACTTCGCCTTCGCCATCGCGGTGCGGGTGCTGGGCCTGCGCGACCTCGGGCCGGCGCTCTCGCCCTTCAACGCCTTCCTGCTCCTCTCGGGCATCGAGACCCTGCCCTTGCGCATGCAGCGCCATTGCGACAACGCGCTCGCCGTGGCGACCTTCCTGCAGGGCCACCCGGCGGTGTCCTGGGTCAGCTATCCGGGCCTGGAGACCGACCGCTACCACGCGCTCGCCCGGCGCTACACGCCGCACGGGGCCGGGGCGGTCTTCACCCTCGGGCTCAAGGGCGGCTACGAGGCCGGCGTCAAGCTCGTCTCCGGCCTGACCCTGTTCTCCCATCTGGCCAATATCGGCGACACCCGCTCGCTCATCATCCACCCCGCCTCCACCACCCACCGCCAGCTCACCGACCCGCAGCGGATCGCCGCCGGGGCGGGGCCGGAGGTGGTGCGGCTCTCGGTCGGCCTCGAGGATCCACAGGATCTGATCGCCGACCTCGACGCCGCGCTGAACGCCTGAGCGGAGCGGTGTTAACGGTCTCTTTACCATGTTGGGCCGAGGCTCGCGGCGCGATCACCGGAGGTGGCGATGTCGGCCTTGGCTTCGATGGACTGGGCATTCGTGGAACAGATCAGCGACGCGGCGGCGTTCCTGGCCATCCTGGCGACCCTCGTGGGGCTGGCGATCGCCTTCGCCCCGGCGTTGCCCGGGCGCCGCGTCACCGCTCCGGTGAAACGGATGCGCGACACCGGCCGTTGTTGACGACACCCTTGGCGGGGCCTAGGCCCCCGTCTCACCCCTGTCGCGAGATCGTCCGGCCGCCGATGACGCAGAACCCGCCAGAGAGGCAAGCCTCGACAGAGACGCAAGATCCGACGGATCTGCCTGTCGTTCTCCTCGTCGAAGACGACGGGCTGCTTCTCATGGAAGCCGCCGACACGCTCGCGGATGCCGGCTTCGAGGTTCTGGAGGCGAGCCACGCCGACAACGCCCTCTCGGTGCTGGAGAGCCGCGGCGACGTCGACGTGCTGATGACCGACGTGGACATGCCGCGCGGCTCCATGGACGGCTTCGCCCTGGCCCGCCTCGTGGCGCATCGCTGGCCCTCCATCCCGGTCCTCGTCGTCTCCGGCATGGGCACCCCCGGCCCGCACGACATGCCCGACGGGGCGCGCTTCATCCCGAAGCCCTACGAGCCCTCGACCCTGGTCCGGACCCTGCGCGCCTTCACCCACCGCGCCGCCTGACCGCTCACCGCGACCTCTTCACAGACGGGAGGCCCCGATGGCCACCGAGACCCAGACCCATCGCTTCGCCACCCAGGCGATCCATGCCGGCGCCGCCCCCGACCCGGCCACCGGAGCCCGGGCCCAGCCGATCTACTTCACCAACGGCTTCGTCTTCGAGGACACCCAGCAGGCGGCGGACATCTTCGCCATGCGCCGCACCGGGTTCTCCTACTCGCGCGGCTCCAACCCGACGGTGGCCGCCCTGGAGCGCCGCGTCGCCGCGCTGGAAGGCGCCAAGGCCGCCGTCGCGGTGGCCTCGGGCCAGTCGGCCGTGCTGATGGTGCTCATGACCCTGATGAAGAGCGGCGAGGCCTACGTCGCCTCCTCGCGCCTCTTCGGCGGCTCGCTCGGCCTCATGAACCGCCTCGACGGGCGCTACGACCTCAAGCCCCAGTTCACCAAGGGCCTGACCCCGGCCGATTTCGAGGCCGCGATCACCCCGGAGACCCGGGCGATCATCTGCGAGTCGATCGTCAACCCCTGCGCCACCGTGATGGATCTGGCCGGCATCGCTGAGGTGGCGCGCCGCCACGGCCTGCCGCTCGTCGTCGACAACACCCTCGCCTCCCCGGCCCTGATCCGGCCGATCGAGCACGGGGCCGACATCGTCATCCATTCGACCTCGAAGTTCCTCGGCGGCTCCGGCCAGACCATCGGCGGCGTGATCTGCGACGCCGGGCGCTTCGACTGGGCGGCGATCCCCGGCCGCTACAACCTGATGAGCGAGCCCTGGGCCGACTATGACGGCCTCGTGCTCACCGAGCGCTTCCCGGACTTCGCCTTCGCCTCGGCCTGCCGCGTCTTCGGCATGCGCGAGCTCGGCCCCGGCCTGTCGCCCATGAACGCCTTCCTGACGCTCACCGGCATCGAGACCCTGCCCCTGCGGATGGAGCGGCACTGTTCGAACGCGAAGGCGGTGGCGGCCTTCCTGAAGGACCACCCGGCGGTGGCCTGGGTCAGCTATCCCGCCCTCCCCGGCCAGGAGGGCGAAGCGATGGCCGCCCGCTACGTGCCGCAGGGGCCGGGCTCGATCTTCACCGTGGCGCTGAAGGGCGGCGAGCCGGCGGCGGTCCAGTTCATCATGGGCCTGAAGCTGATCTCGCACCTCGTGAACATCGGCGAGATCAAGTCCCTGGCGATCCACCCGGCGACCACCACCCACCGCCAGCTCAGCCCCGCCGACAAGGCCGCCGCCAAGGTCGGTCCCGAGACGGTGCGCCTCTCCATCGGCCTGGAGAGCGTCGAGGACCTCATCGCCGACGTCGATCAGGCCCTGGCGCAGATCGGCTAAGGGCCGCGCGCCCGACGGGACGGCTCAGGTCAAGCCGACGCCGATGACTCCGCTTTCCATCAGGGAGAAGCGGATGCCGGACCGGCGCAGGGCGTCCACGGCCCTGTGGCGGGACCGCTCCGCGATCGCCGCGACGTTCTCCTCCATGCGCTTGACGGTGGAGAGCGAGAGACCGGCGGCCCG
>NZ_LMMK01000019.1:2512-48850 GCF_001422795.1 Methylobacterium sp. Leaf88 | reverse complement strand
CACCCACAAGGGGGAGGGGAAATCTGAGGCCTAACTCGGCCCGATGCTTGCACGACCTTCGCGGCATCCTTCGGAGAACGAACCCATGTTCGGTGACTATTCGCTCGGGGATCTCAGCTCGATCTTCGTCATGCAGGGCTTCGCCGGGCTGATCCTGTTCTCGGTCTACGTTCTGATGGCCCTGGGGCTGGCGATCATCTTCGGCCAGATGGGGGTGATCAACATGGCGCACGGGGAGTTCATGATCCTCGGCGCCTACATGACCTATCTCTGCTCGGGCTTCTTCCAGACCCAGCTGCCGGCCCTGTTCCCGGCCTACTTCTTCGTGGCGATGGCCCTGGCCTTCCTGGCCTCGGGGGCCCTCGGGATGCTGGTGGAATGGGCCCTGATCCGCCACCTCTACAAGCGCCCGCTCGACACGCTGCTGGCCACCTGGGGCCTCTCCCTGATCCTGCAGCAGGCCTACCGCACGATCTTCGGCGCCCGCGAGGTCGGCGTCGAGCTGCCGTCCTGGCTCATCGGCTCGGTGCAGGTCACCGACACCATCGAGATCCCGATCAACGGCATGTTCGTCATGGGCGTCACCACCCTGATCACCGTCGGCGTCGCCCTCCTGATGTACCGCTCGCGCTTCGGCGCCCAGGTCCGCGCCGTGGTGCAGAACCGCGCCATGGCGGGCGCCGTCGGCATCGACACCGAGCGGGTGGACCGCCTCACCTTCGGCCTCGGCTGCGGCATCGCGGGCATCGCCGGCTCGGCCTTCACCATGGTGGGCTCCACGGGGCCGACCTCGGGCCAGCTCTACATCGTCGACACCTTCCTGATCGTGGTCTTCGGCGGCGCCGCCTCGCTCCTCGGCACCATCGCGTCGGCCTTCTCGATCTCGCAGACGCAGTCGACCCTGGAGTTCTTCCTCTCGGGCTCCACCGCGAAGGTGCTCACGCTGCTGGCGGTGGTCGGCATCCTGATGCTGCGGCCCCAGGGCCTCTTCACCCTCAAGGTCCGGCGCTGAGGAGCCCGAACGTCATGACCCGCTCCAAAACCCCCGTCGTCAACGACAACCCCTTCATGAAGCCGATGGAGTGGGTGAGCCTGGCGCTCCTCGTCGGCGTCATCTTCGTCCTGCTGCCGATGCTGCTCGACGCCTTCCGGCTCAACCTCGTCGGCAAGTACCTGACCTATTCCTTCGTGGCCCTCGGCCTCGTCATCTGCTGGGGCTTCGGCGGCATCCTGTCCCTCGGCCAGGGCGTGTTCTTCGGCCTCGGCGGCTACCTGATGGCCATGTACCTCAAGCTCGAAGCCTCCAGCGTCGAGAACACGAAGATTCAGTCGACGCCGGGCATCCCCGACTTCATGGACTGGAACCAGATCACCGCCCTGCCCTGGTTCTGGAAGCCGTTCGAGAGCCTGCCCTTCACCCTCCTGGCGGTGCTGGTGGTGCCGGCCCTCTTCGCCTTCGTCATCGGCACGGCGATGTTCCGCCGCCGGGTCGGCGGCACCTACTTCGCCATCATCACCCAGGCCATCGCCGCCATCCTGACGATCCTCATCGTCGGGCAGCAGGGCTATACCGGCGGCATCAACGGCATCACGGACCTGCGCACCCTGCACGGCTGGGACATCCGCACCGACAGCGCCCACAACATCCTCTACTTCGTCAACGCCGGCCTGCTCGTCGCCTGCATCCTGTTCGCCCAGATGGTGAAGAAGTCGAAGCTCGGGCGCATCCTGCTCGCCATGCGCGACAAGGAGGACCGGGTCCGGTTCTCGGGCTACCAAGTGGCGAGCTTCAAGACCTTCGCGTTCTGCCTCGCGGCTGTGTTCGCCGCCATCGGGGGCGCGATGTTCACCCTCCAGGTCGGGTTCATGTCGCCCTCCTTCGTCGGCATCGTGCCCTCGATCGAGATGGTGATCTACGCCGCGGTCGGCGGGCGCCTGTCCCTGTTCGGCGCGGTCTGGGGTACGCTCCTCGTGAACTGGGCCAAGACCAGCTTCTCGGAGAGCTTTCCGGAGCTCTGGCTGTTCGGCCTCGGGGGGCTCTTCATCCTGGTGGTGCTGGCCTTCCCCAACGGTCTGGCGGGCATCTACCGCACCCATGTCGAGCCCCGCCTGACCCGGCGCGTGAAGGCCCTGGAGCCCGCGCCCGCCGTCGCCCTGCCCCACGCGGCCGAGTAGGACCTCCGATGAACGCAGCCCTCCTGCACGCGCACCGCATCGGCGCCGATCCGGCCGAAAAGGACTTCCTGCTGGCGGTGGAATCCCTCACCGTCTCGTTCGACGGCTTCAAGGCGGTCAACGACGTCTCGTTCTACGTCGACCCCAACGAGATCCGGGTCATCATCGGCCCCAACGGCGCCGGCAAGACCACGGTGCTCGACCTGATCTGCGGCCGCACCAAGGCCAGCTCCGGCTCGATCAAGTACAAGGGCCAGGAGCTGACCCGGCTGTCCGAGAGCGCCATCGTGCTGGCCGGTGTCGGCCGCAAGTTCCAGACGCCGTCGATCTACGACGACCTGACGGTGTTCGAGAACCTGGAGATCTCCTTTCCGCGCGGCCGCTCGGTGTTCGGGGCGCTCACCTTCAAGCGCGACGCCCAGGTCCGCGACCGCATCGAGGAGGTCGCCAGCATGATCTTCCTCAAGGACCAGCTCCTGGAGCGGGCCGAGTTCCTCAGCCACGGCCAGAAGCAGTGGCTCGAGATCGGCATGCTCCTGATCCAGGACCCGGAGCTGCTGATGCTCGACGAGCCGGTGGCCGGCATGAGCGTCGGCGAGCGCATCAAGACCGCCGAACTCCTGAACGAGATCATCAAGGGCCGCTCGGTGCTGGTGATCGAGCACGACATGAAGTTCGTCGAGGACATCGCCCACCGGGTCACCGTGCTGCACCAGGGCAAGGTCCTGTCCGAGGGCTCGATGGAGCGGGTCAAGAACGACCCGAAGGTCATCGAAGTCTATCTCGGCCACTGACGGGGAAACGGCGCCATGCTCCAGACCACGCCTTCTCCCGCCGCCGTGCCGCCCATCCAGGCCGGGCTCCAGCCGATGCTGGCGATCGGCGACCTTCACGCGGCCTATGGCCAGAGCGAGGTGCTGCACGGCCTCGACATCGCGGTGGCGCCCGGCGAGATCGTCGCCGTGATGGGCCGCAACGGCATGGGCAAGACCACGCTGATGAAGACCCTGATGGGCATCGTGCCGGTGAAGTCCGGCACGATCCGGGTCGACGGGGCCGCGGTCGAGGGCCTCAAGAGCCACCAGCGCGTGGCCAAGGGCCTCGCCTACGTGCCCCAGGGCCGCATGATCTTCTCGGCCATGACCGTGCAGGAGAACATCGAGACGGGGCTCACCGTCACCGGCGAACGCCGGGTGCCCCAGGACCTCTACACGATGTTCCCGGTCCTCCTCGAGATGAAGGGCCGGCGCGGCGGCAACCTGTCGGGCGGCCAGCAGCAGCAGCTCGCCATCGCCCGGGCCCTGGCGAGCCGGCCCAAGGTCCTCCTCCTCGACGAGCCCACCGAGGGCATCCAGCCCTCGATCATCCGCGAGATGGGCCGCACCCTGAAGAAGATCCGTGACGAGCGCGGCCTCTCCATCGTGGTCTCCGAGCAGGTTCTGAGCTTCGCCCTCGACGTCGCCGACCGGGTGCTGGTGATCGAGAACGGCGTGATCGTGCACGAGAGTCTGCGCGCCGACATCGACGAGGCCCAGGTCGCCCGCTTCCTTTCGGTCTGATGGAGGTCAGAATGGTCGATTACGAGATCTTCGAGCTCGGCGACTTCGTCCTCCAGGGCGGCAAGACGCTGCGCAACGCCCGGCTCGCCTACAAGACCTTCGGCACGCTCAATGCCGCCCGGGACAACGCCATCGTCTACCCGACCTGGTACTCGGGCCAGCACACCGAGAACGAGTGGTTGATCGGGCCGGGCAAGGCGCTCGATCCCGACACCTACTTCATCATCGTCCCGAACCTGTTCGGCAACGGGCTGTCGTCCTCCCCGAGCAACACGCCGCCCCCCTGGAACGGGCCGCGCTTTCCCAACGTCACCGCCTACGACAACGTCACGGCCCAGCACCGCCTCGTCACCGAGCATTTCGGCATCGACACGCTGGTCCTCGTGACCGGGTGGTCCATGGGCGCGCTGCAGACCTACCATTGGGGGGCGCTCTACCCCGACATGGTGCCCCGCATCCTGCCGTTTCAGGGCTCGGCCAAGTGCTCGCGGCACAACTTCGTCTTCCTGGAGGGCGCCAAGGCCGCGCTGCAGGCCGACGCCGCCTACGCGGAGGGCTGGTACACGAGCCCGCCGAACCGGGGCCTGCGCGCCTTCGGCCGGGTCTATGCCGGCTGGGGCCTGTCGCAGACCTTCTACCGGATCGAGGCGGACCGGACCCACATGGGCTACGCGTCCCTGGAGGACTTCCTCGTCGGGTTCTGGGAGGGGCTGTTCTACACCCGCGACGCCAACGACCTGCTGGCGATGCTGTGGACCTGGCAGAACGGCGACATCAGCGCCAACGACCGCTTCAACGGTGATCTCGACGCCGCGCTCGGAGCGATCCGTGCCGACGCGATCCTGATGCCGGCCTCCACCGACCTCTACTTCCCCCCCGAGGACAACGCCATCGAGGCGGCGGCCATGCCGAACGCGGACCTGCGCGTCCTCGACACCTGGTGGGGCCACTTTGCGGGCGGACCGGGGACGAGCCCCGACGACATCGCCACACTCGATGCGGCCCTGAAGGAGCTGCTCGCACGCTGACGGCGACCGGGCCCGGCGCGCGCCGGCCCGACGATCACCGCCACATCACCCGCCGGCGGATCTCACCGCCGGCGCGAACGGGGACGCATGTCCCCTGTCTGGGAAGGGAGCACCGACGCAACATGCCCGAGACCCTGATCAAGGTCGATCTGACCCAATCGGCCTACGACAACGACATGGTGCACAACCGCTGGCACCCCGACATCCCCATGGTGGCGATGGTCAAGCCCGGCGACGACTTCATCGTCGAGACCTACGACTGGACCGGCGGCTTCATCAAGAACAACGATTCGGCCGACGACGTGCGCGACATCGATCTGTCGATCGTGCACTTCCTGTCCGGCCCGATCGGCGTCGAGGGTGCCGAGCCCGGCGACCTCCTCGTGGTCGACCTCCTCGACATCGGCGCCAAGCCCGAGAGCCAGTGGGGCTTCAACGGCTTCTTCTCGAAGAAGAACGGCGGCGGCTTCCTCGACGAGCATTTCCCCCAGGCCCAGAAATCGATCTGGGACTTCGAGGGCATGTTCACGAAGTCGCGCCACATTCCCGGCGTGCGCTTCCCCGGCCTGATCCATCCCGGCCTGATCGGCTGCCTGCCCGATCCGAAGATGCTGGAGACCTGGAACACCCGCGAGAAGGCGCTGTTCGACACCGACCCCAACCGGGTCCCGGCCCTAGCCACCCTGCCCTTCGCCCCCACCGCCCATATGGGCCGGCTCAAGGGCGAGGGACGCGACAAGGCGGCGGCGACGGGCGCCCGCACGGTGCCGGGCCGCGAGCACGGCGGCAATTGCGACATCAAGGACCTGTCGCGGGGCTCGAAGATCTACTTCCCCGTCTACGTCCCCGGCGCCGGCCTCTCGATGGGCGACCTGCATTTCAGCCAGGGCGACGGCGAGATCACCTTCTGCGGCGCCATCGAGATGGCGGGCTGGGTCCATCTCAAGGTCAGCCTGATCAAGGACGGCATGGCCAAGTACGGGATCAAGAACCCGATCTTCAAGCCGTCGCCGATCACGCCGAAGTTCGACGACCATCTCATCTTCGAGGGCGTCTCCGTCGACGAGTACGGCAAGCAGCACTACCTCGACGTCACGGTGGCCTACCGCCAGGCCTGCCTCAATGCGATCGAATACCTGAAGAAGTTCGGCTACTCGGGGGCCCAGGCCTACTCGATCCTCGGCACCGCGCCGGTCCAGGGCCACATCTCCGGCGTCGTCGACATCCCGAACGCCTGCGCCACCCTGTGGATTCCGACGAAGATCTTCGACTTCGACATCAATCCCGGCGCCGACGGACCGACGAAGTTCCTCGACGGCTCGATCCAGATGCCCCTGTCGCCAGACCTCTGAAGATCGGGTCGCGCCCGATCCGGCGCGCATCCCCCTCCTCCTGGCAGGGGGACCGCAGATGCCGGTTCGCGCGCCGAGACGTCTCCCGTCGCACCATGTCATCCCGGGGCCGCGCAGCGGAGCCCGGGATCCAGACGCACAGGCGGTTCGAGACTGCATGCCGTCGGCGGGTCCGGATTCCGGGCTCGCCTGCGGCGCCCCGGAATGACGCGGCGGGCCGCATGCGAACGCGCGAATGTCCAGAGTCGTGGGTCGCACTCCGCTCGCCGCGCTCCACCCAGCAGACAGCACCGAGAGGTCCCCATGCCCGTCTACGATTACGCCTGCGAGGGCTGCGGCCCGTTCACGGTGCTGCGCCCGATGGCCGAGTTCCGCGATCCCCACGACTGCCCGGATTGCGGGACCGCCTGCGGCCGCGCCTTCCTCACCGCGCCGAACCTCGCCTCCATGGATGCGGGATTGCGCAAGGCGCACGCCACCAACGAGCGCAGCCGTCATGCCCCCCGCAAGGTTTCGGGGCACGGCGCCGGCTGCGGCTGCTGCAGCGGGTCGGCGAAGACCAAAACGCAAGCAACGCCGGCCGCCAAAAGCTTTCCATCGGCGCGCCCCTGGATGATCAGCCACTAAATTAAGCACTGGCACTGCAATTGCAAAGTATTACCCGACAGCAGATCTGCACAGTGTCTGGGCCTATCGAGATATAATTCCACAGCTGAAGTGGATGGGATGGGTCCGAGGCGGGATCGATGCTGGAGCGTGGGGTGGTACGATGATCCAGAGATTCGAACGGGGACCGGTGCCGAGGCGCCGGATGGGATGGGGGGCGGCCCGGGGCGCGCTCCTGTCGGCGGCGGTCGCGTCCGCCGGCGTCCTGGTGGATGGGCCGGCCCTGGCGCAGACGGCCTCGCCGGTGGGCCAGTTCAACGACCAGACGCAGCCGCGCACCGACCCGGCCATCGCCGACAAGCCGAAGGACCCGGTCCGGGTCGGCCCGCTCGCGCCCTGGGCCACCGAGATGGCGGCCCGCGGCCTGACCTTCGACGTCAACGTCTACGACTTCTACCAGGCCAACCCGACCATGGGTCTGCGGCCCGGCGAGCAGTCGAACTCGGCCTATTTCGTCCTGTCGATGACGGCCGACATGCAGAAGATCGCCGGCATCTCGGGCGGGACGATCAACTTCACCCAGACCTTCTTCGGCCTGGTGCGCAACCTCAACATGGCCGCCGACATCGGCGACACCACGGTGGGCTACCAGCCGCCGTTCAACCCCAACTTCGCCCGGCTGTCGCTGTTCACCTACCAGCAGAAGCTGCTCGACGACCGCCTCGTGGTCGAGGTCGGCCGCACCCATCCGGACCGGTACTACGGCCTTCCACCGTGCAACTCGATCAATTCCTGCTTCCAGGACATGTTCTACTTCAACGCCGGCTTCACCTCGCCGCTCTACGGGGTCTGGGGCGCCAACGTCGCCTACAAGCTCTCGCCGACCACCTACGTCCAGGCCGGCGCTTTCAGCGTGAACCCCAACACCAACGGGCTGTCGGGCTATGATTTCGGCTACGAGCGCCTGGCCGGCGCGGTGGTGATGACCGAGATCGGCCGCAAGACCGACTTCTCCCAGGAGGCCTATCCGGGGCGCGTCTCGCTCACCGGCTTCTACAACACCGCCGATCACGAGGATAACTTCAAGACGGCGCTCGGCCGCTCCAAGGGTCTGTTCCCCGGCGATCCGGCCCTGCAGAAATCCGGCACCTCCGGCGTGGTGCTGACCGCCTCGCAGACGGTCTGGCGGGCCGACGGGGGCGCGGAGGCCGCCAACCCGCACCCGGCCTCGGTCTCGGTCTATACCGGCACCGGCTACGCCTTCGACCCGACGATCCCGATCCGGTTCAATTCCTTCGCCGGAATCCTTCTGCAGTCGCCCGACCAGTCCCGGCCCAACGACACCTACGGTCTGAAGGCCAACTGGCAGCGGATCAACGCCAACTACGCCGACTTCCTGGCGGATGCGAACTTCATCTCGGGCGGCTCGGGCGCGCCGTTCTCGCGGGACAAGTTCATCTTCGAGGCCAACGCCCACATCGACGTCGGGGCCGGCGTGATCCTCGAGCCCGTGGTCCAGTACGTCGTCAATCCGAACTCGTTCTGGAACCCCTACACCGCCCGGCGGCCGAAGGACGGCGTCTATGGCGGCTTCACCCTCGTGGTTCCCCTCGGAACCCTCCTCGGCCTCGCGCCGGGCTAGGGGCCCGGGGGACCCCGTCTCCCCCCACGCGTGCCGCCAAACACCGCGGCACGCGCCACGTCTCGAAACCGGAGGATCGCGCCATGATGCACGGAGACATTTCGTCGAGCCAGGACAGCGTCGGCGTCGCCGTCGTGAACTACAGGATGCCCCGCCTGCACACGCGGGACGAGGTCCTGGAGAACGCCGCCAAGATCGCCGACATGGTGGTCGGCATGAAGTCCGGCCTGCCCGGCATGGACCTGGTGATCTTCCCCGAATACTCGACCCACGGGATCATGTACGACGCGGCCGAGATGTACGAGACCGCCACCACGGTCCCGGGGCCGGAGACCGACATCTTCGCCGCCGCCTGCCGCAAGGCGAAGGTCTGGGGCGTGTTCTCCCTCACGGGCGAGCGCCACGAGGAGCACCCGAACAAGGCGCCCTACAACACCCTCATTCTGATGAACGACCAGGGCGAGATCGTGCAGAAGTATCGCAAGATCATGCCCTGGACGCCGATCGAGGGCTGGTATCCGGGCGACCGGACCTACGTCTCCGACGGCCCCAAGGGCCTCAAGATCAGCCTCATCATCTGCGACGACGGCAACTACCCGGAGATCTGGCGCGACTGCGCCATGCGGGGCGCCGAGCTCATCGTCCGCTGCCAGGGCTACATGTATCCGGCGAAAGAGCAGCAGGTCCTGATGTCGAAGGCGATGGCGTTCGCCAACAACACCTACGTGGCGGTGGCCAACGCCGCCGGCTTCGACGGAGTCTACAGCTACTTCGGCCACTCGGCGATCATCGGCTTCGACGGGCGGACGCTGGGCGAGTGCGGCGAGGAGGAGATGGGCATCCAGTACGCCGCCCTGTCGAAGTTCCTGATCCGCGATGCCCGCGCCCACGGGCAATCGGAGAACCACCTCTTCAAGCTGCTGCATCGCGGCTACACCGGCATGATCGCCTCGAAGGAGAACCGGCACGGCCTGTCGGAATGCCCCTACGACTTCTACCGCCGCTGGATCGAGGACCCCGATGCCACCCGCGAGGCCGTGCGGGCGATCACCCGGCCGAGCGTCGGCACCCCGGAATGCCCGATCGAGGGCATCCCCTTCGTGGGCAAGGGCGAGGGCCCGCCCGACCCGGCTTGATCCGGCGCCCCTCACCCGTGTGAGGCCTCGAGGGGCCTCGGCCAGCGACGGCGCGACGATGCGCGGGAACCCGGTTGACAGGCGCGAGATGTGTCGTATTGTCGTCGACACACAAGCGAAATCGATTATGCCCACCACCACCCGCTTCGCCGTCGCCGTCCACATCCTCGCCGCCCTGGCGGTGAGCGGCGGCAAGCCGCTCCGGTCCGAGGATCTCGCCTATTCCGTCAACACGGGCGCGGTGGTGATCCGGGGGCTTCTGTCCCGCCTCGGCGAGGCGGGGCTGACCCGTTCGCAGATGGGGGCGGGCGGCGGCGCGCTGCTGGCCCGACCGGCCGAACGCATCCGCCTCCTCGACGTCTACGGCGCGGTGGAGGATACGGCGCTGTTCACCCTGCACCGGACCCCGCCCTGCGAGGCCTGCGCGGTCGGCGGACAGATCCAGGCCGCCCTCAGCCCGATCCTCGGGCGAGCCCGGCAGGCCCTGGAGGACGAGTTGGCGACCGTCACCATCGCCGACATCGCCGCCGAGGTGGCGCGCCTCGGCAAGTTCACGATCCCCCTCTCCTGGTGATCGTTTTTTACCCTAAAGTGTAATCGCGTCGTCGACATAACAACATTCGAGCTGGATGCGGCCGGCATTGAATGCGGATTGTTCGCCACCGGGGCGCGGACGGCTCGAAGACGCAAAGCCCCCGGCAGCAACCCCCTTCATGACAGGAGCGACACCATGAGCATCGGTATCCTTGGTTCCGGCGGCCTCGGCTCGAACTTGGCGCGGGCACTGGCTCGCAACGGCATCGCCGCCACGGTGGCGAACAGTCGGGGGGCGGCCTCGCTGGCGGCCCTCGTCGCGGAACTCGGTCCCTCGATCACGGCGGGCACCGTCGTGGAGGCGGCCAGCGCCGACATCGTCTTCGTCGCGCTGCGCTGGACCGACACCGAGACGGTGCTGAGCCGCCTGCCGGCCTGGAACAACCGCATCGTGGTCGATGGCACCAACCCGGTCGAGTTCCTCGACCCGAATTCGCCCGCCGCGAACGATCCGGCCAACCCGCTGGCCGCCTACGGTATCAAGGCCGTTGATCTCGGCGGCCGCGCGTCGAGCAGCCTGATCCGTGCCCTCGTCCCCGGCGCACGCGTGGTCAAGGCCTTCAATCACCTCGACGTCAACGCCCTGCCCCAGCCCCAACTCTCCGGCGGTCAGCGCGTGCTGTTCTATTCCGGCGACGATGCGGCCGCGAAGGCCGAGATCCGCGCGCTGATTGAGGCCATGCGGTTCTTCCCCGTCGACCTCGGCGCCCTCGACACCGGCGGCCCGCTGGCGGAACTGCCCTTCGGCCCCCTCGCGGCCATCAACTTCGTCAAGGTCTGACCGGCGGTCCCGCCTACGATTCGGGCTGGACCGCGAAGCCCGGATCGAGGGCCGGTTCCGTTGCCGCGGGGCCGGCTCTCGCCGTTCTGCGCCGCGGGGCCGCGCCGCCGCCGTTTGACCCGGGCGGGCGGCGCCTCTACCGCCCTTGCCGAGACCCGTCGCCCCTGATCGATACCCCGGAAGGAGGACGTCCCGGCATGAGCCAGCCCGAGACCGACGCGCGCCTGCGCCGCGCCGCGGAGCTGGAGCGGGAGGCCGCGCGCCTGCGGGCCGAGGCCCGCCGCTCCGCCGAAGGGCCGGGCATCGGGCCGGATGAGGCCGGGCCGGATGGGCCGGAGGCCGACCCGATCCCACACCGGCAGGCGATCCTCGACAGCACGACCCGCTTCGCCATCCTGGGCACGGATCGCGACGGGGTGGTGACCGACTGGAATGCCGGCGCCGCCCGCCTCTTCGGCTGGCCCGCCGCCGCCATCCGTGGCCGCGGCGTCGCCTGCCTGTTCACCCCCGAGGATCGCGCGATCGACCGGCCCGGGATCGAGATGCGCCTCGCCCTGGAGCAGGGCCGCGCCGAGGACGAGCGCTGGCACCTGCGCGCCGACGGCACGCGCTTCTGGGCCTCGGGCGAGATGATGCCCCTGCGGGACGGCGACGGCCGGCACATCGGCTACGTCAAGGTCGTGAGCGACCGCACCGCGGAGCACCGGGCCGGGGACGCCCTACAGAACGCGGAGATGCGCCTGCGCCGCGCCCAGGAGGCCGGCGGCATCGGCGTGTTCTCGGTGGGCATCGACGACGGCATCCTGCACCCGACCCCGGAATTCTGCCGCCTCTACGGGCTGCCCGTGGCCGCGACCTATCCGGCCTCGGTCTTCGAGCGCCTGGTCATTCCGGACGACTCGCACCTCGTCTCCACGGCGGAGAGCCGCCGGCGGGGCGAGCCGCCCCGGGACGTCGAGTACCGCATTCGCCGGCCCGACACCGGCGAACGCCGCTGGATCGCCCGCCGGGGCGAGATCGAGCGCGATGCCGCGGGGCGCCCGCTTCGGTTCTCCGGCGTCGCCCGGGACGTCACCGAGGCGCGCTCCGCCCGCGACGCCCTGGCCACCAGCGAGGCGCGCTACCGCGCCCTGTTCGAGGCCGTCGACGACGGTTTCTGCATCATCGAGTTCTTCGACGGGCCGCACGGCCCCTTGAGCGACTACGTCCACGTCGAGGCCAATGCCGGCTACGAGCGCCACACCGGCATCCCGGACATCGTCGGCCGCACCCTGCGCGACCTCGCGCCGGCGGAGGCCGAGGGCTGGCTCGAGCTCTACGGCGGCGTCCTGCGCACCGGCACCGCGATCCGGTTCGAGCGCGCCTTTCCCCTGGCCGGCCGGCACATCGAGGTCTCCGCCGCCCGGATCGAACCGGCGAGCCGGCGCCAGGTCTCGGTGCTGTTCCGGGACATCTCGGCCCGCCGCCGGGCGGAGGACGCCCTGCGCGCCAGCGAGGCCCTGGCCCGGGAGAACATCGAGCGGGTGCAGCTCGCCCTGGCCGCCGGGGCGATCATCGGCACCTGGCTCTGGGACCTGCCCACCGACCGCTTCAGCGTCGACGAGGCCTTCGCCCGCAGCTTCGGCCTCGATCCCGCCGCCGGGCGCGAGGGCCTGAGCCTCGCCCAGGTGGTGGAGACTGTGCACCCGGACGACCGCGCCGGCCTCGCCGAGGCCATCGAGGCCGCCATCGCCCGGGGCGGCGCCTACGCGCACCAGTACCGCACCCGGCGGGTGGACGGCCGCTACTACTGGCTCGAGGCGAACGGCCGCGTCGACCACGGCCCCGACGGCACCCCGCTGCGCTTTCCCGGCGTGCTCATCGACGTGGAGGAGCGCCGGGCCGGCGAGGCCGAGCGGGCGCGGGTCACCGAGCAGCTGCGCAGCCTCAACGAGACCCTGGAGCAGCGGGTCGCCGAGCGCACGGCCGAGCTGATGCGGGCCGAGGAGGCCCTGCGCCAGTCGCAGAAGATGGAGGCGGTGGGCCAGCTCACGGGCGGCCTCGCCCACGACTTCAACAACATGCTGGCGGGCATCGTCGGGTCCCTCGAGCTGATGCAGACCCGCATGCTGCAGGGCCGGGTCGGCGACCTGGAGCGCTACATCGGCGCCGCGCAGGGGGCGGCGCGCCGGGCCGCCGCCCTGACGCACCGCCTCCTCGCCTTCTCGCGCCGCCAGACCCTGGCCCCGAAACCCACCGACGTGAACCGCCTCGTCGAGGGCATGGCGGAGCTGGTGCGCCGCACGGTCGGGCCGGCGGTATCGGTCGAGGTGGTGGGCG
Organism: Methylobacterium sp. Leaf88; assembly: GCF_001422795.1. NCBI lineage: Bacteria > Pseudomonadati > Pseudomonadota > Alphaproteobacteria > Hyphomicrobiales > Methylobacteriaceae > Methylobacterium > Methylobacterium sp. Leaf88. Next base: position 35,658 of record NZ_LMMK01000019.1, on the reverse strand, counting down.
CGGCCGGCCTGTGGCCGACCCTCGTGGACCCGAGCCAGCTCGAGAACGCCCTCCTGAACCTCTGCATCAACGCCCGCGACGCCATGCCGGACGGCGGCCGCATCGTGGTCGAGACCGGCAACCGCTGGCTCGATGCCCGCGCGGCGCGCGAGCGCGACCTGGAGCCGGGCCAGTACGTCGCCCTCTGCGTCTCGGACAACGGGACCGGCATGACGCCCGACGTCGCCGCCAAGGCCTTCGACCCGTTCTTCACCACGAAGCCCCTCGGCGAGGGCACCGGCCTCGGCCTGTCGATGATCTACGGCTTCGCCAAGCAGTCGGGCGGCCAGGTGCGGATCTACTCCGAGCCCGGCGCGGGCACGATGGTGTGCATCTACCTGCCGCGCCATCTCGGCGCGGCGGAGGGGGTGGAGACGGTGCCGGACCTGTCGGAGGCGGCCCGGGCCAAGGTCGGCGAGACGGTGCTGGTGGTGGACGACGAGCCCACCGTCCGGATGCTGGTGACCGAGGTGCTGGAGGATCTCGGCTACGCCGCCATCGAGGCGGCCGACGGTGCCTCGGGCCTCAAGGTGCTGCAATCCGATGTGCGCATCGACCTCCTCGTCACCGATGTCGGCCTGCCCGGCGGCATGAACGGCCGCCAGATGGCGGAGGCGGCCCTGGTGTCCCGCCCGGGCCTGAAGGTGCTGTTCATCACCGGCTATGCCGAGAACGCCGCCCTCAACCACGGCCACCTCGCCCCCGGCATGCAGGTGCTGGTCAAGCCCTTCGCGCTCGAGGCCCTGGCCACCCGCATCCGCGGCCTGATCGAGGGCACCGCGTGATAACCCTCGCCGGTTGATTCCTCGGGCGCTTCGCACGCGCGGGTCCCCTCCGGGAGGGAGAGGGACAGGGTGAAGTGCGGGACCGCGTCGGATGGGCCACGCCCCTCACCCCGACCCCTTCCCACACCGGAGAGCGACGGCCCGCCGAGATCGCTGCCGCGGGCCCCGTCCGGGTCCAACGCCTGTTCGGCCGTCTCCCGAACTCGCGGCGCGTCGCAACCGGCTGTAACTGCCCGGACGGCAACGATCCGGCCGCCGTCGCCCGCGTTGCCGGTGTCATCGCAGGCGGCTGAGTGAGTCCCCCCCACCAAAACGGGAATCGCCGGTTCATCCCCGTCCTTTCGCACCGAGCGCGATTCCGACCAGGATGGTGAGCGCCGCGACGACGAGCCGCGGATCCAGCCCTTCGGCCAGGATGACAGCCGACAGACCGATCCCCACGGCAGGCGTCGCAAGAACACCGAGAGATGCGGTGGTCGCCGGCACGCGCCGGTTCACGACCGTCATGGCCCAGAACCCGAGCGCTGTTCCGATGACGCCGTTGTAGGTGAGCGCCAGCAGCGCGGGCGTCCCGATCCGCGTCGGCGGTGCACCCTCGACCGTGAGCGCCAGGATCACAAGGACGATGGTCGCGAGCAGGCATTGCCAGGGCATGAGCTGGAGCGGCGTCGCCTCCCAGCGATGGGCCCGGGTGTAGACGATGCTGACCGACCAGCAGAGCGCGGCCACGATCACCAAGCCGTTCCCGAAAAGGACCGCCGCGTCCCCCCACGCGAAGCTGCCCGGCTCGAAGAGCACCAGCAGGCCGGCGATGCCGACCGCGATGCCGGCGACTTGCCGCGCGGACACGCGCTCGCCGAGGAAGAAGAAGGCGGCGGGCGCGACCCAGAGCGGGGTGGTGTAGCCCAGCACGATGGCGCGGCTCGCCGGAACGAAGACGAGCCCCGCCGTCATGAGGCTCGCGAAGGCGACCATGTGAAAGAGCGCGATCACGAGGATGACCGGCAGGTCGGCCCGGGACGGCAAGACAAGCTGTCGGGCCGCAAACAGGGATGGGAACAGGACGAGAGCGGCCAGCGCAGTGCGGATGGCGACTGCCCAGAGCGGCGTGACCTCCCGTACCGCCAGCTTCATGACGACCCAGTTGAGGCTCCAGGCCAGGACCACGAAGGCGAAGAGGCCGATGGTGGAGAGGGCAGAGGCCGAATCCCGCTTTTGGGCGGGGAGAGCGGCAGTGGGTGCGGGCATCGCGGCGGCCTCATGTAGACAGGTCTGTCTACACTGTCTCACATGGGACGGCCTGTCTACATGGTCGGGATGACATCAGACCCAGGCACCGCGGCATCCGCTCCCATCCCGGCCCGGGATCGCATCCTGCGGACGGCACAGGATCTCTTCTACAGACAAGGCATCCGCGCCACCGGCATCGACCGGATCATCGCGGAGGCGGGGGTGACGAAGGTGACCTTTTATCGGCACTTCCCCTCCAAGGACGTCTTGATCCGGGCTTATCTGGAGCGGCGGCACGTGGCCTGGATGGCTTGGTTCCGCGCGGCGCTCTCGTCCGCCCGCGCCGCCCAGCCGGAGGAAGAGCGCAGGGAGGCACCGCTGGTGCCCGTGCTCGACGCCGCGCGAGCGTGGTTCGGCCTCGCCGACTTCCGGGGGTGCGCCTTCGCCAACACGGTCGCGGAGGCGGGGGAGGCCGCCTTGCCACTCGCCGGCATCGCGGCGCAGCACAAGCACGAGGTGCGGGATGCGATTGCGGCGCTGTTGCCCCCGACCGCGAGGGGTCGCGCCGAGATCGCCTGGGCCGCCACTCTGGCCCTGGACGGAGCGGCTGTGAACGCGCAGTTCGGCGAAGCTTCCGCGGCTGCGGCACTGGATGGCCTCCGCAGCCTTCTCGATGCCCTCGGCTCGCGCCCGTCCCTTCCATGAGGGTCCGCTTTCCGCCCCGCGCCGGACTGGCCGAAAGCCCATGAACGACCGCGTCCGGGAAGCGCCGGCGGCTGTCTCTGCGGCTTCCCCGGGTCGCAACCTGCCCCCGATGGTCCAGCGGAGGCGGGCGCTCCCGGAATCCGCCGACCCTTCGCCGACCTTCCGCTGCGCCGCGCGCTTCAGGCAAATCCCGTCAGGTGGCGCGGGCTGCGTGGTCCACTCTGCCGGCGGATCGCGGACTGGGCGATCACGGGTGACGCGCCGGTGCTCGGCATCCGGCTGCGGCGGGTGACCGTGTGAACGGCCGTTGAGGAGGGGGTACGGACCTGATGCGTCGGGTTCAAAGCTCGCGTCGGCGCGTGCCGGCCCTGTCGCCTTCGATAAACCGGCGGATGACTTCTTTCTCCTTAGCCATCTCGCCTGTGGAAACGCGCCCGAAAAGACGATCGAGCCAGATGGACGTGAAGAAGACCAGGACCCAGCCTATCGCAAGCAAGAGGAATTCGGTTTCAACAGCGTAGATTTTCCCATAGCAAGCCCTGACGAGCATCTGAGATGCAAAGGCGATTGGATAAAACCAGAAAACTTTCCAGTTTGAGGGCATCGTATGACTCCAAGCGCCGTCATTGTCCGATGCGAAACTCAACGAAGGTTTATTAGGGAAGTGCCAAAGTGAACTTCCATCACAGGTTTTCGGCAGCCCTGTTCAAGCGGATCCGTTCCATCGAGCAACACCTATTGGAACATTGCGGCTGCCGTCTGCAATGGATGGCTTTCCGCCGGTCTGCTTTCGGACGGCAAGTGCATCTAAGCGGACATCGTGGGGTTTCGAACGCACCGACCAAGTTGAGGCCGGGCCTGATTAGACCGAACCCCTCGCACGGAAGCCGAGGAGCCGGTGCAGGACGTCGCCCAGTTGCACCGCCGAATACGGTTTCTGCAGTAGCTCGAACCCGTACGTGCCCTCCTGCACCAGCACGTGGCTGTAGCCGGATGCCAGGACCACCGGCAGGTGCGGTATCCGCCGCTGCAGTGCCTTGGCGAGCTCTACGCCACCCATGCCTGGCATCACCACGTCGGTGAACACCAGGTCGAAGCCGGCGCCGTCGCCGCCCAATCGGTCCAACGCCTCCTCGGCGTTGGCCGCCCAGGTCGGTCGATAACCCAGGTCCTCAAGGATCTGGGTCGCGAACTGACCGACCCCGATGTTGTCCTCGACAACGAGGATGCGCTGCCCCGTGCCAAGAGGCGTCACGCCCCCGTCGGGCCCGCGGACACGGGCCGGGACCTCCTCTTGCTCGACTTCCGGCAGGTAGAGCGTAAAGGTTGTGCCTTCCCCTACCGTGCTGGCCACATCGATGTCGCCGCCCGATTGCTTTGCAAAGCCGAATACCTGCGACAGGCCGAGTCCGGTGCCCTTGCCGACCTCCTTGGTGGTGAAGAACGGCTCGAAGATCCGGCTGAGCAGGTCCGGGGGGATGCCTGAACCCGTGTCGACGAGGGAGACCGCGGCGAAGGCTTTGCGCGAGCCGGCATGGCCGCGGATGACGGGAAGGGTTGTCCGGCATCCGAGGCGCAGGGTGAGTGTTCCTACCGCGTCCATGGCATCGCGTGCGTTGACGGCCATGTTGATGAGTGCGGTCTCGAACTGACTTAAATCCGCCCGGACGAAGCATGGCGCGTGGGGCACCTCCGCGACCACGCGGACGCGTGCGCCCGTCACGGTATCGAGCATTTCCGCGATCCCACGCATCCTCTCGCCGACGTCGAACACCTCTGGCTTGAGGGCCTGCCGGCGTGCGAAGGCGAGCAACTGGCCGGTCAGCTTGGCCGCGCGCTCAACCGTATCAGAGACGGCGTTCAGGTAGCGATCCTTGCGCGCCTCTGGCAGGTCCGGTCGGCGAAGGAAGTCCACGGACGAGCGGATGATCGTCAGCAGGTTGTTGAAATCGTGCGCGACGCCGCCGGTGAGCTGGCCGACGGCTTCCAGCTTCTGGGATTGGCGGAGGGCCTCCTGGGCCTGCTCCAGCTCGGCCTGCCTTTCCCGGGCCTCGGTGATGTCACGTCCGGTCGCGTAGGTCAGCGTTCCGGCCGGGGCGGCGGTCCATGAGATCCAGCGCGTCGAGCCATCCTTGTGCCGGTAGCGGTTGACGATATGGGGCATCCCGCCCTCGGACGCCTCGGTATAGGCGTCGACCGTCTCGCCGTGGTCCTCCGCCAGGACGAACTCGTTGACGTGGTGACCGACCAGTTCGTGCGGCTCGTAGCCGAGAAGGCGGGTCCATGCCGGGTTGACCCGCCGGAAGACGCCCGCGAAGTCGATGATGAGCATCAGGTCGGGCGCGGTGTCCCACATCAGGTCTCGTTCGTTCGTGCGCTCCTCGACGCGCCGCTCCAAGGTCGCGTTCAGGCTGCGCACCTCGCCGAGTGCCCGTTCCAGGCTCTCTTGGCTGTCCTTCAGCGCGGCATCGGCCAGCACTCGCTGCGTGGTCTCGTTGGTGAAGATGAACAGGCCCGCGATCCTGCCGTCGGCGTCGAGCACCCGTGAATACGAGAAGGAGAACCACGTCTCCGCCGCCCCCCGGTCGGTATCGAGCGTCCACGGAAGGTCCTCGAAGCGGTGGCTGCGCCCGGCGAAGGCGTCTTCGATGATGGGCTTGGCCTGTTCCCAGGCATCCGCCCAGACTCTGTCGAAACGCTCGCCCGTGGCCCAGGCCACCCGGGGGCCGAGCAGGCGGGAATAGGTGTCGTTGAAGAAGAAGTGCAGGTCCGGCCCCCAGGCCAGGATCATGCTCTCGGGCGAGTTCAGGACCAGCGAGAGCGCGGTCTTGAAAGCTTGCGGCCACGTCTCGGGTTGCCCGAGAGGATGGGCAGACCAGTCGCGCTCGCGGATGAGGCGCGCGGCCTCGCCGCCCCCAGCCAGGAACGCTGTCGCGTCGCTCACCGTGTCATGCCCAGCGGACGCCGTACGAAGCGGCAATGGCTGCGCCCGGACGTCTTCTTGCTGGATCGGTGACACCTCTCATCGAGCGTGTCGAAGACCGTGCGGTCGTAATTTTCGCAGTCGCCGAAAGACGTGATCGCGCGCTTCGGCTTATCGGAGGACATTTCAGGGGCCATGCCCCCTTATGACACACGCGCCTTCAGTGGTCGCCGAGGGATTGCTCCTCCGCCGGGCTATGGTGCCTGCTTTTCGCTTCGAACCAAAGTCGCCCTCGGGGCGACGAACGGCTGCTTACAGGCAGCGCCGACAACGATGTGAGCGACCGGCTTGGGTCGCAACCGGCCCCCCGATGACCAGGCGGAGGGCGCGCTCCCGGGATTCGCCGACCCTCCGAGCTCCGCCCCTCAGGCAAATCCCGTCAGGTGGCGCAGGGCCGCCGCGTGCAGCTCCGGGTTGGCGGCGGCGATGACGCGACCGTCGAAATCCGGGGTGAGCGGGCGACCGGCCCAGTCGGTCATCACGCCCCCGGCGCCCTCCACCACGGGGGCCAGGGCCATGACGTCGTAGACCTTGAGGCCGGCCTCGACGACGAGGTCGCAATGGCCCGAGGCGAGGAGGCCGTAGGCGTAGCAGTCGCCGCCGAAGCGGCGCAGGCCCACGGCGGCGCTCAGGGCCGCGAAGGCCTCGGCGTCGGCCCCCCGGAACAGGTCGGGGGAGGTCGCGAACAGCCGGGCCTCGGCGAGGGCGCGCCGGCTGGTGCGGATCGGCTTGCCGCCGAACCAGGCGCTGCTGCCGTTGCCGTGCCAGCGCTCGGCCAGGGCCGGCATGTCGATCAGGCCGAGGAGCGGCCGCCCGCCCCGCACCAGGGCGATCAGGGTGCCGAAGAGCGGCATGCCGGTAATGAAGCTCTGGGTCCCGTCGATGGGGTCCACCACCCAGGTCAGGTCGTGGCTGAAGTCGCCGCCCTCTTCCTCGCCGAGGATGCCGTGCGCCGGGTAGGCCTGGCGGATCTCGGCCCGCAGGCGGGCCTCGATGCCGCGGTCGGCCTCGGTGACGGGGCTCGCATCGGCCTTGGCCTCCACGGCGAGCGGCGTGCGGAAGTGGCGGCGCGCCAGGGGGCGCACGCTGTTGGCGAGGTGGTGGGCGAAGGCCATCAGCCCGTCGGGCGTGGCGTCGAAGCCCGCCGGTGGGGCGAGGGTCGGGAACATGGGATCGGCCTTGGGCGACGGGGAACGCGGGAACGAGAAGGCGGCGGTCACAGCAAGTGCAGCCAGCGCGGCCAGTCGGGATGGTGGAACAGGGTCCGGGCCCGCGCGAGCTTCCAGGTCCCGTACTTGTAATAGTCGAAGTCGAGGGTCGAGACGCGCTCCTGGATCATCGCCCAGGTCGCCCATTTGAGGTCGCCCAGCGCCTTCAGCACCGCGGTGCGGGCGTCGATCTGCGGGGTCCAGCGGCCCCAATAGGCCTCGATCATCTCGCGCTCGACCGCGGCCGGGAACGCCATCTCGTCGAACCACAGGGCGAGCTCGTAGGCGCGCTCGTTGTTCGAGGCGTACTCGAAGTCGACGAGGCGGACTTGGTCCTGCCCGTCGAGCATGAAGTTGCCGGCCAGGGTGTCGTTCATGCAGGGCACGAGGTCGAGGCCCGAGGCCAGGAGCGCGGCCTTGGCCTGGCCATAGCGCCGCATCAGGAAGGCCGCATCCTGCGGCACCCGGCCGCCGACGGCCTCCACCTGCCCGACATGCTCCTCGATCATGTCGAAGATCGTCTTGGTCAGGGTCAGGGCCGGGGCGTCGTTGAAGGCCCGCAGGGCCCGGACCGCGTTCTGGCGCACGACCGGGCGCAGGAAGTCGAGGTTCGAGGACGCCCGGAAGTCGTCCAGGAAGGCGAAGATCTCGACGCCGTCCTCCGGCAGGTAGTCGAGCACCGCCACCCCGAAGCCGCAGGCCTCGGCCCGCCGGCTGGCCTCGTGGGCGGCGTCCCGCGCGATGAACATCTCGGTGCCGCGCCCGGGCACCTTGAGGAAGACGTCGATCCCCTCCCCCGCCTGGACCCGCCAGTTGGTGTTGCTGATGCCGCCCGAGACGGCGCGGTAGCGCAGGGGCGTGCCGGCCCAGGCCGGCACCCGGGCGAGGATCGCCTCCAGGGCCTGCTCGGGGGCGCCCCGCCCCTCGCCCATCCGTGTCCAGCTCATCGCGTCCTCCCCGCAGCCGTCCGGTCCGTCACAGCCGGCGCAGCCAGAGCTCGAAGTCCGGCGCCGCCATCGTGGTGCGCGCGTGCCGCAGCCGCCACTGGCCGTACTTGAAGAACTCGATGCCGGGCCGGCGCGAGGTCACCGCCCGGGTGATCCCCCAGAGGCCCCACATCAGGTCGTCCACCGCGCCGTAGAGCCGGCAGCGGGCGAGCAGGGCGTCGGTGCAGCGCCCGGCATAGGTCTCGATGGCCTGGCGGCGCTCGGGCTCGAAGACATAGGCCTCGTTGAGGAGCGCGCCGATCTCGAACCAGGGGTCGAAATCGCCCGCGAGGTCGAAATCCACGAGGCGGACGCCGTCGGGCGCGAGGCCGCCCCCGTCGAAGCGCAGCATGAGGTTCGAGGCGGTGCCGTCGTTGCGGCAGAACCGCTGGTCGAAGCCCGCCGCCGCGATCGCCGCGCGGATCAGCTCGGCCTCCGCCAGGAGCACCGCGAAGTCGTCGGGCACCGGGGCGGCGCAGGCCTGGGCCTCCGCCGCGAGGGCGGCGATCCGCCCGAACGGGCAGAAGCTCTGGCCGAGGGGCTCCGCCCCGTGCAGCCGCCGCAGGGCGCCGAGGACCTGTGCCATCGTGTTCGCCTCCTGCAGGTCGCCGACCCGGGCGTAGCGCCAGGGCTCGGGCAGGTCGGCCAGCACGACCACGTCCTCGCCCTGGGCCAGCAGGGCCGGGCCGAGGCCGAGGGCCCCGGCCCGGCGCGTCGCCTCCGCCATGGCGGGGCGGATGTCGGCGGCCATGTCGGCGTGGCGCCGCTTGACGAAGACGGGATCGGCGCCGTCGCGCCGGACCCGGGCGCAGTCCGAGGCCACCGCCCGGTGGGTCGGGGAGGCGACCGGCGCCGCCGCCAGGGCGATCTGCGCCGCCCCGGCCTCCCAGCCCGGGAGGCGCGCCAGGGCGTCGGCGATGCGCGTCGCGAAGTCCGGTTCGGGGGCCATCATCCTGTCGGCTCCGGTTGCGCGGCCCGCACCGGGTCGCCGCCCCGGCGGCACAGGCGCCTGGCCGCCTCCCGCATCAGGGCGAGGCCCGCCGCGAGATCGGCCGGGTCGGTGGCCTCGGCCTCGTTGTGGGCGATGCCGTCGATGCTCGGCACGAAGACGAGTCCCGTCGGGCAGATCCCGAGGAAGCTCAGGGCGTCGTGCCCCGCCACCGTGTCCATCCGCAAGGATTCGAGGCCCTGCGCCGCGGCGCAGGCGGCGACGAGGTCGCAGACCGCCTCGGGCATCGCCCGGATCGGGCGCTCGCCCCGGCTCGTGATCGTCAGCCCGGTGCCGGCCCGGTCGGCGGCCCCGGCGAGGAGGCGGTCGGCCCGGCGCCCGGCCTCGGCCAGGATGGCGTCGTCGGCGGACCGGAGCTCCACCGAGATCGCGACGTGTGCGGCGACCACGTTGGCGGAATTCGGCGCGACCTCGACACGACCCACCGCGGTATACAGCAGGCCGGGCCACGCATCGGCCAGCGCCCGGATGTCCGCGATGGCATAGGCGGCGGCGAGCAGCGCGTCGCGCCGGCGCTCCATCCGCCCGGGCCCCGTATGGGCCTGGACGCCGGTGAAGGCCGCCTCGATCTTGGTCGCCCCCCAGTTGCGGGTGACGATGCCGATGGTCCGTCCGGCCTCCTCCAGCGCGGTGCCCTGCTCCACGTGGATCTCGAGGTAGCAGGCCGGCTGCGGTGGCGGTGCGTCGCCGCCCGCCTGGCCGATCGCCGCCAGAGCCGCCCCCAGGCGGATGCCGTCGTCGTCGCGGCAGGCCAGCGCCTCCGCCACCGTGTGTCGGCCGACATAGGTACCGCTGCCGAGGAGGCTCGGCCGGAAGCGGGCGCCCTCCTCGTTGGTCCAGTTCACGGCGCAGAAATCGGCGTTGAAGCGCCCTCCGGCCCGCCGGGAAGCCATCAGGCCGGCACCCACCCGCAGGGCGGCGGCGACGCCGTAGGTACCGTCGAGGCGGCCGGCGCGGCTCTGGCTGTCGAGGTGCGAGCCCATCATGACGAGGGGCGCATCTTCCTGATCCGTCAGCGAAAACAGGCCGAACTGGTTGCCCGTCGCGTCGACCCGCAGGGTGCCGCCGGCCGCCCGGACCATCTCCGCGAACACGGCGCGGGCGGCGCCGTCCGCGGGGCTTGCGCAGAGGCGGGTCACGCCGCCCCCGGGGGTGGCGCCGCAGGCGGAGAACCGGTCGAGCAGGTCCGCGAGGGCCCGCGCCTCGCCGGCCTCAGGTATGGATGGTCTCGATCTCATGCCGGGCGAACGCGTCTTGGAACGCCTCCGGCGGCGGCTTGTCGGTGACGATGCTGAGCTTCTCGCCGAGACCGAAGGTGCAGAGATTGGCCTGCCGGCCGAACTTGCGGGAATCGGCGAGCAGGACGGCTCTGCGCGACTGACCCTTCAGCGTCCGGCGCAGCACCGATTCGTGCTCCTCGTAATCCATCCAGCCGTGCTCGAGATCGCAGGCGGCGATCCCCATGAAGGCGATGTCGAAGAAGTAGCGCCGGGCGTAGGCCACGGTCTCGTAGCCCACCAGCGCGTTGTCGTTGCTCCGCAGGGTGCCGGGCGTCAGGTTGACCCGGGCCGGGCCGCTGCCGAGATGCAGGGCCACGTCCACCGAGTTGGTCGTGATGGTGAGATTGCGCCCGGTGAGCCGCCGGGCGAGGGCGAGCGTGGTGGTGCCCGTGTCGATGAAGACCGACATCCCGTCCAGCACCAGGGTCTCGGCCAGAACCGCCACGCGCCCCTTCTCGCGGGTGTTGAGCTTGCCGCGCTCCTGCAGGGGGCGCTCCTGATCGAGGCGCGGCGGCACCGCGCCGCCGTGGATGCGCCGGAGCAGGCCGCGTTCCTCCAGCATCTTCAGATCGCGGCGGATGGTTTCTTCGGACACCTTCAGGAAGAGGGCCACATCCGCGACGCCGACCCGGCCCGTCCCATGGAGGCGGGACAGGATTTCCTGGTGGCGATGATCCGTCAGCATGCTCGATGGCCGTCCTACCGTTCACCCGATGATAACGGTGATCTGTGGCCGCGGTCGCGCGGGAATGCGGACGCGGCATCCGGTATCCCATGCTCGTTCGCGTTGTCCTGCAACTGGAATGATGCATCGAATCTCGCCTTGCGCCGTCGGCGCGTGTGACCGGTCGGTCAAAAACCACAGACACAGGTCGTTTCCCGAAATCCTGCGGCATCGCCGGATGCAATCGAACCCCCACCCCGGCATGGTCCGCACGTCGCCCGACGCGTATGTCTGCCGGAATTCCCAAGGAAAACGTTCCGCGTTTCGATTACGCCGCGACTGGCGAGGTGGGTCAATCGGGAAATCTGGGTTTTGTGGTTTCTGTGGCTTTACTGCTCATTGCCGGGGCCGTTTGCCGATCCCTTGGGCAGTCCTGCCCGCGGGATACCGGCGTCCGAGCCTCAGCCGACCAGGTCGGGAGCGCGGCGGTGACACGTCGCCTGTTCGTAGTCGTAGGCGAAGCCGAGGAGGTCGGCCTCGCTCCACATCCGGCCGACGAAGATCAGGTTGAACGGCGACCCCGAGGCGTAGAATCCGGCCGGGACCGTCACGCCGGGCAATCCGGCGATGTTGATCTCGCACACCGTGGTCTCGTTGATCGCCTCGTCGCCGTGAAGGGGCGGAAGTTCGTTCCGCATCTGCGGGAAGACGAGGCCGTCGAGGCCGCTCGCGTCCATCACCGCGTCGAAGTTCGCCAGGTAGGCCTCCCGCAGGGTGAGGAAGGCGGAGAGATCCGGTGGCACGGTCGGGTTGGCGAGGATCGGCGCGAAGGCCGGGATGGCATGCAGGTAGCGCAGCACGCCGATGGGGCCGAAGGCGTCCTCGGCCTCGGTGGCCGCGGCGAAGGCCTCGACGCTGCGGATGGCGGCGCTCGGGCCGAGGCGCTGCAGATAGAGGTGCAGGTCGTAGGGGACCGATTCCATGCCGCGGGCATCGAAGTGATTCAGGCCCGGCGTGGGGCGGCCCAACGCCGCGAAGCCGGTCCCGGCGAAGGGATCGGCCACCAGCGTGGCGCCGCGGGCGGCGATCTCGTCCTGTGCGCGGGCATAGAGCGTGCCCGCCTCCGGGGAGAGCGGCAGGTCTCGCCAGCCCGGGCCGAACAGGCCGAGGCGCTTGCCCTTCAGCGCTCCGGTGTCGAGGTGGGCGGTGTAGCCGCCCCGCGGGCGCTTGCCGATGCCCGCCACGGTCTTCGGATCCGCGGGGGTGTAGCCTGCCAGCACGTCGAGCGTCAGCGCGGCGTCGCGTACGCAGCGGGCGATGGGACCGACCACGTCGCGGGTGCTGCCGGCGAGCGGCACCACGCCGGCATTGGGCACCAGGGCGAAGGTCGGCTTGATGCCGACCAGCCCCTGCGCCGAAGCGGGATTCTGGATCGACCCGCCCGTTTCCTCGGCGAGGCCCAGCACCGCGAAGCTGGCGCCGACGGCAGTCGCCGTCCCGGCGCTGCTGCCGCCGGGCAGGCTCTCGGGCGCGGCCGCGTTCAAGGTCGGGCCGGCCCAGCTGTCGTTGGCGTGGCTGCCGGTAGCGCTCAGCACCGGCACGTTGGTCTTGCCGAGCATGACGCAGCCGGCGGCCCGCATCCGCGCCACCACGGGCGAGTCGGTCTCCGGGATGAGGTCGACGCCGCCGGTCCGGGCGCTCAGGAAGTGCCAGCCGGCGGTGGTCGGCAGCCCGGCCATGTCCATCGGGTCCTTGATCACCACGGGCACGCCGGCCAGCGGCCCCAGGGCCTCGCCGGCCGCGCGCCGGACATCGATGGCGCGGGCATCGGCCAGGGCGTCCGGGTTCATGACGATGAGGGCGTTGTAGTGCGGGTTGTGCGCCGCGATGCGATCGAGGAAGGCCTGCGTCAGCGCCTCGGAGGTCACACCGCTGGCAAAGGCGTCGGCCGCATCGGCCAGGGTCATCTCGACCACGTCGAAGGGGCTGCGTGTCGTGGCATCCATGCCGGACGTCTCCTGACTGGAAAAAACGGGGGTGTGGCCCTCAGGCCATGCCGACGAACTCGTCGATCATCGCCCGGTCGCGGGCGACATCGGGCGGGACTTCGCGGGTGATGCGGCCCTTCTGCAGGATCAGCACGCGCTGCGAGAGGGACGCGATGAAGTTCAGGTTCTGCTCCACCAGCAGCACCGCGAGGCCCCGTTGCCGGCCGATCGCCCGGAGCGTCTCGATGATCTCCTCGATGATCGAGGGCTGGATGCCCTCGGTGGGCTCGTCGAGGAGGATGATGCGGGGGGCCCCGCAGAGGCAGCGGGCCAGGGCCAGCAATTGCTGTTCGCCCCCCGAGAGGGCACCGCCCGGCCGGTCGAGATAGGCCTTCAGGCGCGGGAACAGGGTGAGGATGTCGGCGATCACCGCCTCCTCCCTGTCGCGCGACAGAAGGCAGCCCATCCGCAGGTTCTCGTGGACGCTGAGCGCCGGAAAGATCTCGCGCCCCTGCGGCACGTAGCCGATGCCGGCCCGGGCCCGGGCGGTCGGGGAGAGCCGGGTGATGTCGCGCCCGTCGAAGGTGATCGATCCGGCCGTGGCGGGCAGGTTGCCGGTGAGCGTCCGCAGCAGGGTCGACTTGCCCATGCCGTTATGGCCGAGGATGCCGACGAACGCGCCCTCATTCACCTGCAGCGACACGCCGCCGAGGATCGGGATGCGGCCGTAGCCGGAATGCAGGTCGTCGACGGCGAGGAGGGGGGCGGTCATGCGGCCTGCTTGCCCAGATAGACGTCGCGGACGCGGGCGTCGGACAGTACCGTGTCGACATCGCCCTCGATCAGGATGCGGCCCTGGTTGAACACGGTCACGGTCTTGGCGATCATCCGGATGAACGGCATGTCGTGCTCCACCACGATGACCGCATGGGTGCGGTTGATCTCGCGGATGAGGGCGGCGGTGCGCTCGACCTCCTCCTTCGTCATCCCGGCGGCGGGCTCGTCGAGGAGGATCAGCTCCGGCTCCTGGGCCAGGACCGTGGCGATCTCGACCCATTGACGCTGGCCGTGGGCGAGCTGCCCGACGAGGCGGGTGGCGATCTCGGTGAGCTTGAGGCGGGTCAGCGTCTCCTCGACGATGGCGCGGGTGCGGGCGAGCGACTTCTTGCGGCCCGCCGCGACGAAGACGTTCTCGCGCACCGACAGGCCGTTGAAGACGTTGGGAACCTGCGTCTTGATGCCGACCCCGAGGCGGGCGATCTCGTGCGGGTGCGCGGCCGTGATGTCGGTGTCGCGGAAGTGGATGCGCCCGGCGCTCGCCGTGAGCTGGCCGGTGAGCATCTTGAAGAAGGTGCTCTTTCCCGCGCCGTTCGGACCGATGAGACAGCGCAGCTCCACCTCCCCGAGGACGAAGTCGACCGCGTTGACGGCGGTGACGCCGCCGAAGCGCATGGTGGCGCCCTTGGCTTCCAGCAGGGGGCGGAGGGGTTTCGCCGCGGGGGACACGCTCATCGACGGACCTCCCCGGCCAGGGCCGCGCCCGGGGCGGGCCCGAGGGGCTTGGCCCGCATCCGCCGGCCGATGAGCGCCGTGCCGAGGCGTAGGAAGAGGTTGCGGGCCACCGGCACCAGACCCTGCGGGATCAGCAGCACGAAGGTGACCAGGATCGCGCCGAGGCCGAGGTTGGAATCGATGAGACTCTGGGCGCCGGCCTCGATGGTCAGCCACTGGATCAGTACCGCCCCGAGGATCGGGCCGAGCAGGGTGCCGAGTCCGCCGACGAGAACGAAGATGATCACCTGGGCCGACATGGTGAGGCCGAAGACCGTGGGGCTGATGAAGCCGCCCCAATTCGCGAATAGGCAGCCACCGAGGCCCGCGATGCCGGCCGAGATCATGAAGGCCAGGAGCTTGTAAAGGCGCGGATCGTAGCCGATGAGCTGCGCCCGGGTCTCGTTCTCGCGGATCGCCACGACCACGCGGCCGAACCGGCTCGCCAGGATGGCGCGCAGGACCACGTAGACGAGGATGAGGCTCCCCATCGCGGCATACCAGATCCCCTCGGGGTCGAGCGGGTTGCCGGCATCGCCCGGCAGGTTGAGGGCCGGGATGGCCGGGATGCCGTTGAAGCCGCCGAGTTCGGCCTCGCCGATCCGGTACTGGCTGCCCGAGGTGGTGTTCACGAGCTGAAACAGGATCACCGAGACCGTCAGGGTGATCACCCCGATATAGGCGTCCGAGATTCGGCCGTAGAACATGAAGTAGCCGAGCAATCCCGCGGACAGCATCGGCACCACGATGGCGAGCAGAACCGGCAGGGTCGAGTCACCGAGGTTCAGGACCGCGACGGCGTAGGCGTAGCCGCCGAGGCCCAGGAAGGCGGCCTGCCCGAACGACATCACGCCGCCATAGCCCCAGATGAAGCCCTGGCTGAGGGCGAACATCGCCATGGCCACGAAGCCGGTCATCTGCACGAGGCCAAAGGTGTCGAGGAGGTGGGGGGCTCCGAACAGGATGACGAGGCCCGAGGCGACCATGGCGAGGAAGCTCAGGGCCGCCGGACGGACCAGGGCTCGGAGCGGCGACGGGGGACGGGTCATAGGCTGCGCCTCAGGTAGCGGCCGGTGATGCCCTGGGGCAGCACGCGGATGAGCAGGACTGCGGCGACCAGAAGGGCCACGTCGCCGATGACGGGGGTGGTCTTGAACGAGACAAGCTCGTTGATGACCCCGAACAGGGTCGAGGCGAGACCCGTGCCGGTAAGGATCGCCGGGCCGCCGCCCAGCACCGTGATGAAGGCGCGCGAGATGTAGGCCGCCCCCATGGCCGGCGAGATGCCGGAGATCGGTGCGAGCACGCCGCCGGCGAGACCCGCCAGGCCGGCCCCGAGGGCGAAGGTCGCCATGTAGATCCGGTCCGGCGAAACCCCCAGGGAGGCCGCCATGCGCGGGTTCTGCATCGTCGCCCGCAGGATCAGCCCGAACCTCGTCAGGCGCAGGAGCAGGTAAAGGCCGGCCAGGGCCGCGCAGGCCACCGCCACGATGACCAGGCTGTAGAGGCTCGCGCCGTAGCGCCCGATTTCGAAGCTCCCGACCGGCGTGGACACGCCCCGGACCACGTTGCCGTAGATCGACGTGACGAGGCCGATCAGCCCGAGGCTGATCCCCCAGGTCGCCAGCATCGTGTCCATCATGCGCCCGTAGAGGAAGCGGATGACGGTGCGCTCGAGGACGAGGCCGATGAGGCCGACCACGAGGGGCGGCAGCACCAGCATGGCGACCCAGATGTTGAGGCCGGCATCGGAGGCTGCCACCGCCGTGTAGGCGCCGAGCATCATGAACTCGCCATGGGCGAGGTTGATGATCCGCATCATTCCGTAGATCACCCCGAGGCCGAGGGTGATCAGCGCAAGTGTCGCGATGCCCGCCAGGACGTTGAAGGCGAGGAGGCCGACGAGATCGGGCGCCATGCTCACCCTCAACCCTTCAGGTCGGGGGTGAACTGCTTGTTGGTCTTCGGATTCTTCAGGAGGTCGCAGGCGCCGGCCGTGTCGGCGGGGAACTGTTCCGGGAAGCTCGCGAGGATCTCCCACTTCTTGTCCTTGGGCCGGGCGAGGTAGGTGTTGCGGATGGTATGGTGGGTCGCCCCGTCCATGGTCACCTTGCCGGTCGGACCCTCGTAGGAGATGCCGGATTCCAGGGCGGCAATGACCTTGTCGCGGTCGAGGGAGCCGGCCTTCTTCACCCCCGCGGCCCAGAGCATGATGCCGTCGTAGGTGGCGGTGTCGAGTTCGCTGAGGTCGGTGACGTCGGCGCCGAACTTGGCCTGCATCCCCTTGACGAATGCGACGCTCCGGGCGTCGGGCAGGTCGTTGTACCAGCCGTAGCATGTGACGATGCCGGTGGTGGTCGAAGCATCCATGGTGGTGAGTTCGTCGCCGAGCCCGAAGACCGAGGAAGCCACGGGAATCCGGCCCTTCATCCCGGCGGCGTCCCACTGGCGGTAGAAGCCCGAATGGTTGGCGCCCACCAGGGCCGAGAGCACGAGGTCGGGCTGGGCCTGCTGGATTCGGCTGATCGCGGAGGAGAAATTCGTCACGTCGAGGGGGAAGAAGTCGGTACCGGCGACCGAGCCGCCGCCCTCCTTCATGAACTTCGTCATCCAGCTCGCGGTGATATGGCCGTAATTGTAGTCGGCCGCGATGATGTAGGCCTTCTTCCCCCAGGTATTCAGTGCATAGTCGACGAGGTGATTCACGGTCTGGGCCGGCGTCGTGCCGGTGCAGAACACGTTGCGGTCGCAGACGCCGCCCTCGTATTGGGTGTTGTAGAAGTACAGGGTCTTGGACCGGCCGAAGATCGGCCGAATCGCCTCGCGCGAGGCCGATGTGATGCCGCCCTGGATGACGTCGACCTTCTCCTTCAGTGCGAGTTGCTGGGCGTACTGCGTGTAGAGCTGCATGCTCGACTGGGTGTCGTAGGCGATGATCTTGATCGGCCGTCCGAGGAGGCCGCCGGCCTTGTTGATCAGTTCCACCGCGTATTCGGTGGTCTCGATCATCCGCTTGCCCTCGAGGCCGAGGGCGCCGCTGCCGTCGAGGAGGCTCCCGAGCTTGATCGGTTCCTCGGCGGCGAGGCCGTGGCGGGCGAGGAACGGCGTCGCGAGGGCGCCCGCCGCGGCGGCCGTGCCGAGCTTGAGCGCGCCGCGCCGGCTGATCGTCGGGTCTGTCATGCGTTCGTGCTCCTCAGGATTGCCGGCGGGAGGCCGTGTCCGCCGCCGGACGCTGTCAGGGCCTCGCGAAACCCAGCTTGGCAAAAGCAATGCCAACAAAACCCACAGATCGGTCATCGCCGTCGATCGAGGGCGCGATTGCCGTCCGCTTGGTCAGATCGGACAATTGAGCGCCACCCTCGGGGGCAGAAAGCCACAAATCGTGCAGCTCCAAACCGGGTCGCGCTGGCATCGACCACCCTGTCGCCCCCGGCCCGGCAAGAGCCGTACCGTTCGGTCCATCCCGACCGTTGCCCGTTCGGGAGCGCGGCGTGCGCAAACCAGCACTCGCGCGGGCCGGACGCGCGGCCTAGCTTGGCCCGTCCTCTCATCCAGACGCGAACCCGCCATGCCCGAATGCCTCGTCTTCCGCGTGCCGACCCGGCATCCCGCCGACGTCTCGGGGGTGATGGACCTCATCGCCGCCGGCGCCGTGACGGCGGACGAGATCGTGGCGATCTTCGGCAAGACCGAGGGCAACGGCTGCGTCAACGACTTCACCCGCCCGCTCGCCGTGATGGCGCTGGAGACCGCCCTCGCCGGCGCGATGGGCTGCACGCCCGCGGCGGTCGGCGCACGGGTTGCCCTGGTCATGTCGGGCGGCACCGAGGGCGGGCTCTCTCCCCACCTCCTCGTGCTGGCGCGCCGCGATGGTCCCGAAGTCGAGGGTGCTTCGGCGCTGGCGATCGGCACCGCGTTCACGGCCGATTTCCGGCCCGAGGCGATCGGCCGGACGGCACAGGTGCGGGCGACGGCCGCGGCGGTCGGCGAAGCCATGGTCCAGGCCGGGCTGGACACGCCGGAGGACGTCCACTTCGTGCAGGTGAAGTGCCCGCTCCTCACCAGCGCCCGCATCCAGGAGGCCGCCGAGCGCGGGGAAAGTGTGGCCACCCACGACACCTACGCCTCCATGGGTCTGTCGCGGGGCGCCTCGGCGCTGGGCATCGCCCTGGCCCTGGGCGAAGTCTCGGGCGAAGATCTCTCGGACGCGGCCATCGGCATGCGGCGCGACCTCTATTCCGGGCGCGCCAGTGCGTCCGCCGGCATCGAGCTGATGCACAACGAGGTCATCGTCCTCGGCAATGCCCGTGGCTGGTCCGGCCCCCACGCCATCGCCCACCGCGTCATGCGCGACGGCATCGATTTCGGCGCGATCCAGGGTGTCCTGGCGGATCTCGGGTTTTCCTCGTCGGGTCAGCTGGCTCCCGGGATGTCGGAGCGCGTGGTCGCCCTGCTCGCCAAGGCTGAGCCCTCGCATGACGGGCTGATCCGGGGCCGGCGCCACATCATGAACGACGACAGCGACATCAACGCCACCCGGCACGCCCGCGCCCTCGTGGGCGGGGTCGCCGCCGCCGCGATCGGGCGCACCGATCTGTTCGTCTCGGGCGGTGCCGAGCATCAGGGACCGGACGGCGGCGGCCCGGTGGCGATCATCGCCCGTGTGAGGGACTGACGCCATGCCCGACTTCGACCTCGCCATCCGGGGCGGCACGCTGGTCACCGCCACCGACACGTTCGCCGCCGATCTCGGCATCCGCGGCGGTCGCATCGCGGCGATCGGCGAGCGGATCGCCGATGCGGCCCGCACGATCGACGCCTCCGGCCTCCTCGTCCTGCCCGGGGGCATCGACAGCCACGTCCACATCGCGCAGGCGTCCGGCCCCGGCATCGTCATGGCGGACGACTTCGCCTCGGCGACCCGCGCGGCGGCGGCCGGTGGCAACACCTGCGTGATGCCCTTCGCGCTCCAGCCCCGGGGCGCGTCGCTCCGCGCGGCGACCCATGCCTACCGGGCGCTGGCGGAGGGGCAGTGCCACATCGATGTCGCCATCCACCTCATCGTCTCGGACCCGACGCCGGCGGTGCTCGGCCAGGAGCTGCCAGCCCTGATCACGGAGGGTTACACCTCCTTCAAAGTATTTATGACCTATGACGACCTCGTCCTGAACGACCGCCAGATCCTCGACGTGTTCGATCTGGCCCGCCGCGAAGGCGCCCGCGTCATGGTCCATGCGGAGGGCTACGACGCGATCCGCTACATGACCGAGCGACTGGAGAAGGCCGGCGAGACCCGCCCCTTCGGCCACGCCCTGTCCCGGCCGCAGGTGGTCGAGCGCGAGGCGGCGCACCGGGCGATTTCGCATGCCGAACTCGTCGATCTGCCGATCGTCATCGTCCACGTCTCCGGCGAGCAGGCCATGGAGCAGATCGCCTGGGGCCGGGAGCGCGGTCTCAAGATCCACGCCGAGACCTGCCCGCAATACCTGACCCTGACCGCCGACCACATGAAGGGCCTCGGCTCCGACGACCCGATGGCCGGGGCGAAATACGTCTGCTCGCCACCGCCGCGGGATGCCTCCAACCAGGCCGCGATCTGGCGCGGGATCCAGACCGGATTGTTCGACGTGGTCTCCTCCGATCATTGCCCCTTCCGCTACGACGATCCCGCCGGCAAGCTGAACCCGAAGGGCCGGACCTCCTTCCGCTGGGTGCCCAACGGCATCCCGGGCATCGAGACCCGTCTGCCCATCCTGTTCTCGGAAGGCGTCTCGGCGGGGCGCATCTCCCTCAATCGCTTCGTGGAACTCACCGCCACCAACCACGCCAAGCTCTATGGGCTCTACCCGCGCAAGGGCTCGATCGGAATCGGCTTCGACGCCGACCTGACGCTGTGGGACCCGAACCGCCGCGAGACGATCCGGCAGGCCAACCTCTACCACGGGGCGGACTACACCCCCTGGGAGGGGTTTTCCGTGACGGGCTGGCCGGTGATGACCCTCACGCGCGGCGAGGTCGTCGCCGAGGATGGGCGGGTGACCGGGCCGCCCGGGCGCGGACGCGTCCTCGACCGGACGCCGGGGCCGGGGACTGCCTCTTGATCCGGCCGGCCGCCTCCGGGCTGGCGCGCGCCAGCCCGGTTGCGGTCGACCGGAGACGGTTTGGGTGGCGAAACGGGGATCGTCTGGCCCGTCCTTTGCTGGGGATCGGGCGGGGAGACAACGCATGGACGTCGAGCTGATCCGCCTGACCAAGCGCTACGGCCACACGACCGCCGTGGACGGCATCGATCTGAAGGTGCGCTCGGGCGCCTATTGCTGCCTGCTCGGCCCCTCGGGCTGCGGCAAGACCACGACCCTGCGGATGATCGGCGGCCACGAGACCGTGTCCGGCGGCGACGTGGTCATCGGCCCGCGCTCCGTGGGGGATGCCACGCCGGCCGAGCGCGGCACGGCGATGATGTTCCAGAGCTACGCCCTGTTCCCCCACTTGAATTGCCGTGACAACGTCGCCTTCAGCCTGAAGATGCGCGGCATCGCGAAGGCCGAGCGCCGCGCCAAGGCGATGGCGATGCTCGACCTCGTTCAGATGGCCCATCTGGCGGAGCGCTTGCCGGCGCAACTCTCCGGTGGCCAGCAGCAGCGCGTGGCGCTCGCCCGCGCGCTGGTCACCGGACCCAAGGTCCTGCTCCTCGACGAGCCGCTCTCGGCCCTCGATCCGTTCCTGAGGGTGCGGATGCGGACCGAGCTGAAGCGGCTCCAGGCCGAACTCGGCATCACCTTCATTCACGTCACCCACAGCCAGGAGGAGGCGATGGCGCTCTCCGACCTCGTGGTGGTGATGAATGGTGGACGCATCGAGCAGGCGGCCGCCCCCCGCACCGTGTTCGAACGCCCGGCCACCGCCTTCGTCGCCCGCTTCATCGGCGGCCACAACGTCATCCGCCTGGCCGACGCGAGCGAGGTGGCGGTGCGCGCCGACCGGATGCGCCTCGGCGCGCAAGCCGGCCCGGACGCGGTGCCGGCCCGCGTCGTCTCGGTGGAGTACCAGGGCACCAGCGTGCATGTGGGCTTCGAGGCGGAGGGCCTCGGCGGCGCGCCCGCCACCGCCCTCACGGCCGTGATCGACGACGCGGCCTATGCGGGCGCCCCCCTCGCCCTCGGCCAGACCGTGCCGCTGGGCTGGGACGCCGACGCCGCCCATAGCCTGAGCGCCTGACCCGACCGCGTTTCCTCAGAGGAGCCTGCATGACGACCACGATCAAGCTGAGCCGCCGCACCTTGCTCCAGGGCGCGGGTGCCACCGGACTGGCCCTCGGCGCCGGTCCGATCACCGGCTTTCCCAACGTGATCGCGGCCGAACCCGTGACCCTGCGCTACCTCGGCACCGCCGTGAACCAGTCCGGCGACATCGCCCGCAAGGTGAAGGAGGATCTCGGGATCACGATCGAGTACATCCCCGTCGTCACCGACGAGGTGACGAAGCGCGTGGTGACGCAGCCGAACTCCTTTGACCTCCTCGACACCGAGTTCTTCAGTCTGAAGAAGCTTATCCCCTCGGGCAACATCCAGGGCATGGACGCTCGCCGAATCAAGCAAGCGGACAACATCACCCCGGTCTTCACCAAGGGCCAGGTCGGGGGCAAGACGATCGGCAACCAGGGCACGGCGCCCAAGAAGGTCTTCTATCTCGAGGGGCAAAACGCGAAGACCTTCGCGGGCTCGCCCACCGAGTGGATCACCTTGATCCCGACCACCTACAACGCCGACACGCTCGGCATCCGCCCGGACCTGATCAAGCGCCCGATCGCGAGTTGGAAGGAACTCCTGAACCCCGAATTCAAGGGGAAGGCCTCGATCCTCAACATCCCCTCCATCGGCATCATGGATGCCGCCATGGTGATCGAGGCCACGGGCGACTACACCTATCCCGACAAGGGCAACATGACGAAGGCCGAGATCGATCGCACCATCAAGGTGCTGATCGAGGCCAAGCGCGCCGGTCAGTTCCGCGCCTTCTGGCAGGACTTTAACGAATCCGTGAACCTGATGGCATCGGGCGAGACCGTGATCCAGTCGATGTGGTCGCCCGCCGTCACCAAGGTCCGCAGCCAGGGCGTGGCCTGCACCTACCAGCCCCTCAAGGAGGGCTACCGGGCTTGGGCCACCGGCTTCGGCCTGCCCAAGACCCTGACGGGCCGCAAGCTGGATGCGGCCTACGACTTCATCAACTGGTTCCTCTCTGGCTGGGCCGGCGCCTACCTCAACCGACAGGGCTACTACTCGGCCGTGCTGGAGACGGCCAAGGCGCACATGGAGCCCTACGAGTGGGCGTACTGGATGGAGGGCAAGCCCGCCGAGAAGGACATCAAGGGACCGGACGGCAGCGTGCTGGAGAAGGCCGGCGCCACCCGCGACGGCGGCTCCTTCGAGACCCGCATGGGCAGCGTCGCCTGCTGGAACGCCGTGATGGACGAGAACACCTACATGGTCCGCAAGTGGAACGAGTTCATCGCCGCGTAAGCGGGGCGACGATGCGAACGCCCTCCCCCGCAGAGGGGGGGAGGGTTTCGCCTGTCACGAGGGTTGCGCCATGACCGACATCGCCCTTCCCGCCGCCGTGACGGAGGCGCCGCCCGCCAAGGCCCCCGCCGTCAGCCTCACGACGAGGACCCGCCGCCGGCAGGCGCTGGCCTACCTCCAGGCCGCGCCGATGGCGCTCGTCTTCCTGGTGTTCTTCGTGGTGCCCCTGGGCCTGACCCTGATCGTCAGCTTCTGGGAGTACAACGAGTACGAGATCATTCCCGCCTTCACGGTGCAGAATTACATCGACGTGTTCGAGGGCTGCCTCAACACGGCGGATGCCTGCACCACCGTGCGGACCTACCTCTCGACCCTGAAATTCTGCGCGCTGACCTGGGCCTTCACCCTGGGGATCGGCTTCACGGTGGCCTACTTTGTCGCCTTCCACGTCCGCTCGCGCACCATGCAGATGGCGCTGTTCCTCGTCTGCACCATCCCGTTCTGGACCTCGAACGTGATCCGGATGATCTCCTGGATCCCGCTGCTGGGCCGCAACGGCCTCGTCAACGACACCCTGATGGGGATGGGGCTGATCAGGACGCCCATCGAGGGCCTGCTCTATTCCGACTTCTCGGTGGTGCTCGCCTTCGTGCACCTCAACACGGTCTTCATGATCGTGCCGATCTTCAACAGCATGGCGCGCATCGACCGGTCGCTGATCGAGGCGGCCTATGATTCCGGCGCCACCGGCTGGCAGACCCTCTGGAACGTGGTGGTGCCCCTGGCCAAGCCCGGCATCGCCATCGGGTCGATCTTCGTGGTGACCCTGGTGATGGGCGACTTCGTCACCGTCGGCGTCATGGGCGGCCAGCAGATCGCCTCGGTCGGCAAGGTCATCCAGGTCCAGATGTCGGCCCTGCAGCTGCCGGCGGCCGCGGCCAACGCGGTGGTCCTGCTGGGCGCCGTGATGCTGATGATCGTGGCCATGACCCGGCTCATTGACTTGCGGAAGGAACTCTAGACGTGAGCGACCGCCCCCGCTCCCCGGCCTTCTACGCCCTGGCGGCGTTCTTCGCCCTCTTCGTGGCCTTCCTGTACGGGCCGACGCTGACCATCCTCGTCCTCAGCTTCCAGGGGCCGCAGGGGGGCCTCACCTTCCCGATGAACGGGGTCTCGACGCACTGGTTCGGCAAGCTCTGGGCCGGGCTCGGGATCGTCGACATCTGGGGCGCCCTCTGGCGCTCCCTGCGACTTGGCCTCGTGGTGATGGGGCTCACCGTCGTCATCGCGTTCTTCGCCGGCCTCGCCTTCCGCAAGCGCTTTCGCGGCGAGGGCGCGCTGTTCACCCTTGCGGTCGCGAGCCTGATCGTCCCCTCGATCGTGGTCTCGCTCGGCATCGGGTTGGAATTCCGGCTTCTCGACGAGGCGGTGAAATGGGCCGCCGCCGAGACCGGATGGGGCTGGCTGCAGGAGCACGGTACCCTGATGGGGCTCTACACCTCGGCGCTGGGCGCCCACCTCACCTGGACTCTGCCCTTCGGCCTCCTGATCATGTTCGCGGTCTTCAACCGGTTCGACCCGGCCTACGAGGAGGCCGCCCGCGACCTCGGCGCCACCGGGTCTCAGACCCTGCGTCACGTGGTGGTGCCGATCCTCGGCCCCTCGCTGGTCGGCGTCGCGCTGTTCGGCTTCACCCTGTCCTTCGACGAGCTCGCTCGCACCAGCCAGGCCATCGGCGGCCGCAACACCCTGCCACTGGAGCTGCAGGGCCTGACCACCACCGTGACCACGCCGGAGATCTATGCGCTCGGTACCCTCACCACCGGCCTGTCCCTTGCGGTAATTGGACTGGCGCTGGGGACGAGCCTGTACCTGCAGCGGCGCAAGGCGAAAGCGGGCTTGCGGCTGGGGTGACGTCAGTCCGGGAGCTTCGTCAGACCGGCGATTTCGGACAACCTTCGAATCTCGCACACCTGGGTCATTCGAAAGAAACACCTCCAGGTTATCATCTGTCGCCGATGAAGCCTGGAGTTTTACCAACCGATGAGGCGTGCCTATCTGATCGTCGCGGCGACGGTCGCTGTTCTCACTTGCCTGTCTTGGGTCGCGAGCGTTCGATTCAGTGAGGCGAGCTTCCTCCCGATGCAGTGGGGGATCGACGGTCGCCCGACATGGTACGCCCCGAAGTGGATGGCGCTCAGCTTCGGTCCCATGATCGGATGCTTCGTGATGGCATCGATCCTGATCCCACGCCGATACGATCACGACGGTGCACGGGCCGTCAGAGACCTTCTCCCCGCGATCGTCATCGTGACGGGCGGCCAAGCCTTCTATCTCTTCGTGCTTTTGACTCGTGCGGCGGCCTAGCCGAGCCGACGTCAAAGCGGCCCCCGAAGGTCGGAGCCGACGCGCGACGCTACACAGCCGCTTCCAGCACCTGCGCCTTGTCCTCCGTGAACGCTGCGTGCGCCGCTTCCGTACGCCAACAGGCAGCGCGGTGGTCCGGCTTCACGTTGACGTAAGGAGGCGCCTCGACCCGGCAGCGCGCCTCGGCGAGGAAGCAGCGCGGGGCGAAGGGGCAGCCCGGCGGGCGGTTGGCCAGATCAGGCGGGCTGCCGGGGATCGTCTTCAGGCGCGTGCCCTTGGCGAGCGCCCCAACGGCGCGGCTGCGCAGGAGGCCGATCGTGTAGGGGTGGTGGGGAGCGAGCACCACGTCCCGGGCGGAGCCCTCCTCGACGATGCGGCCGGCATACATCACCGCGATCCGGTCCGCGACCTCCACGGCGGCGCCGAGGTCGTGGGTGACGAAGATCGTCGAGAGGCCGAGCTCCGCCTGCAATTCGCGCAGGAGCAGCAGGATCTGGATCTGAACGGTGGCGTCGAGCGCCGTGGTCGGCTCGTCGGCGAGCAGGACCTGCGGCCGGCAGGCGAGCGCCAGAGCGATCATCGCGCGTTGGCGCATGCCCCCCGACATCTCGTGCGGATAGGCGTCGAGGCGCCGCTCCGGGCTCGGAATGCGGACCCGCTCGAACAGGGCCAGGGCGCGCTGGCGGGCCGCCCCGGCGCTGATCCGCTCGTGCTGGCGGATCGCCTCGGTGATCTGCTGGCCCACCGTGTAGACGGGATCGAGGGCCAGGAGCGGCTCCTGAAAGATCATCGCCACGGCCCGGCCGCGCAGGGCCCGCAGGGCTTTGGGCGACAGGGCCATCACGTCCGCGCCGCCAACCCGGATCGTGCCGCCGATCCGCGTCCGGCGCTCCGGGTTCAGGCGCATGATCGCCCGAAGGGTGACGCTCTTGCCGGAGCCGGACTCGCCGATCAGCGCCACGGCCTGGCCGCGCTCCAGGGTGAGGTCGACCCCGTCCACGGCCTCGACCACGCCGCCGAAGACCACCGTCAGGCCGCGGATCGCGACGGCCGGCTCGGGTGCCGATACGCTCATGCGGCCACCGTCAGGCTGGGCGACGTGGAATGGCCCGAGCCGGGCTGGCGGGCGAGGCAGGCGACGCGGTGGCGCGCATCGCGGCCGTCGAGGGGCGGGACCGTGCCGCGGCAGACCTCTTCGACGAGGGCGCAGCGCGGGTGGAAGCGGCAGCCGGCGGGCGGGTCGATGGGGTTCGGCGGGTCGCCGGCAAGCGGCGCCACCGTGGTCCGCGCATCCGGGTCCATCGAGGGCATCGAGGACAGGAGCGCGGCCGTGTAGGGATGAGCCGGAGCGGCCAGCACCGTGTCGGCGGGGCCGATCTCCACCACCTGACCGAGATACATCACCGCCACCCGGTCGCAGATGAAGCGCACCACGTTGAGGTCGTGGCTGATGAACAGGTAGGTGAGGTTGAACTCCTGTTTCAAATCCATCAGCAGGTTCAGCACCTGCGCCTCCACCGACTTGTCGAGGGCCGAGACCGCCTCGTCGAGCACCACGAGGCGGGGTTCGAGGGCGAGCGCCCGGGCGATGTTCACCCGCTGGCGCTGGCCGCCTGAGAGCTCGTGCGGGTAGCGCGCCGCGAAGCGCGCCGGCTCCAGCCCCACCCGGGCGAGCAGGCTGCGGGCGCGCTCGATGGCCTGGCGCTTCGGGATCCCGTGCACCTGCGGCCCGAAGGCGATGGACCCCTCGACGGTCATGCGCGGATTCAGGGAGGAGTAGCTGTCCTGAAACACCATCTGGGCCTGGGCCCGGAAGTCCCGCAGGGGCAGCGCCCGGCTGCCGATGCGCTCGCCGTCGAACAGCAGGTCGCCGGAATCGTGGCGGATCAGGCCCATGATGAGCCGGGCGGTGGTGGACTTGCCGCAGCCCGACTCGCCGACCACGCCGAGGGTCTCGCCCTTCAGGATTTCGAAATCGACGCCGTCCACCGCTCGCACCACCGCCTTGGTGCCGCCGATGCCCTTCTTGACGGGGAAGTGCTTCACCAGTCGGTCGACGGTGAGGAGGGGCTGAGCCGGGCCGCCCCGGTCGCGGGCGATCGGGACGGTGGCGAGGCCGATGGGCTGGCTCATGCTTTCACCTCCATGGCGGATCGCAGGCCGTCGGAGAACAGGTTGAACGAGATCGAGACGATGAAGATGGCCAGCCCCGGCAGGGCCGCGACCATCGGGTTCACGTAGATCGCCGTGCGCAGGGTGTTCAGCATCAGGCCCCACTCGGGCTCCGGCGGCTTCACGCCGAGGCCGAGGAAGGAGAGTCCGGAGGCGAGGATCATCGATACGCTGATGAGGCTGGTGGCGTAGACGAAGATCGGCCCCAGCACGTTGCCGAGCACCTGCACGCGCAGGATCGTCAGGGTCGAGGCGCCGGAGAGGCGGGCGGCGTCGACGTAGTCGCGGGCGCGGATCTGGGTGGTCACGCTCTCGGCCACGCGGGCGATCTGGGGCACGAACACGCAGGTCAGCGACACGATCGAGTTGAAGATGCCCGCGCCCAGGGCGCCGGAGAGCGCGATGGCGAGCAGCACCGAGGGGAACGCGAAGAACACGTCCACCGTGCGCATCAGCACGGTGTTGACCCAGCCGCCGACGTAGCCGGCCAGGATGCCGATGCCGGACCCGATGACGAAGGCGAGGATGACGGGGGTGACCCCGATGAACAGGGACAGGCGTCCGCCCATCATCAGGCGACTCAGCATGTCGCGGCCGAGTTCGTCCGAGCCCAGGAGGTAGGTGGCGTCGCCGATGGGCTTCAGGCGCCGCAGCATCGAGCCGCGATAGGGGTCCATCGGGGTGATCCAGGGCGAGAGCAGCGCCACCGCCACGATCGCCAGGATGATGCCGGCGGCGGCCATCGCTACGGGATCGCGCAGGAGCTTGTGGCCGACCTGCCCCCAGAACCCCCGCGAGGGCACGAAGGCGTCCGGCCCCGTCGGCGCCGGGGCAGCCCCGCCGGCGATGTCGAGGATCGGTGTGGCGGCCTGTGTCGCGCGTGCCATCAGCCCCTCTCGATGCGCGGGTCGAGCGCCGTCTGGACGACGTCGACGATGAGGTTGAGGGCGACGAAGAACATCGCCAGGACGAGAATCGAGCCCTGCAGCAGGGGCAGGTCGCGCTGGAAGATCGCGGCGTTGAGGAGGAAGCCGGTGCCGGGCCAGGCGAACACGGTCTCGATCAGGATCGAGCCGCCCAGCAAATAGCCGAGTTGCAGGCCCATGATGGCCAGCGCCGTCGGGGCCGCGTTCTTGACGACGTGCCGGAACACGCCGAACTCGCTCATGCCCTTGGCCCGGAGCGCACCGACGAAGTCCTGCGCGAGGATGTCGCCCACCAGCGCCCGGATGGTGCGGGCGATGACGCCCATGGGAATCACCGACATCGTGAGGGCCGGCAGGATGATGTAGCGCAGGTGGTCGAGATCGGGCCGCCAGTTGCCCGAGCCGTCGGGCCCGGCCCCGGTGGGCGGCAGCCAGCCGAGTTGGGCCGAGAACACGATGACCAGCACCATGCCGAGCCAGTAATGCGGCACGCTCACCCCGAAGACCGAGACCGCCGAGGCGAGCCGGTCCAGGACCGAGTTGCGGAAGTAGCCGGCCACGAAGCCGAACAGGCACCCGAAGGTGAAGCCGATCAGCGTCGCCACGGAGGCCAGGATCAGGCTGTTCACCACGGCCCGCCCGACCTCCTGCACCACGGGGCGGCCGGTGGCGATGGAGATGCCGAGATCGCCCTGAAGCACGTGCCAGAGCCAGATCACGTACTGGACGGGCAGCGGCTTGTCGTAGCCGTAGGCCGCCCGCATGGCGTCGATGGTCTCCTGCGTGGCGTCCACCGGGAGCACCGCGCTCAAGGGATCGCCGGGGGCGAGGTGGACCAGCATGAAGCAGACGACGCTCACGCCGAGCGCCACCGGCGTCACGGTGAGCAGGCGCTTGAGGATGAACTTCAGCATGTTCTCAGCCCTCTCTCCTCTGCGGAAGAGGGTACCTGCGGAGCAGGCGGGAGCGGAGGCGACTTTGCCGGATGCGGCATGCCCCTCCCCCGGTTCCTGCGCGACCACCCTCCCCCCGCAGCGGGGGAGGGTTCATGACCGCGACCTTCATCGTCACTTGCTCAACCACTTGCCCGATCACTTGCCCATCGAGATCGGCGAGAAGTCCTGGAACCAGTTCTGCGCCTGCACGAAGCCCTTCACCTTGGGGCTCATGGCACGCGGATTGGTGTCGTGGGCCACCATCAGGAACAGGGCGTCGTCGACGTACTTCTCGTGCACCTTCTCCAGGACCTTGGTCTGCTCGGCCGGGTCGAAGGTGGTGCGGACCTGGTCGAACAGCTTGTCCATCTCGGGGTCGCAGTAATGGCCCCAGTTGGTGCCGTTGGGCGCGGCGAGGTTGCACTGGAGGTGGCGGATGAAGCCCGTGAAGGGGTCCTGGATGAAGTAGGAGAAATTCATCCCCGTCGCCTTGCGCGACATGTCGGACTTGGCGCCCGCGCGCCACAGGTTGATGAGCGTGTTCCACTCGACCACCTCGAACTCGACCTTGATGCCGACATCCGCGAGGTTCTGCTGGATGAACTCGTTCATCGGCAGGGGCTGCATCTGGCCCGAGCCCGACGGCGCGATCAGGATCTTGGTGACGATGGGCTTGTTCGGGCCGTAGCCGGCCTCGGCCAGGAGCTTCTTGGCGGCTTCGGGGTCGTAGGTCGGCTTGAAGGTCGGGTGGCCGAACCAGGCCGAGCCCGGCGGCATGAAGCCCTGCGCCGGGATCATCAGCCCGTTCAGCAGCTCCTTCATGCCCTCGCGGTCCACCGCGAGGTTGGCGGCCTTGCGCACGCGGATGTCGTTCCAGGGCGAGCCCTCGACGCGGGAGAGGTGCCAGGTCCAGTTGTGCGGGTAGGCGTTGGTGACGATGCCGAAGCCGGCGGCCTTCAGGGACGCGACGGCATCCGGCGGGGGCGCCTCGATCCAGTCGACCTGACCCGAACGGAGGGCCGCCACGCGGGCATTGGCCTCGGGCAGCGGCACGAGCACGAGCTTGTCGAGCTTGGGCACCCGGGCCTTGTCCCAGTACTCCGTGTTGGGCACCATCTCGGCGCGCTCGCGCGGGGCGAACAGGGTGAGCTTCCACGGGCCGGTGCCGGCCGGGGTCTTGGCGAAGGCGTCCCAGCTCTTGCCGACCTTCTCCCACTGGGCCGGCGACGAGATCATGATCCACGCGATCTGGTAGGGCAGCGTCGCGTCGGGGTTCTTGGTGATGATTTCGAGGGTGGTCGGGTCGATGGCGCGGTAGCTCGCCACCGCCGGGATGCGCGAGCGCCCCTGGGCCGACTGGCGCGGGTCGAATTGCGGCGCGTCGGTCTTCAGGAGCTTGTCGAGGTTCCACACCACCGACTCGGCGGTGAAGGGCGAGCCGTCGTGGAAGGTCACGCCCTCGCGCAGCTTGAAGGTCCACTTGGTGTTGTCGGCGGGATCGACGGTCCAGCGCGTGGCGAGACCCGGCACCAGCACGGAGGGCTTGGTGGCGGAGGAGAGGTCCCAATTGATGAGCCCGTCATAGACGGTGTAGCCCATGAACCGCATGCCCTCGCCGCCATTGTCGGCCTGGCCCGTGGTGAGCGGGATGTCGGAGGCCGTCATGCCGATCTTGAGGACGCCCTGCGCGAAGGCCGTGGGCATCAGCACCCCGGACAGCAGGGCGGCGGCGAGAAGGCGGGACTTCGACCATCGGGAAACGGAAGCAAACATGCGCGGACGGGTTTCCATGGGCTGGAGACGGCGTGACGGAACCGTGAATGCAATCCATCGGCCAACCCCTCGCGCCGCTCCCGGTCGCCCGAGACGAACACGCCGCTTGATCATGTCTTGCCGCCCACGATCCCGATTCTGTGCTGCACCGGCCGAGGACACCACGATGCTGTCCGGGTCGCCGGGTACGCGGCCAGGCATTGCCTCAAAGACACGCAGAGACCTTGCCGCTCTCCAGAAACCTCCCATCACACGCCTAATATATAGGCAATCCCGCGCTCTGCCCGCCGGAGTCGCAGACTCGCGGGCCGCAGGTTCTCAGAACGTGAGCTTCAGCCCGCCAACGACGTTGCGCGGCGCGCCCGCGAGGATGGATCCAGCCGTGCCCGCCAGGGTGGCTGCCCCGTTCTCCAGACCGGTGGTCCGGCTGAGGGTGCTCGTCAGGTTCAGGGCGGAGGCGATGAAGGTCGTGTCGAGCAGGTTGCGGACTTCCAGGTACAGGCTGAGGCGCTTGGCGTAGCCCCCGGTAAGCTCCGTGGCGTAGTGGACGTTCGCGTTGAGGATGGCGTAGCCGGGGGTCCTCAGGCGGTTTCCGTTGTCGATGAGGACGCCGTCCTGAACCACGGTCTCCACGAAGGCGCCGAGCCCGTCCAGGGGGCCGCCGACCTGATCGTAGCCGACCCGCGCCAGGAGCTGGTGCGCGGGGACGCCGGGAATGGACTTGCCCGCCCGGTCCAAACGGGCGGTGACGGCACCGGCGCTCAGCAGCTCGGTGAACCGCGTGTAGATCTGATCGTCGAAGCTGTAGGCCAGCGTTCCGCGCCAGCCCGGCGCGAAGGCCCAGTCGCCGCCGAGTTCGACGCCGCGATGCTCCGAGGCCGGGGCGTTGATGAAGTAGCTCAGCCGGCCCCCACCCGGTGATTGCGACAGGAGTTCGTTGCGGAAGAACTCGTAGAAGCCCGTGAGGCTGATCCGCAGGGAGTCCACCGGCGTCCAGTCGACGCCGAGGTCGAAGCCGAGGTTCTTCTGTGCCTGAAGCTGCGTGTTGTTGCCCGGCAGCCCCGCGCTGGTGACGAACAGGTTGCTGCCCGTCGGCGTGGCGTAGCCGGTGGCGACGCGCCCGCGGACGCTCCAGGCGTCCCGGGGCCGATAGACCACGGCCAGTTCCGGCGCGACGTTGAGGAAGCTGCGCGCGGCATCGACCACCGAGGCCGTCCGTCCGGCTTCCGAATAGGTATAGGCGCTGTTGCGTCCGGTGATCGTGGTGTTCGTCGCGCTGAGTCCGAGGAGCCCGCTCCACTGGTCGGAAAGTGCCACCTCCGTGCGGGCGCGCCCGCCGAGATTGGTCTGGTCGCCGCGCAAGTCTCCGATCAGGGCGCCCAGGGCCGGTCGTCCCGCCCCCGGCGCCCGGTTGAACGTGGTCACGTGGTTGTCGAGGATCTCGGAGGTGAAGGCCACGTAGCCCACGGCCGGCAGGCCCATCAGGTCGTAGCGACGGGTGAGGTCGCTGAGGAAGGTCAGGGACGGGTAGCTGCCGCGGACGGCGGAGGTGTAGAACGGCTGGTCGAAGTTGCGCTCGTCGAAGCCGAGTTGGGTGCGCCAGGTGGTCTGCGCGTCGAGGTCGTGCTCCCAGCGCAGGGCCACGACGGTGCGACGGTCGTCGCGTCCGAACCCGCCCTCCGTGGCGGTCACGCCCACCGTCCGGCCGAACGCGCCGTTGGCGAACAGGTTCGTCAGGGTGCAGCCCGGCGCGGCCGTCGCCGCCTTGGCACAGCCGCGCTGCTCGGGGTTGATTCGATACTGGTCGAGGGAGGCGCGCGCCGGCAGGTCCGCCTGCAGCTGGTTGTTGATCACCTTGAGGGTGAAGCGGTTGTCCGGCGTCGGCGTGTAGCTGGCCAGCAGGTTGATCGTCTGCGTGTCGTAGGCGCTGTGATCCTGGTAGCCGCCGGCGCGGACGTCGCTGGCGAACAGGCTGATCTCGACGGGACCGCTGACGCCGCCGACCGTGAAATAGTTGCTCAGA
>NZ_LMMK01000019.1:0-2456 GCF_001422795.1 Methylobacterium sp. Leaf88 | reverse complement strand
GTCGATCTCGCGGCCCGTCCGGGTGCGGAAGGCGAGCGCGCCGCCGGTGGCGTAGTTGCCGAACAGAGCCGATTGCGGACCGCGGAACACGTCGATGCGGCTGTACGCGCGGGGATCGACGAGGTCGAAGCGTGAGGCGCCGTCCGGCTGGGTCAGGAGGAAGCCGTCCTCCAGCACCACCATGTTCCGGATGACGCCGGTGGAACGGGCATTGTTGCCCCGGATGGAGATCACCACGTCGCGCCCGCCATTGCCCTGGCGCACGGTCACGCCGGGGCTGTTGGCCAGAACCGATCCGAGGCTTGTGGCGGGCCGGTTCTCGATCGTGTCGGTTCGGCCGACGCGCGTGGCGGTGGCGCCCAGGGGCTGTTCGATCACGCTCGGGCTGGAACCGGGGGGCGCCGAGACACCGAACGGCACCCCGGCCGGTGCCGGGCGACCCTCGGCCGTGATCGAGAGCTCCTCCAGCACGATCCCGCCCGCCTCCTCGGCGCGCACCTCCGACGCGGAGAGAAGGACGGCGACGAGGGCAAGCCGGACGGCTCCGGTTCGCGGGGCCGCAGTTCGGGGCGCGACGGCCTGGGAACGCGGAGAACAGGGAACAGCGGTCATGCCGGTTTCGACCACGGGAGCGGGGGCGGGTCACGCCGTAGGGAGGGAGGCCGGTCGGGCCGGACGCGAACCGCGACGTCCATTCATGCGCATCGCGCGTCCGGGAATGCCGAAGTCACTTCTACCCCGTGGACCGAGGGGGCGCGACGGGTCGGACACCCTGTGGTCGTGACCTGTGGCTCCCATGCCACGTCGAACCCGACACGTCGAACCTGCTCTCTCAAACCGTCAGGCGCGCGGCGAGACCTTCAGCGCGCATCCGCCTCGCGGTCGAGGAGCTGGCGCTTGCGCGCGACGCCCCAGCGATAACCGGAGAGCGACCCGTCCGCGCGGACCACCCGGTGGCACGGGATGGCGACCGCCAGCCGGTTGGCGCCGCACGCCTGGGCCACGGCCCGCATGGATGTCGGGGCGCCGATGGCCTGGGCGATCGCGCCGTAGGTCGTCGTGGTGCCGATCGGGACGGCGCGAAGGGCGGCCCAAACCCGCTGCTGGAAGATGGTGCCGCCGATGTCGAGGGGCAGGTCGAGGCCGCGGCCCGGCGCCTCGACGAAACCGACGACTGTCGCCACCCACCCGTCGAAGGCTGGATCGCCGGGCGCCAGGTCGGCCCTGGGGAAGCGGTCCTGGAGATCGCGGACCAGGGCGTCGGGATCGTCGCCCAGGAGAATCGCGCAGAGGCCCTTGGGGGTCGCCGCCACCAGGAGCGCGCCGAGGGAGCACGCGGCCACCGCGAAGCGGATCGCCGTCCCGGCGCCTCCCGTGCGATAGGCCGATGGGCGCATCCCGAGCCGATCCGGGCCTTCAGCGTAGAAGCGGCTCGACGCGTTGAAGCCGGCCGCGAAGACCGCTTCGGTCACCGTCCCGGCCTCGGGCAGGCGCTGCGCCACGCGCTCGGCCCGCTTGGCCGTCGCGTAGGCCTTCGGCGTGATGCCGGTGACCCTTCGGAAGACGCGGTGGAAGTGGAAGGCGCTCAGGCCCGCTTCCGCGGCGAGGCCTTCGAGTGTCGGCATGGTCTCGGCCGCGTCGATCAGGCGGCAGGCCCGGACGATGGCCGCGGCGTGCCGTTCGGCCAGGGTCACGTCGTTGGGCCGACAGCGCCGGCACGGGCGGAAGCCCGCGGCCTCGGCTGCATCGCAGGTGGCGTGGAAGCTCACGTTCTCCGGGTTGGCCGCGCGGGAGGGGCAACTGGGGCGACAATACACGCCGGTGGTGCGAACGGCGTAGACGAAGGTGCCGTCGGCCCGCGCGTCGCGGGCGGTGAGCGCGGCCCATCGCTGCGCGTCCGCGTCATCGGGGGCGCTCGGGTCGTCCCACTCCGGATGGGTGTCAGCGCGCCGCATGAGAACCGTCCTCCGTCGTCCAGGGGCGGCCCCCGCTTGTCGCGGCCGCGTCGCAGCCTGTCCTGCCCCGAAATCCCCGGAGCCGCATCCCGATCCTTGCTCTCGAATCCGGCTGGCGAGGCATCCGTACCGTACCACTTGCGTTGGCGGGGCCTCGCCCGGCGAACAGACCGGCGGCCGATGTCCACCGTGCCTCCCGTCGCCTCCGATCCGGGATCTCGATGTGCAGCGAACAGGCTATCGCGGGCCGGCGGCTTGGGCGGCAACGGTGGCCTGTCGCGGAGGCAAGGACACGTCGGCGGCAGGAGACCCCGAGGCACGGTGCGTGCCTGACGGGGGCGCCCGATCGGAGGGGGCGGGGCTGGCCGGCGTCGGTCAGCCCCGTCCGTTCAGACGCGGCGGGCGTCGTAACCGGCCACGACGGTGGCGGCCTTGGGGGCGCCGAGGCGTCCGCCGAAGAAGCCGGCGAGGGCGCCCAGGATGAGGGCGAGCGCGCCGTAG
>NZ_LMMK01000018.1:880-8587 GCF_001422795.1 Methylobacterium sp. Leaf88 | reverse complement strand
ACCAGCCTCGCGGCCAGTCTCATCACCTTCAACCAGATCAAACGGTTCTGTTAGGCGCTCTTAGGGCGCTGCCGTTCCGCACCGTATTGGTTCCGTTCGAACGTGTCTAACCAGACCGGCGATTTCGGTGCAAGACAGTGCTACACGTCGTTAGGAAGCTCGTTCAGCAGATCTGACGCTGGCTGCAGGTTGCTCCACGACGAGATGCCCAGGATCGATGGCGGCTATCACCTCTCTAATTTCCAGAGGTCGAACGTTTCCGTCTAGAGCGATACCCTCTCAGGTTGGTTCAAAGGCATCGTATCCGGCGGCGGTGAGATAGTTTCGGCGTTCGTCCGGTCGAACAGCGGCGAACGCGTAATTACCCAGGCCCTTGCGCGGGTCGGGTTTCGCTGATTCCTTCGTAGGATGGGGCGCAGCGATCTTGAGCGGTTGAGCCGGGAGGAACTGATCGAGCTGGTGCTGCGTCTGCAGCGTCCGGACAAGACCTCGCGCACGTCCTCGAAGCCGCCCGCCTTAGACCGCAAAGAGCGGCGCGAGCAATCCAAACCTGGCGGAGCCAAGCCCGGCCACGAGGGCCATAGCTGCGTGATGAGCGACGATCCCGACGCGGTCGTCGATCACCGGCCCAACCGCTGCGCGTGCTGTGGCGGCGCCCTGCACGGAGATCTTCCTGCCGAACTCGTGAGCGTATCCGAGCGGATCGCGTTGCCGGAGGTGACACCGGTCGTGACGCAGCATCGACGGTTGGCCGTGCACTGCCCGACCTGTGGGGTGCGGGTCGTCGCGCCGGTGCCGGAGGCGGCGCGGGGCACACCGTTCGGCCCACGGCTGCATGCGGTGGCGACGTATCTCAAGACCTTCCAAGCGCTGTCCTACGAGCGACTGCAGGCAGCCTTGTCGGACCTGTTCGGTCTGACGCTCAGCCAGGGCGGGCTGATGAACCTGCTCCAGCGCGCGCAGAGGCACTTCCGTCCCGGCCGCGAGGAGGCCGTCTCGACGCTACGCCGGGCCGCTGTGATCGCCTCGGACGAGACCGGCGTCCGGATCGAGGGCAGCAACGCTTATCACTGGGTGTTCCACGCGGCCGACGCCGTGGTGCACACGGCCTCGCCAACGCGGGGTGCCATCGTGATACGGGAGATGATGGGCGGCCACCGGCCCGCGGTGTGGATCTCGGACCGCTTCACCGCGCGAGCTCGGTCATGCCGCCGCGCACCAGACCTGCCTCGCCCATCTCGCCCGCGACGTCGCTTACGTCGTCGAGGTCAGCGACGATCCAGTGCCCTGGCGATTGCAGCTCTGGTTGCGATCCGTATTCGCCCTGGCCGAGCGCGTCACCGACCTAGCCGCCTCGACGCTCGCCGCCAAGCGCCAGACCTTGGATCGACAGCTCGGCGCCATCCTCGCCACGTCGAGCCGCTGCGACCTGACCCGCGACCTGCAGGCCAAGATCGGACGGGCGCGTGATCAGCTCCTCGTCTTCCTCGCCCATCCCGGCGCGGTCGAACCGACCAACAACGGCCCAGAGCGACTGCTGCGCCCAGCGGTCGTCCAGCGGAAGGTGACCAACGGCTACCGCGCGATGTGGGCCGCCGAGGGCGAGGCCGCCATCCGTACCGTCGTCGATACCGCACGCCTCGCAGGCCACAGTCCATTCGGCACCATCCTCAAGACCGTCGGTGCCTGATCCCAGCCGTCTTAGGCCTGGGTAATTACCCCTGAGCGGCTACTGCGCCCGTCTGTCGTCCAGCGGAAGGTTACCAACGGCTACCGCGCGATGTGGGCCGCAGAGGGCGAAGGCCGCCATCCGCACCGTCGTCGATACCGCACGCCTCACCGGCAGTAGCTCCTTTGGCACCATCCTGAAGACCGTCGGCGCCTGAACCTCACGATTATGGCGGCGGGTAATTACCTGATCCGCGCTCTCCATACAGGCCAGCAGCCGTGATGATGGCTGCATCAACAGGCCGGACACACGGCAGCACCTGATCCTGCGCGCACAAATCTCTCCAACACCCCCTTGAATCCGATGGGGCGTCCACACACGGTCATTCCAGCCAAACCTCGGGTCGATGACCAACGGGTCATCAGCGGCATCCTGCACGTCCTGGTCTCAGCGCGGGGTCTGGCCGCGGCTGTTTGCAAGGGGCGCGGCGACAGGCCCTGTCCCCGGCAAACGGATGCTCGATACCACACATGTGAAGGCCCACCGCTCGGAATCGGGCGGAACAGGGGGGCCTGGAGCCAAGCCATCGGCCTCTCGCGCGGCGGGTTCGCGAGCAAGATCAATTACTTGGCCAATAGTCGTGGCGGATCGATTGGGTTCGCCTCGACACCCGGCAACGTGGCCGACATCACTATGTCGCTACCGCTCCTGCAGGCTGTCGTGCCGCCCAGACCCCTGATCGCTAACATCTAGTCCACGGCCACCCGGACGTTGCCCGACAGGAACAGCCGGATCGCCGACCAGCGGCGCAATCGGATTGAGCGGCCGTTCGGCCACCCCAAGAACTTGCGGCGCGTCGCGACCCGCCATGATCGATTGGGCTGTAACTACTTCGCCGCTATCGCGGCCGCTATCGCGCTCGTTTCCTGGGTCTTCGCATGGACTCGTGTGAGCGCCTATCTTATCCAGAGACCTCATATCCAGTCATGTGCGAAAACAAAGATCGGCCCAGACCGCAAGAACTCTATCAAAATTTTCGCGGCGTCTGGTTTCAAGAGTTCACAACGGCCGCCAATATTTATATTTTCTATGCATCTAAGAACCGTCATAGTAACTTACAAAAGCGTCCATTTTAGTAGCCTGACAAATGCATTTCTGATTCAGAAGGAAATTCGCGAAAAATCCTATCCCAAGACTGCACGTGGCCGTCCGTAGCGTCTGCCCAGGGGGCCAGTCGCTTCAAATATCGGTTCGCTATATTATCTAAGCCCCAATCTTCTTCACGAAATGCTTCATCTTGAATAAACACCAGTTTAAAAGAATTATTACCTTGTATTTCCGCTATTAGATCCCTTATCTTGACAACGGCAATCTGAAAATCTATTTTGGTTGAATGTTCGTCGCACTTATAAAAATAAGCAACATTTTCTATCTCGGTCCGTTTGCGCAAAAATTTTAAAGTAAGATAGTCGAATTTTTTCTTTAATTCCTCATATTGAACTTCAAAGTTTGAATCGCCCATAAACGCATCTGCAAAGGGCGAGTGGAATTTATAATGATGGGACGAATCGTTGATCAGGGCGCCTGATCCATGGATCGATAGATTTTCCCTACTTAGGATACCTGAGAATTTCGATCTCAATAGGCTTTCTAAAGATCCAAGCGGTGTGACATTCCAACTAAAAAAACTAGAAGAATCCCTTCCCAATACCCGTCTTATCTGGAAAGCAACCTCGCAGTTGTTCCCCAGAGAAACATACTCGGAAAATTTTCTTATTTCTTGCATCTCATCCTGCACAAGGCTGCCTATGGCGGAGAAATTCCCAGTAACCCGTCAAATCCTAACTCGACTAGGATATGTGCTTCAAGCGATATTGATGGGTGGGCTAACGAAAGTGGCAATCGAGAGCGGATAAGCGCTTATCGATTTTTTAGTTTTCAATAATTTAAATAAATTCCTTAGTGTAAGTACTACATCGTTATCAGATCCATTCACTGCAGTCGTTCCCTCGGTTATGATTTCATTTGAAAACAGATAGAGATAAGAATAACGTAATGCAGTGGTCTGTCTCTGAATTTGAAAGGCAGGCGACAAACCTTTGACAGCATAGATTGATTATGCGTGATATATTTAAAATGATCGAAATAAACTTTTCAATAAAACCGGCGAAATTTCTATGGCGCGTTGATCGCCATACATGAAGATTAAAGCAAATGTGAATCGCGGCATGTTGGCGGCAGTAAATACTGTAAATACTGGAGGAACGGCGCATCTTGCATACAGTGCAAGTGTCTGATACGGTTCAAGGTCATCCTATCCGTTCTTGTCAAATAGTAAAGCTAAAAATGACAGAAAATAAAATATATACTCAACAAAAAATTCCACACATGGCCGATCTTGCAGAGCAAATATTATTGACGTTCGGTGTTGGCAGATATGCTGTATTCGGACAAAAATCCGACGATTTAATTTATGCTTTGCGGGAATTCGGAATCTGCGCAAATAAAGGAGGGTGGCCTTATATAAAAGGGCAAGATTGGTTCTCGGCTTCTGAACTTTTTCGATCAAAAGGGGTAGATAATTGCACTATCGTGTGTCTTGTCGAATCAAATGATATCGACACCAGTTTCGTCCACGATTTTTTGAGTGCGCTTCATCGTAGTGGATCAAATGTATTTTTACACACTCGAATAGATAGCAATGGGCGAGACAGAAAGTGGTGGGAGACATATTGTTTTGAGGCTGGATTTCGCAAGAGTCCATTGTATTATATAGTTAACGAGTATTCATCTTTAGAAGCAGAGCGAGATTTTATTTCGATACCACTTGAGAGAATATCTAACGAGGTATTGCAAAAATTTCCATTGGCTTTCTTGCGAACTGAGCGGGATCTGCACATGGACATGCTTAGGGAAAGCGGTAGTAGATCTGATGCCCATGTTGCAAGATATAATCTCGCTGCAAAATATGTACGACCTGGCGATCGCGTATTAGACGCCGCTTGTGGGTTTGGGTATGGATCTTATGTAATAAAAAGTATTGTTCAAGATACAAAAATAACAGCTATTGATAATAGTGACTC
Source organism: Methylobacterium sp. Leaf88 (assembly GCF_001422795.1). Taxonomy (NCBI): domain Bacteria; kingdom Pseudomonadati; phylum Pseudomonadota; class Alphaproteobacteria; order Hyphomicrobiales; family Methylobacteriaceae; genus Methylobacterium; species Methylobacterium sp. Leaf88. Next base: position 3,835 of record NZ_LMMK01000018.1, on the reverse strand, counting down.
TTCAATACAATATGGGCAATCGAATTTTTCCAGTGTTGATGTTTGTTTTGCTTCGGGAAATTTGCCGGAGTGTCTTGAGGCATTCGGCAATAATTCTTTTGATGTCATTGCCTGTTTCGAGACCTTGGAGCATGTACAAAATCCGATAGCATTGCTCAAGGAGTTTCACCGTTTATTGACACCGGGTGGGCGTCTTGTAGTTAGTGTCCCGAATGACTGGACGGATGAGACCGGAAACGATCCGAATCCGTATCATCTGCAAGTGTATGATCATAGAAGATTCGTTTCTGAAATCACAGATTTGTTCGAAATAGAGCATCTGATTGGACAGACTGCTGATCGGGCTAAAAAGGCTGGCTACAGCAACGAATGGATCCCGAAAACGCGAGCGTTTGAAATTCTCGACGCTGAAAAAATAGATGATGAAGCCGAAGCTGAATGGCTAATTGCTGTTGGGTGCACTTCGCCGCTTTTGCAAGACCATGTAGCTTATGAAGAAAAGTCATTTAGTCGGGAAGAAATTATAGCTGCAGGGAATTCGCTGGCTTTCGCAAGAGATTATGAGAATCCCTGGCTAATAAAGTCTCTCATATCTATTGGGATGCGCACTGAAAACGGATCTCTAAGAGCACGCTGGGCAACAGAGATTGCAGCAAACGAGCGCTCAATCAACCCAGATCTGGGATCTGCTCTAACTGTATTGTTATATTCAAAATTTGATGAAGTCGATTGTAATTTTAACGATGGATTTATTGATAAGGTTTATTCCTATATTTCGAATACTGAGAACTCTAAGAACCCAACCGATCTTCGGTGGCGGGTTTCTCTATATTTTGCTTTAGGCAAATTGTATCTAAGAAATGGACTATATGTAGAAGCGATTGACTCTTTTGAAAAGGTTATCGCTTCAGATGTGGCGTCGTACAGTCCTACTTTGCTTACGAAAACTGCAGAAGCAGCATTTTTGCACGGGATGTTGTGCTTGTCTCAAGGGAGGGGCGAGGAGGCTCAAAAGATCTGGAGAAACGGCTTCTTCAAGATTGTCAGAGATTTTAAAAAGCATTTGCTGCCATCAGACTCTGATATTCCTCCCGCTTTTTACACAAAGGAGATAGCCGATGCTTTATCTATTGCTGGACGCATGGCGTCTTTAGCTGTTGTGATACGTGATGGAAAAACGTCGCCGTATAAATTTCATGTCAATAGAGCCTATGATAATGTTTCTCAAATTCAGAGTTTGAATGCGATCATTGACTCAGCCGAAATGTTGAGAAGGAGCCAACCCTCTGTCCCGCTTGAGGATCTGAAGTGGTTGGAACAACAGCGGGATGCATGGAAGTTAGAAACGGATGAGATTAATCTTAAGTACCTCCAGTTGGAGCAAGATTTTAAGTGGATGCAGAAACAACGCGATGATTGGGAAATGGCGACGCTTAAGGGCAACAAAGACTACGCATCTTTGCTGAGCGATTATGAATGGATGCAGGGGCAGAGAGATGCCTGGGAAGCTCTGGTCAAGTCATTCAATAATGGAACTGACGCAACTGATAAAAATTGACGCCGATCAGGCCGGCCGTCTTTTGGCGCTAGGGCGTTTCTGCAAAGTCATGCGAGCCAGAGCATGGCCATGCCGAGTGTGACGATGGCCAGGTAGTTGGCTACCCGCTTTTCATAGCGCGTGGCGATCCGGCGATACTGTTTGAGCCGGCCGATCAACCGCTCGACTTTGTTGCGCTGTCGGTAGGCGGCTTTGTCGAAGTCGGGGTGACGCGGTTGATCCTTGCGAGTCGGGATGACCGGCTCGATCCGGCGCTGCCTGAGGCGGCGACGGGCGGGTGGACTGGAGTAACCTCGGTCCCCAGCCGTTCGGCGTGGCCGCAGACGCGGGCGGCCTCGGCCAGAGCGTGGCACCGCCCCCTTGTCCATCAGCGCGTCCAAGGCGAATTGCTCGTGGCGCTCCCCGGCCGTCAGCACCGCGGCGATCGGTTTGCCGCCGCCTTCGGCGCGCAGATGCAGCTTGGTCGAGAACCCGCCCTGACCGCGCCCGAGCGCTTCACCAACGCCTTCGACCGTCGCCTCACCCCCCCGATAGCGCCGGACCGGCGTGCACCAGCGGCGTGCTGGTGGGCGCGCACCACCGTGGCGTCCACGAAGTGCAGGTCCCAGTCGAGGTCGCCCCGGGCATCCGCCTGCGCCTACAAGCGCCGCAGCACCCGGTCGAACACGCCGGCCGGCCGCCAGCGGTAGAACCGGCTCGACACAGTCCCGACAGCACCATAGCGGGCCGGCAGATCCGCCCACGGCGCACCCGTGCGCATGATCCAGAGCATGCCGTTCAGGACTTGGCGGTGATCCTCGGCAGGCCGGCCCGTGCGCGGCTTCTGCGGAGGCAGCAGCGAGGCGATCTGCTCTCTTTGCGCATCGGTCAGTTCGTAGCGTCGCATCCCGCCCACATGGGGGCGGTCACCCCATCTGTGAACCCTTTGAAGACACGCCCTAGAGCGTTTTCGGTTTGCGCTGATTCTAGGGCATGGGGTTCACGCAGAGGCTGGGGGCTGATTCATTGATCGCTCTGGAGGAGGAGCGACAGATGGGACGACCCTACAGCCAGGATCTGCGCGAGCGGGTGGTGGCAGCCGCTGCAACGACCTCGCGCCGGCAGGCGGCTGCGCGGTTTGGGGTCGGTGTCGCCACCTCGATCCACTGGATGGCCGCGCTCACGACGACCGGGACGGTGGCCGCTTGTCCGCAAGGCCGGGCGCGCTGCTCGAAGCTCGACCCGCACGAGGCCTTCTTACGCGGCCTGATCGACAAGAAGGTCAACATCACCCTGGAGGAGATGCGTGCCCGGCTTCGGGACGAGCACGATCTGACTGTCGGGCTCGGCACCCTGTGGAGCTTCCTCGACGCGCGAAACCTCATACCAAGCCTCGCTGAGCAGGACTCACGCGGGGG
>NZ_LMMK01000018.1:0-718 GCF_001422795.1 Methylobacterium sp. Leaf88 | reverse complement strand
CAGGGACCGACGCCGGCCGTACACGGTGTGGTGCGGTGGCGGTTGTGCGATCTGGCCCAAATCATGTCCGAGGATTACGGCGTGTCGGTCTCCGAGCAGACCTTGAGCCGAGTCTTGCGGGCCATGGGCTACGCCAAGCTCTCGGCCCGCCCGCGCCATCACGCCCAGGATCCGGGCGCCGCGGCTGTTTTCAAAACGTATGGCCCGCCCCGTCTGCAAGATGCGTTTTGATGGCGATGCGGTCTGCATCAACATATCCGGTCTCAGGACCGTGTCCTGGCCAAGATGGATATCCGCGCGCCTTGGGTCCTCATAAAGCCTGCGGTGTCCCGCACCGCATTTAAAACCAGGATCACCACGACGCCGGTTCGACCGTTATGCCATCTGTCCGTCACCTCACGCAGACTGCTTCAACTCCGGCTGGAAGCGCCGGTCGCTGTCGATGTGCGATCAGGCCGTCGCCAGCGCGCCCTGATCAAAAGCTTGTTTTCGACGCAGTAGCGCCCACACGATGCGGGCCAGCTTGGCGGCCAGTGCCACCACGACCACGTTCGGGTGAGAGCGTGCGAGCAAACCTTGCAACCAAACCCCGAGCGGTGTCGGTTTGGCGGCCAGATGGGGCATCGCGGCGCGAGCCCCATGGATGAGCTGCTTGTGAACCGTTCCGGAATTCCCGGAGGCCATTTGGTTTGGGTTATGCGGCCCAGGCTTGCGCCTC
>NZ_LMMK01000017.1:654-58078 GCF_001422795.1 Methylobacterium sp. Leaf88 | reverse complement strand
ATGAGGGTTCGCCCCGTCTCGATGCATCATGAATACATCTTGGACAAAGGTGCCGTAAGTCTCGGGCCAAGATTGCCCTAAACGCCGGCTTTCGCCGAAGCGACGCGCGCATCCCGCCTCGGTCGCGCGGCACCCTGCCCACCGGCCAGACGGTGCCGCGTGGACGCTTCAACGGCCGATCCGGACGTCCGCACCGAACGCCAGCGGGACCTCGACCGCGTGCTGAACGGGATCCGCGGTGACGGCCGCTGAGAGCCGTACTCCGTAGCGCCGGGGCGGGGCGACGGACGCAGCCCCAGGGTGCCGAACCACTCCCGCATCACGCCGCCGCACCTTCGTCCCTGCGCCGTCGAATGGATTGACACGGCAACGCATGGGCGTCGTCCTGCGGGCCCGAATGTCCGAGTGCGGCCGTGATCGATGAAGACCATTCTGTATGCCCGGGTCTCGACCGGAGACCAGACCATCGCCCATCAGGAGGCGCAGGCCGCCGCCGCGGGCTTCGTCGTCGACGAGGTCGTGGCCGATGACGGCGTGTCGGGCCTGAGCACCTGCCTGCGCGAGCGGCCGCAGGGGCGCCGGCTGTTCGACCTGCTGCGGCGGGGCGACGTCCTGGTGGTGCGCTGGGTCGACCGCCTCGGCCGCAACTACGCCGACGTCTGCGACACCCTGCGGGAGATGATGCGCCGGGGCGTCGTGGTGCGCACGGTCATCCACCGGCTGACCTTCGACGGCGCCACGGCGGATCCGATGCAGCAGGCCGTGCGCGATGCCCTTATCGGTTTCATGGCGGCGACGGCCCAGGCCCAGGCGGAGGCCATGCGAGAGGCGCAGAAGGCCGGCATCGCCCAGGCGCGGGCGCGCAGCGACGTCTATCGCGGACGCAAGCCGAGCTTCAGCCGGGCGCAGTACGAGGCGGTGCGCTCCGCCCTCGTCGAGGGGCGGGGGATCTCGGCGATCGCCGTCGCGACCGGCCTCAGCCGGCAGACCGTCTACCGCATCCGCGACAACGCCGCGGAAGCGGAGGCGGCCCTGGCGCGCTGGGCCTGAGGCTCGGGCCGACGGGAGGTCTGGGCCGGCGGAAGCCCTGGGCTCGGCCGGGGGCGCTGCTTCGTATGGTCGCCTCCCCCGGGCGCCCGCCTCGGCTTAGTCTGGGGCGCCTGACCGATGCGGGATGACCATGGGCGCCGCCACTCTCCTCGGGCTCACCACGCTGGCGTTCCTCGCGCCGCTGCCGCCGGAGCGCTACCATCCGCCGGAGCCGCCGCCCCGCGGGGTCGGCTGGGCGGTCTGTGCCGTGGCCGGGTTGCTGCTGGTGGTCACGGTCGTCCCGCTCAGCCTCGCCCTCGCCGACAAGTGGGCTATGGACGCGCATGTCGCCGAATGCCGGGCGGCGGGCGGCCGGTTCGTGCCGGTCGCGTCGGTCAACGGGCGGGCCTATCGCTGCGACCAGCCGGAGCGGCCGCGCTCCTGACGCCGGACCGACGCCCCGGGGGTCAGAAATCCGCGTGGATGCGGGTGCCGAAGAAGTCCGCCGGCCCGCGGTCCCGGTTGTAGGCCGGGTTCTCCACGTGCTGGTAATTGACCGACAGGGTCAGGGTCCTGTTCAGGGCGAAGGCGTAGTAGGCCTCCACCGCGCGCTCGGGGGCATAGTTGAGCCGGCCGTCGCCGATGAGGAGGCCGACGCCCCCATTGGCGAAGAAGGCGCGATGGCTCGGCGAGATCGCGTTCATCGAGGTGCCGAGGCCCACCGTGTCGCCGGGCCGGCCCCAGGCGGTGCCCTTGAGGGACACGCCGCCGGACACCGACCGGTCGATGTCGGTGAAGGACAGGCTCTCGGTGCGGCCGTCATTGGCGCTGAACCGGGCGAAGACGCCGAGGTCCGCCGTCACCGCCTGCTCGAGATTCAGGTAGAAGCCGGTCTTGCGCCGCGCGGCCCGCGTGGCGGCGGCCGCATCGTTGATGTCGCCGAAGAGCCCGGCCTGGGTCAGCGACACCACCTCCCGGAAGTCGGCCGAGTTGCCCACATTGGTGAAGAAGCCGAGGCGCAGCTTGCCGGGCTGATCGAGGACCGGCAGCACGTGGCGCTCCTCGAACTCGATGGTGGTGCCGGCCCGGCGGAAGACGCGCGGGTCGAGGACGTCGCTGGAGGGCTCCTTGGGCACCTGGGTGTAGGCGGCCCGGATCGCGAACGCCGCGCGGTTGTACTCGACCATCACGCCCTGGGTGAAGCCGGGCAGGTTGGCGGGGAAGTCGTAGGCGCCGGAGGCCCAGATGCCCCAGTTCATGAAGTCCACCCGCGGGTCGTGGGCGTAGACGTTGCCGTCGAAGTAGTCGCCGAGGGCGAACTTGCCCGCCACCACGGTGATCCGCTCGATGTCGCGCCGGGTGGCGACCTGGTTCGGGCCGTCCGGCACGTCCTCGGTTTCGCCGCCGAGGCCGAAGGTCTGGCGCACGAAGTAGCGGTTGGAGCGCAGCTTCGGGAACGGCGCGCCCGCCTTCTGCGCCTCGCCGTTGACGAAGCCGGCGACGCCCAGGGTCCGGCTCAGGCCGAAGCCCTGGGAGAATTCCGGATTGTAGTAGAGTTCCGTGCCTTCGAAGAGCTTGAGCCCCAGGAAGGCGGTGGCGGTGGTGGTCGACTGGACCTGATGGCCGATCAGGCTCGCCGGACCAGTATAGGGCGCGCGGAAGCCTGGCACGCCCTGGGCGATGAAGGTGGTCTGGCCGTGGAGCGAGAACCGATCGCCGGAGCCGTCGCCGGGATCGTGCGGCGCGGCGTCGTCGACCTCCGGCGGCAGCACGAAGCCGCTCGGATGCCAGGACAGGCGCGCCATCATCTGGTGCGAGGTGAAGGAATCCTGCCGCGTCGCCACCGGGCCGAGGCCCGGTACGGCGCCGAGATCGAAGCGGTCGCTGCCGCCGAGGTCGAGATAGCGGTAGTCGATCCCGAGGGCGAGGCTCTCGGTCACGGCGAACTGCACGCCGGCTCCCAGGGTGAAGCCGAGCGAGGAGAGGTCGCGCCGCGCGGTGGTGACGCGGCCGGTGCCGGGGTCGGGATAGCTCGCCAGGATGCGGGCATTGGCGCCGGCGAGCCCGAAGCTCGCATAGACCAGCGACCGCTCGAAGGCGTAGCCGAAGCGCCCGCGCAGGGTGCCGTAGACGTCGGTCTTGGCGCGGATCAGGCCGAGGCCCGGATCGCCGTCGCCGACGAAGCCGGGGGTGGGCAGGAGCACCGGCCGCTTCAGGTTCGCGCCCGCGACATCAGCCTCGATCCCGTACAGCCAGGGGCCGGTCTGCCAGTTGTAGCCGCCGAACAGGCCGCCGACGGCGGTGGTGGCGTCGCGGCCGAGGTCGGACCGACCGGTGGCGTCGCCCGTCTTGAACGGACGGACCGGGCGACCGCCGACCGTGGTGTCGCGAAAGGTGTAGGCACCGTAGGAATTGCCGGCGCTGCCCTCGATTCCGAGATAGGGTCCCGACCAGTCGACGAAGGCCGGTGTCGTGGCCAGGGGGCGTGGCGTGCCGAGATCGGCGGCGTGGACGCCGGAAGCGGCCGTCAGCGTGAGCAGGGCGAGGCCGGCGGCTCCCGCGCGGTCAGGGACGCCGCGTCCATAGCGATTTGCTCTCGTCATACCGCCCCCGCGCCGTTTGTCTGAGGACGGGGTATAGACGGTGCTATAACTATGACAATATGGTTTAATCCAAGCCGGGACGGGATCGGGGCCACTGTTGCGCAAACAGCGCAGGGGCGATCCGCGCGGGATCTCGCGTCCCTGCGATCGACCGTCCGGAGCGCGGCCCGTCGGGACGATCCCTTAGCCGTTCTCTGCGAAGATCGGATGACCCGCTCGGCACCCTCCATTTGGGGGATGTCAGGCACCGGGGCTGCGGTCTAGCCTGGGCGTCTCCAAGGTTTCGGACCGTCTCGGCCCGCAGGGCATCGCCCCTGCGGGCTTCTTTTTCGGTCGCGGCGGCCGATCCACTCTCCGTCAGGCGGTGCCGGTCTCGATCTTCTCGATGAGCGCCGTCAATTCACCGATGCGCAGGCGGAGGCCTTCCCGGGTGCTCTCGTCCATGTCGCGCAGGGCGTACCCGTCCTCGAACTGGCGCTCCTCCGTATGGGCCTCCTGCCCGCGTGCGGCGAGTTCCGCCATCAGACGATCGCGCTCGGCGCGGTACTGGGACTTTCGGTCATCGGTGACGGGCATGGTCATTCCCTGGCGGATGGCGCGCAACGCGTCCGGCTCGCCTGACGGGCGGGCCTTGGGCGGGAAACGCGGACCTTCGCCCCCGGGTTCAGACGGCGCGGACCGGAACCATAGCGCCGGCCGACCGTTGAACCGACGACCCAAGCTCGAAGACCTCATCCCCGCCCGGCTCGCGCCGAGGCGGGTTTTTTCGGGCCTGTGTCCGCTCTCCGATCCGGCCTCCGCCCCCGGCGGCCCGCGTTCGTCGAGGTATTGCCACCGGTCCGGTTCGGATAAGGCCCGGATCAAGTCCGTAATCGGAGACGTTCAGATACGATCAGGAAAGTAAATATAATTCAATAACTTCGTAATCCAGCGCAAACGATGAGCAGTCACGATGCTTTAGCGGTGCCTTAAGTTTCCCGCTGCTAGCTCTGGCACCGATACCGGTCCGGAGATCTCTCGTGGCTTTGCTCGCGCGCTTCAGCATCATCACCAAACTGATCGCGGTGGTCAGTCTGATCGGGGTCATCGTCAGTGGCTGCCTCTGGTACGCCACCACCCAGATGACGCAGATCGACGAGGCCTACAGCCGCTTCGTCTCCCATGACACGAAGGCGATCGCCGACCTGCGGACGGTCAACCGGCTGGTCTTCACGATGAGCTACTTCAACTTCCGCAACATCGCCGAGGGCAGCTCCGACGAGATGCAGAAGACCGACAAGGGATTCGACGAGGCGAGCGAGCGCCTGAACAAGGTGCTGGCGGAACTGCGGGATGCCGCTCCCAGCTTCGCGCCGCGCATCGACGGTCTGAAACAGAAGGTCAACCGCTTCATGGCCGACAGCTCCGAGGCACGCACCCTGGCGAGCAGCGGCCTGAAGACGGAGGCCCTCGTCCTGCTGCACCAGACCGTCGACCCGACCTTCGACGCGATGGTGTCGGAGGGAAGCGCCCTCGGCCGGGACATCCGGACCTTCGTCGACGCGGGCGCCCGCGATCTCGCGGCGATGACGGACCGGACCCGGACCAACACCCTGCTCCTCGGCGGCCTCGGCCTGCTCGCGGGCCTCTTCGCGGCCGGGCTCGTCGCCGTGTTCGGTATCACCCGTCCGATCGGCCAGCTGGTCGAGGCCCTGCGCCGGATGGCGCGGGGGGACAGCGACGCGGTGATCCTCGGGCGCGACCGGCGCGACGAGGTCGGCGCCGTGGGTCGCGCGGTGGAGGAGATCCGCGCCCTGGTCGCCCGCAAGGCCTCGGAGGAGGCCGAGCGCCGGCAGATCGCCGATGCGGCGGCGGCGGCCGAGCGCCAGCGCACCATGCATGAGCTCGCCGACGGCTTCGAGGTGGCGGTCGGCTCGATCATCGCCACGGTGTCGGCCTCCGCCGGCGCGCTGCAGGAGACCGCCGCGGCGATGAGCACCAACGCGGCCCGGACCACCGATCAATCGGTGACGGTGGCGGCCGCCGCCGAGGAGGCGGCCTCCAACGTCAACACCGTGGCGGCCGCAGCCGAGGAGCTCGGTTCGTCGGTGCAGGAGATCGGCCGCCAGGTCGACGGCTCGGCCAACCTCGCCCTGCGGGCGGTGGAGGAGGCGGCCCAGACCGCCGGGCTCGTCCAGGACCTCAGCAGCGCCGCCGCGCGGATCGGCGACGTCGTCGCGCTGATCACCACCATCGCGGGCCAGACCAACCTGCTGGCGCTGAACGCGACGATCGAGGCGGCGCGGGCTGGCGAGGCGGGCCGCGGCTTCGCGGTGGTCGCCGCCGAGGTCAAGGAACTCGCCAACCAGACCACGCGGGCGACCCACGAGATCGAGGAGCAGATCGGCCGCATCCAAGCCTCGACGGAGCAGGCGGTCGGGGCCATCCGCACCATCAGCGGCCGGATCGGCGAGATCAGCCAGGTGACGACCTCGATCGCGGCGGCGGTGGAGGAGCAGGGGTCGGCGACCCAGGAGATCGTGCGCAACGTCGGCCAGGCCGCCAGCGGCACCAGCGAGGTCACCGAGAACATCTCGGGCGTCGCCCACGCGGCCGAGGAGACCGGCGCCGCCGCCCGTCAGGTGCTCGTCTCGGCCTCCGACCTGACGGCCCAGTCGGAGCACCTGACCGTGCAGGTCACGCGCTTCCTGGAGACGGTCCGGGCGGCGTGAGGGGGCCGCCCGGCGTCGCGTGGCGCGAGGGCGGCCGGCTCACGGCCCGCGAGCCGGCGAGCAGGAAGCGCCAGGGCGTCTCCACCGCGCGGGAGATGCCGATCCGGCGATCGGCGATCCAGGCCGGCGCCGTCTCGGGGGCGGCCAGCGCGAAGGGGGGCGCGTCGAGGGCCAGGCCGTCCATCGCGAGGGTGACGGCGAGCGCCTGGCAGAGGCGGCCGGGTCCGGCGCAGAACAGGCGCGGATCGGACAGCCTCCGCCGCGCCGCCATCGCGTCGAGCCCGTGGCGGGGCTCCAGCGCCCGGATCAGGACCGCGCTGCCCGGCTCGCAGACGAGGTTCAGGCACCAGTGCAGGCCGTAGGAGCGGTAGACGTAGGCGTGCCCCGGCGGCCCGAACATGCTGGCATTGCGCCGGGTCGGGCCGTTGACGCTGTGCGAGGCCGGGTCGCTCCGGTCATAGGCCTCCGTCTCGACGACCATCCCGCCGATCCCGTCCACCCGCAGGTCACAGCCAATGAGGGACGCGGCCACGTCCGCCGCCGGGCGGGCGAAGAAGCCGGCCGGGAGGCGTGCGCCGAGGGGATCGCCCGCTGGACTCAAGGGGTGGAGACGCCCTTGCCCGCGTTGGCAGCCTTGGCGCCGCGCAGGTCGGCGCGGGCCCGCTCCAGCCCCTCGGGGCCGAGGTCGAGGGCGAGCCGCACCGCCCGTTCCACGTAGGCCTGCGGCGTCAGGCCGGAGGCTTTCGCGGCGCGCGAGACCTCCAAGCCGAGGCCGAGATCGAGGGGGATCGCGCTCGTGCGCGCCGGGGCGGGCTCGGACGCGGCGGGCGCCGTGGCCAAGGCTGCCTGCGAGACCGCCTGCGAGACCGCCGGGGCAACCGCCGCGCGCAGGGCGGCCGTTCCGGTGAGCGGTGCCGGTCCGCTCTCCGGGCGCAGCGCCAGGCCGAGGGCCTCGCGCCGGCCCTGCGCCGCGAGCCGGTCTGCGCGTTCGTTGCCGGCCTCGCCCGCATGGCCCCGGACCCAGGTCCAGCGCACGTCGCGGCGGGCCGCCAGGCCATCGAGTTCCTGCATCAGCTCGACGTTCTTCACCGGGCCGGTGGCGGTGCGCCAGCCCTTGGCCTTCCAGCCGCGCATCCACTCGGTCACCGACTTGATGACGTACTGGCTGTCGCAGCGCATCTCGATCTGCGCGCCCTCGGGGAAGTGACGCAGGGCGTTGATCGCCGCGGTCAGCTCCATGCGGTTGTTGGTGGTGGCCCGGTCGCCGCCGCAGAGCTCGATGCGGCCGTTCTCGGCCTCGATGACGACGCCCCAGCCACCGGGGCCGGGATTGGGATCGCATCCGCCGTCGGCATAGACGATGGTTCGCATGGGACTCGCTTCGACCTGTTCACGACGGGGCCCCCCGGGAGAGGGGGCGCCGGGCGCCGCCCATAGCACGGGCGCGGCCCCGTCGGGCACCCGCTTCAGAGGCGGGCCGGGTCGATGCGGTAGCGGATCGGCTTGAAGCTGTTGTTGTTCGATTGCAGGGCCGAACAGGCGGTGAGCCCGATCACGAGGTCGCATTCCGCCTCGAAGGTGACGTGGTCGCCCGCCCGACTCAGGGGCGGCTCGACCTTCAAGTCGCCCGTGCCGCCATCGACGGTGACGTTCATGAACACGTTGAAGGCCACCGGGATCCGGTCCGGCACGACGCCGTAGGGCGCCAGCGCCGCCGCGAGGTTGCCGAAGCAGCCCCGGTGCGGGTGGGTGTCGCCGTAGATGATCCGGAAGGTGTCGGCCGAGCATGGGGTCAGCAGGAAGTCGTGGCGGCCCACCGTGTCCGCGACGATGCGCAAAAGCACATTCGAGCGGTTGGAATAGATCGGGTCGCCGGTGGTGAGGTAGATTCGGCTGGCATAATCGAGGGTCCGGCCCGAGGAGATCACCTCGTCGAGGTCGCCGCGGACGAAGGCGAGGAGGTCGGCCACCTGCTCGCCCTGCGGGTCGATCACGGTGAGGCGCTCGCCCTTGTCGAGGGTGAAGGCGACGCCGGAGCGCGGCGCGATCTCGTGCATGGTCGATGGGTGCGGGCGGGGCTCAGGCGGCATCGCGGGCCTCCGCGTCGCGGCCGCGGAACGGGCAGACCCAGTCGGCGTCGACGGCGCGGCCGCTGTACTGGCGCGCCTCCGAGGCGTCGCCATGCCGGGCGAGCATCGGGTTGATCGAGCCGGCCAGCGCCTCGTCGCGCGAGAGGATTGCGCTGCGCAGCTTCTCGTAGCGCCCCTCGGCGCGCAGCTGCTCGAACTGGGCGCGCAGGTTGAACACCAGGACCGGATGCGGGAAGCGCCGGGCCGGCCGGCTGGCACCGGGATGCATGCCGACCACAAAGAACGCCTCGCCGCCGAAGGAGAGGGAGAAGTGCGGGTCGTTCGGATCGGCCTCGACGCGGGTGTCGTAGCGCTGGCCGAGGAACGCGTCCTTGTCCGAAAGGGACTGCACGCGGTCCCAGAGGTGGCCCTCGAAGGCCTCCTCGCCGAGATCCGTCGGACCTTCGAAGATCACGGCGAAGCTCTGGAACAGGTTGGGCTTGGCCCGGTAGCGGCAGATGAAGGCGAGAAGCGCGGGATAGAGCCGGGGATCGTCCCAGCTCGAGGCGATGCTGCGCGCCACGACGATCTTCATCTGGCCCTTCGACAGGGCCGATTTCGCGCCGACGCAGGGGAAGGGCTGGCTTCGGATGAAATCCTGGAACTCCACGGCCAGGGGATGGCCGCTGTCGTCGGTGGGAAGATGCATGGAGACTCGACGCTGACAGCACCCGGAACGCAGGGTGCATGGGGTGAACCGGAGGGACATGGCCGAGTTCCGTTCGCGCGACGGCATGGCACGCATGCTCCACAGCCCTCCCGGCGACGGCGGCGATGCCCCGCGGCGAACCTTTGCCGGCGCCGGGCATTGAACCGACGATGTCGAGACGGGGCCCCACGACGATGGCGACGCAACCATGACCGGCCGACAGGGGGTCGCCCGGTTCGCGAAAGGCACCCTGCGGGCGTTGCGCCTGCTGGCCAAGCCGGTTCGACGGTCTCAAGGCCGCGCCGGGACGGTGGTGGAAACTTATCGGGGCTACGGCTCCCGCGACGAGGTCTTCCTCATCGGCCGGGTCTTTCGGCAGTCGAGCCGGGCGGCCGACGCGCCGGACGAGGGCTGGGCCGCCGAGCTGCGCGACATCCGGCGCCGCATCACCCGCCGCACGGTGGCGGGTGCCGCGCTCACCGCGCGCTTTTTCGGCTGCGAGGAGCAGGTCGTCACCGACCGGGACGGCTACTTCCGCGTCCACCTGCGCCCGAACCTGCCCGCGCCGCCGCAGGCCTCCTGGCACAGCCTGGAGCTCGATCTGGCCGGCCCCGAGCCCGTGCGGGCGAAGGCGCAGGTGTTCATCCCCTCGGTCGATTGCCGGCGGGTGGTGATCAGCGACATCGACGACACGATCATGCACACGGGCGTGGCCAACAAGGTCAAGATGCTCTGGCGGCTGTTCGTGGAGGATGCCGAGAACCGGGTCGCCTTCCCGGGGGCCGCCGCCCTGTACCGGGCGCTCTATGCCGGGCCGTGCGGGGCGGAGGGCAATCCCATGCTCTACGTCTCCCGGGCGCCGTGGGGCATCTACGACATGCTCAGCGAATTCTTCGTCATGCACCGGATCCCGGTCGGGCCGGTGCTCTTCTTGCGCGAATGGGGTCTGTCCTGGACGAGCCCGCTGCCGCGCCGGGCCGAGGATCACAAGCGCCACCTCATCGACCACATGCTGACGCTCTACCACGACCTGCCCTTCGTGCTCATCGGCGACAGCGGCCAGCACGATCCCGAGGTCTACGCGGGCATCGTCGCGGCCTATCCCGGCCGGGTGGCCGCGGTCTATATCCGCAACGTCTCGCGGGATGCGGGCCGGCTGGAAGAGATCGCCAAGCTCGCCGAGGCGGTGGAGGCGGCCGGCAGCAGCCTGGTTCTGGCCGCCGACAGCCTCGCCATGGCCGAGCATGCCGCCGAGCACGGCCTGATCGCCTACGCGGACGTTGCCGATGTGGCGCGGGAACACGGGACCGTGCCGGAAACCCGCCGTCGCGCCGGCCGCATTCGCGCCCGCGGCCTGCGCAAGATCCTGGGCGGGGCCGGGCCGACGCCGCCCAACGTCATCGTCGAGCCCGGCCGGTCCGATCCGCCGGCCTGAACCCGCCATCGGAGCGCCGGCTTGCGCCGATCCGGGCCGGTCTCCGGGAAACCGCTCGCCGCCCTGCGCAGGGCTCTGCCGTCGAGGTGGGCAATCTGCCCTAACCGTTTGCAATTCTGACCTCGCCCTGTAAGGTCTCTCTGGTATACCAGAGGCGTCGGCCTGCATTTTCAGCGTTCGCTCGAGCAGCGCGCGCTTCGCGAGCGAGGGGGAGAGGATGTCAGACCCTACCGGTCCCGACCGCCCGGCCGGCGCGCTGCTCGGCGCCCGTCTGTTCCGGCCGATCCTGGCCGGCGCCACCCTGCGAGAGCGCCTGATCGGCTGCCTTGGCGCCCTCATCGGCATCGCCCTGACGGGACTCGTGACCGGCTGGATGGTCGGGCAGGGCCCATACATTCCCCTTATCGTGGCGCCCATGGGGGCCACGGCGGTGCTGCTCTTCGCCGTGCCGGCGAGCCCCTTGGCTCAGCCCTGGCCGATCATCGGCGGCAACACGATCTCGGCCCTGATCGGCGTGACCGCCGCCCACTTCATCCCCAATCCGGTGCTGGCCATCGGGGTCGGCGTCTCGCTGGCCATCGCGGCGATGTCGTTCACGCGCAGCCTGCATCCGCCGGGCGGGGCCGCGGCGCTCACCGCGCTCATCGGCGGCCCGGCCATCGCCTCCTCGGGCTTCCTGTTCCCCTTCGTGCCGGTCTGCCTGAACTCCATCATCCTGGTCAGCCTCGGCATCGCCTTCCACCGGATTTCCGGGCGCACCTATCCGCACGTCCCGTCGGCCCCCCCGGCCAACCTGCACGGCACGACCGACCTGCCGGCCCCCATCCGGGTCGGCTTCAACGCCCGCGACGTCGACGCCGCGCTCCTCAACCTCAACGAGACCCTCGACATCGACCGCAGCGACCTCGACCGGCTGCTGCGGGAGGTCGAGAGCCAGGCCCTGGTGCGGGCGCACGGGGCCCTGGACTGCGGCGCGGTGATGTCCCGCGACGTGGTGACGATCGGCCTGCACGAGTCGCTCGCCCGGGCACGCGACCTCCTGCTCCGGCACAACATCCGGACCCTGCCGGTGGTGGACGAGGCGGGCCGCCTCGCCGGAACCCTGGGCCTGCGCGAACTGGCCCTGCGCGGGGAGGGCAGCCTCGCGCAGGTGATGTCCGAGGCGCACACGGCCCGGGCGGCCGAGCCCGTGCTGAGCCTGGTGGAGCCCCTGACCAACGGGCACGCGCATGCGGTGGTGGTGACGGGCGAGGACCGCCGGATCCACGGGATCATCACCCAGACCGACCTGCTCGCCGTGCTGACGCGCCTCGCCTCCGCCAAGGCCTTCGACGCGAGCCCGGCCGCGGCGGCCTGAGCGGGGCAGGGGCCGGCGGCACTTGGTCCGACACTTCGCCCCGGGCGCTTGGCCCGGCGCTTGGTCCCGGGCGCGTGGCGCGGTTGTTGCGAGGAGACGTACTCCCTCGCACCGAAGCCCACGGGTTCGAGCCGATGCACGACGCGCCGCTTCTCCTCCACCTCCTGTACGCCACCCTGATGGTGGCCAGCATGATGCTGACCTGGCAGGTCCATCGGCTCCTCGGCCGGGCCTGACGGATGATGGCCGGCAGGCGTGCCGGCCGGCTGCGTGGTCCATTACGACGGCAGGGGGCCCCGCCGTCGCCGGTCGACGCACGCCCCGCACCGTGCACCTGTCTTAGGGAGCCAATCGGAAACTGGCGCTCTCGATCGTCTCCGGGTCGTTCATGGTGAGCCGCCATTCGCTTTGCGCGGCAGAGAACATGACGGTGAAGACATCGCTGTCGTCGACGCGGGAGATGCCCTTGAAGGCGATCGACACGAGGTCGCCCCAGAACCTCACCGTCCTCATGTTGTCCGGCAACTGCTCCTTGAACGCCCGTGCGAGCGGCTTGCTCATGCGCGCGAGTTCCGGGCTGCCCCGCTGGGTCGCCTCGATGATCCGACGCAGAGCCGCTTCACTTCCAGGGGCCGGCGTATTCGCAGCCTGCCGCGCCTCCCGCCGTGCCTCGATGGCGTTCGCCCGGTCTTCCCTGATCCGCGGAGAGGTCTGTTCAAGCCCGTTCTGATGAAGGATGGCGGCAGTCGCGGTGCCATCCGGACCGACCATGAAGCTGATCTGTGCCTGGATATTGCGATTTCGATAGAAAATTTTCGACTGCTTTCCGGGATGATCGAGTAAAACGACTGTCCCGTGAGGCGAACGATGAGATCGTTCGCGTCCCGCTGTACAACGATGATGGTCTTGGGAGTCAGTTCGTAGAAGCCGACGTATCCGTCCACGACCTTTGGATCGATCCGGACTTCCATTCGTGGACGCGCCTGCCCGATCCTGAGCCGCTCCATGCGGTCTTTGTCGGTCTCCGTCCGCCCCTCGGTCAACCGCCGGACCTCCGCCCGGAGCCGGCGCCAACTGGGGAAACCGTAGTCACGGGCGAGATCGCGTTGCGCCGTCGCGAACTGCGCTGTCGGGTCGGCGGCGCGCATCTGCTTCAACCGAGACTTGGCTTCATTTCGCAGGTGTTCGAGGTTGGGGCGGTCGGGGAGTGCGCGGGGGCAAGCGCCGCTCGACGGAAGCGTAGCCGTCATCGAATCCTTCCTTCCTCAGCGCCCTTTGTCCGCGTTCTCGGGCAGGAAGTCGGGGAATGATCAGACGACGACGAACGGGCTGAGCCCTTCACGCGGACCGTTGGCTTATCCTGAGGCCGAGGCGATGTTAGGATCAGGTCCGCAAAACGACGAGAGGGGCCGCCGCCCGTCCATGGCGGACCCTCACGGGCCAGTCGGGCAAATCCGGTTCCGGCCGCTCATGTCGGAACCCTTCTTCAGTCGCCCAAACGACCAGGATCCGCCGCATGACCCGCCCCGCCCACGCGGGCAACCTGCTCGCGAACCTGCCCGACGCCGCGGCGGGCGAGGTCTTCACCGAACTCCTTGCGCGGCCGGGCTGCCGGATCGAGCGTATCGTCTCGCAGGGCCAGGTCACGCCGCCGGACGAGCCCTATCGCCAAGCCCACGACGAGTGGGTGCTGCTTCTCGCGGGTGCGGCCCGCGTCGCGCTGGCGGGCGCTGAGGTCGCGCTCGGGCCGGGCGATACCCTGTTCATCCCGGCCGGGTGCGTGCACCGCGTCACCTTCACGGATCCCGACCGGCCGACGGTCTGGCTCGCCGTCCATCTCGGCGAGAACGATTGCCCGGCCGGGGCCTAGGGCTTCAGATCGCCGCGGCCGGGTCGCCGCCGAGGGGATTGCCCGCATCCTCGTTGCGGTCGTCCGCCGCGTGCCGTTCCCGGCGCGCGCGGCCGCCGCGGTCGAGCAGCGAGCGGCCGAGCGCCCGGAAGGGGGCCGTGAGGCGGCGGGCATCGTCGGCGCGCTCCATGAAGCGCTCGCCGTTGCGGATCTCCTTGTCGAGGCGCGCCATGGTGCGCGCCAGGGCCGGATCGTCGTCGTCCAGCCAGACCTCCACCGTGCGGGCGAAGGCGATGACCACGCCCTGGAGCTTGAGGCGGCCGAGCGGACCCTCGGTGTTGATGCCGGCGGCGGCCAGCATGAAGCGGTGCGAGTTCAGCGCGACGCCGTTCAACGCCAGCATCGAGAGCGGATCGCCGCGCAGGGCGTAGGAGATCCGACGCAGGGCGTCCTTGTAGGGCGTCATCGCGTCGAGGCGGCGCATCAGCACGTCGAACAGGCGCTCGCGGGTCGGCTCGTCGGCGAGATCGGCGGTGTCGCCCTCCAGCACCGCGCGGTCGATGAGGCGCGACAGGCCGCCGAGTACGGCGCCCTTCGAGGGGAACAGGTCGCGGAACTCCGCCAGCGTCAGGCCGGCCTCCCGGGCGATGTCGCCGATCTCGATGTCGTTCCACGGCTGCTCGGCGGCGAGCCGCATCAGCGCCTCGACGGCCGCCTCGCGTGGGGGCAGCGCCTTCTCGGGCGCTGCGGCCGCCACCGGCAGGGTGTCGGCGGAGTCCGTCTCGGTCGTCTGGGTCTCAGGCTTGGGAGAGCCGGGGCGTTTGGCCATGGTCGTGCGATCCTCGTCCAATCAGGCCTTCATGTAGGGTCCCGCGGCCGGATCGTCAGGTCCGGCTCAGCCCGCGAGGGCCCCGGCGCGGCGCCGCGCCGCGTCCACGGCCTCGCGCATCAGGTCCGGCAGGCCGCCGCTGCGCATCAGCACCGCGAGGGCTTCGGCGGTGGTGCCGCCCGGCGAGGTCACATCCTGGCGCAGACGCGCGGCGTCCCGGGGATCGGCCGCGAGGAGCGCGGCGGCCCCCGAGACGGTTTCGCGGGCGAGGCGCGTGGCCATGTCCGCGGGCAGGCCGGCGGCGATGCCCGCCTCGGCCATCGCCTCGGCCAGGAGGAAGACGTAGGCGGGCCCGGAGCCCGACACGGCCGTCAGGGCGTCGATCAGCCCCTCGTCGTCGAGCCACTCCACCAAGCCGACGCTGGCGAGGAGCGCGTGCGCCTGCGCCCGCTGCCCGTCATCGACCTCCGGGCTGGCCACCGCGCCGGTGGCCCCCCGTCCGATGCTGGCGGGCAGGTTCGGCATCGCCCGCACGATGGCGCGGGCGCCGGGCAGGCGGTCGCGCAGGTTGGCGATGGTCTTGCCCGCTAGCACCGACACCACCAGGGTTCCGGGACCGATCAGCGGCGCCAGCGCGGGCTCCGCGGCGTCCAGCCCCTGGGGCTTCATGGCGAGCACCAGGGCCTCCGCGACCGGGGGCGCGGCGGGGTTCAGGGCGAGCCCGCGCGCGGCGCAGAGCGCCTGCAGTTCGGGGGAGGCCTGCGGATCCAGGATCGTGGTCCGGGCGGGGTCGAGCCCCCCCGCCAGCCAGCCGGAGAGCATGGCGCCCCCCATCTTGCCGGCCCCCACCAGAGTGAGGGAGGCGGGGAGGGCGGCGTCGACGGGCGCGCTCACGCCTCGCCTTCGGTCTCGAACAGCACCGCGTCGAGGGCCTCGCGGGCGGACTTGCCGGCCCAGAGCACGAACTGGAAGGCCTGGTAGTAGCGCTCGCAGGCATCGACCGCCGACTTCAGCATCATGGTGCACTGGCCCTGGGTCGGGGCCGCGCCGCCGGTCAGCAGCAGCGAGTGGCGGAACATCACGACGTTGTCGGTGGACCACAGGTCGAAATGCCCGACCCACAGCTGCTCGTTGACCAGGGAGACCAGCGTCAGGATCTCGGTGCGCCGGCGCTCCGGCACCTTGAGGTCGAAGGCGGAGGCGACGTGGAGCGCCTCCACGTCCTCGATCCAGGTGAAGGCCACGTGGTAGTCGGCCCAGCGCCCGGCGACGGAGACGGACATCTCGTCGGTCTCGGCCCGGTCGAAGATCCAGTCGCGCAGCGACGCGAGGCGCTCGACGATGTCGAGGGGATGCTCGTGCCGATCGTGATCTTCGATGTGGAGTTGGGTCATGGCGGTCCAGTGTGTCGATCTCGTCGAAGATCGGCGAAGTCGTTGTGAAACGCGCTCCGGTGACCGTCGGCCCTCTGTTCCGGACTTGCTCCACGCCCACCCGGACGGGTGTGGCAGGGAACGATTCTGTTCGGTTCAGGGCGTTTCGGGGCAGGAGCGAATCAGGTCATGACCCACTATAGACCGTGCCGGACTCGCGTTTCAAAGCGGCCCGGGAAGCCGGTGAACAGGAAAGCGACCGTCCACCGTTCCTTCCTGTGCACAAGCGTGGCGGGGCCGGAGCCCCCGCGAATCAACCTGGAATCAGATCGCCTCGCTGGCTCCGGCCACGGGCTCGGGGCCGAGTTTCGCCTCGAGCGCGGTGATCCGGGCGGCCAGGGCGTCGTTCTGGCTGCGCAGTGCCGAGACGAGGTCGCGCAGCACGTCGAGCTCCTCGCGGGAGGCGATGTCCATGTCGCGGATCAGGCGCTCGACCTGGGCCTTGAACACCGTCTCCGCCTCGCGGCGCACGCCCTGCGCGGCGCCGGCGGCATCGGTCATCAGGCGGGCGAAATCGTCGAACAGCCGGTTCGAGCCTTGCATCGTCGTCTCCCGGAGCAATGAGGCCGCCATCCGTCCGTGACGGCCACGAGACCGGCGCCTGTGCGGCACGACATAAGAATCCCCGCGCGTCCCGGCAATCCGCGCCGGTGCTTCGAGAGCCCCGACGGGAATGTTTCCGCCGTTGTCCGATGGGGCCGCGCGAAACAGGCGTTTACAAAATCCTGCCCCGCCGGCCCTTCGAACTCCGGGCGTGCCGGCGCATAGTCGCGCGTTGACAGATCCGCAGGAGAGCCGGGCACCGGCCCCGGATGCGGAGGGAGCCGCGATGCTCGGGACCATGACGCAGACGACCACGACCCATCCGCACATCCTCCTCGTGGAGGACGACCGCGAGATCAGCGCCCTCGTCGCCCGCTACCTGCGCGCCAACGAGTGCCGGGTCAGCCTCGCCGGGGACGGGGCAGCCATGGACAAGGTCCTGGCCGATGCCCGGGTCGACCTCGTCGTGCTCGACCTGATGCTCCCGGGCGAGGACGGCCTGAGCCTGTGCCGACGCCTGCGCGCCACCTCGCGCATTCCCATCCTGATGCTCACCGCCAAGGCCGAGGAGATCGACCGCATCATCGGCCTCGAGATCGGCGCCGACGACTATCTCGGCAAGCCCTTCAACCCGCGCGAGCTCCTGGCACGCATCCGCGCCATCCTGCGGCGGGGCTCGGGCACGGAGGCCGAGGCGGAGGAGGGCGTACGCCGCCTCCACTTCCTGGGCTGGACCCTCGACGTCTCCCTGCGCCAGCTCCTCAGCCCGGAGGACGCGCGCATCGCCATCACGGGGGCGGAGTTCGACCTGCTGCACGCCCTCTGCCTGCGTCCCGGCCGGGTGCTTTCCCGCGACCAGCTTCTCGACCTGACGCAGGGGCGCGCCGCCGGCCCGTTCGAGCGCAGCATCGACGTCCTGATCAGCCGCATCCGCCAGAAGATCGAGCCGGATCCGCGCAACCCGGAGATCATCCGCACCATCCGCTCCGGTGGTTATCTCTTCACGCCCGAGGTCACCCGTACATGAGGCCCCCCTGGAGCCGCCTGCGCGCCCTCGTGCCGTCGAGCGTCGCCGGGCAGATCGCCCTGCTCATCGTCGCCGCCGTGGTCCTGGCCCACGCCATGGCGACGCTGGCGTTCTTCACCCTGCGCGAGCCCTGGCGGCCCGACGACCATCCCGGCGTCGCCGCGAACCGCCTCGCCACCGTCGCCCGCCTCCTCGACGGTGCGAGCCCGGCCGATCGCCCGGCGCTCCTGGCCAACGCCGCCCGGATGCTGCCGACCCTGCGGATCGAGCCCTGGGACGCGGCCGATTCCGGGGCCGCCGCCACGGAGCCGGCCGGCGGCGATCGGATCGGCGATCATTTCGTGGTCCAGCGCCTGCGCGACGGCTTCGGACGCCCCCTCGCCATCACCGACCTGTCGGCGGCCAAGCGACCGGCGGAGGCGCCCACGGGCGTGCGCGTGGGCCTCGCGACGCCGGGCGGCGCCCGGCTCTCCGCCCTGGTGCCGGACGACGACCGCCCGCCCATGCGGCAGGGCGCGATCATCTTCACCTTCGTGTTCCTGGGCGTGGCCGTCTCGCTGATCTGCCTCTGGGCCACGCGGGCGCTGACGGCGCCCCTGGCGCGCCTCGCCGAGGCCGCGGACGTGTTCGGCACCCGCATGAACCTGGTGGATCTGCCCGAGAACGGCCCGCGCGAGGTCGTCGCCCTGTCCCGCGCCCTCGACCGGATGCGGGCCCGCGTGCGGCGCCTGATCGACGACCGCACCCAGATGCTCGCGGCCATCAGCCACGACCTGCGCACCCCGATCACCCGCCTGCGCCTGCGCGCCGAGTTCATCGAGGACGATCACGCGCGGACCATGACCCTGCGGGACCTCGACCAGATGAACGGCCTCGTGGAGGCGGCCCTGTCCTTCGTGCGGGACGGCCACGGCCCGGAGGGGGGCGCGAAGATGCTGATCGACCTCGCCTCCATCGTCCAGACCGTCGCCGACGAGTTCGCTGATATCGGCGCCGACGTCCGGGTGGCCGAGACCCGCCACGTGCTGGTCCAGGGCCGACCGGAGGAGCTTCAGCGCGCGATCATGAACCTCGTGGACAACGCGGTGAAGTATGGCGGCGCGGCGCGGCTGACGGTGACCCAGACCGAGCGCGGCGTCGCCGTGGAGGTCAGCGACGACGGCCCCGGTATCCCGGAGGCGGAGCGGGACGCGATGCTCCAGCCCTTCGTGCGTGGCGACCGGGCGCGCAACCTCGACACCGCCAGCGGCTTCGGCCTCGGCCTGTCCATCGTGCTCGCCATCGCGGATTCGCACGAGGGTCGCTTCACCCTGCGCAACCGGACCCCGCGGGGCCTCACGGCGCGGATCGAATTGCCGCGCGCCGCCACCGCCCAGGCGACCCCAGCGGGCGTCACGGTCGATGCGGACCACCGCGCCGCCGCCGCCTGATCGCGCCGGAGGGGCGCAGAAGCAAAGGAGACCCGCCCCTCCCGGGGCGGGCCTTACCGCGAGGCCGGGCGCTCCGCGCCGGCTTGCGTCACCCCGTCAGGGCGTCAGCAGCGCGGGCCGCCCGAGGTCTGGCCGTATTGCTGGACCGGGAAGTTCTGCTGGTTGGCGTTGCCCTGGCTCGCCGAATTGTCCGCACAACGGCCGGTCACCGGGACGTCGTAGGAGCGGATCGACCCCGTCGTGATGTCGTCGTAGCGCGAGGCCGGCACATCGCCGTAGGTCGGCGCGACGCGATCGAGCGCGAAGCTGCCGGTCGCCGGGGCCGCAACGGCAAGAACAGTCGCGGCGGCGAGGGCGAAAAGACGATGTTTCATCGAAAGAATATCACTCTTGTGGGAGGCGAGGACCGTATGTCCCTGCGTCTCGACTGCGGTGAGGGTGATATGGGACGCGTCCGACCGGGACGACGTGCCACCGCGCACGTAGGCGCGGCGGGGCGCCGACGCTGTGCCCCGGACCCTTGTGGCCCCGACGTCGCGGCGCTTCGGAACGCGGAGGTTCAGAACCCGGAGTTTCGGAACCCCGAGTTTCGGACCTCGGAGTTTCGGACCTCGGGGCCTCAGAGCTCGGGACCTTAGAACTCCATGTCCAGTTCCTCGATCTCGTCGGGCTCCCGCGCCGCGTCCGCCGCCCATTCCGTCATCAGCGGCCAGGCCAGGATGGTGTCGCGATAGGCCTCGGTCCGGCGCGGCAGGCTCACGTCGTAGGTGCGGAACCGCGTGCACACGGGGGCGTACATGGCATCGGCGAGGCTCGGCGTCTCGCCGAACAGGAACGGTCCGTCGTAGCGCCCCAGGCATTCGTCGACGATCGTGATGATGCGCTCGATATCGCCGCGCGCGCCGTTGAAGATCCTGAAGTTGGCGTGGCGCGCCTTGAGGTTCATCGGCAGCGCGGAGCGCAGGTTGATGAAGCCGCCATGCATCTCGCCCGAGATCGAGCGGCAATGGGCGCGCGCCACCGCATCGGGCGGCAAGAACCCCGCCTCGGGACGGATCTCGTTGAGATACTGGGCGATGGCGAGAGTGTCCCAGACGATGATCTCGCCGTGGACCAGGCGGGGCACGAGGAACGACGGCGACAGGTGCAGCAGCTCCGCCCGGGTGGAGGCGTCGTTCCCCGACAGAAGCTCCGTCTCGAAGTCGAGGCCGGCCATGCGGCAGACCAGCCAACCCCGCAGCGACCACGACGAGTAGTTCCGGCTTGAAATCGTCAGCGTTGCCGCGGGCATCGATCCGTCCCCCCTGTTGGTCCCTCGCCGACACGTGATCCAAGACTTGTGCCGCCCGAGGCCCCGACACGCAGGATGTTTCCGGTTCACCCGCCGCATGCTCGGCGGACACGGGAGCTTTTTCCCACCGTGACGGTTGACCTTTCACAGTCACGACCACCGGCGATCCGTTGTTCACCTGTTATTCCGATGCGACGTGCGACATGTCTCCGGTGATGCATACGCACAACAATCGCAGGATATCACACGTTAAGGCCGTTGCGTCCGGGCCCAGCCTGCCGCAGCCTAGCGCCTCATCGTCGGCGGCTCTGCCGTCGCGCCCGCTTGCCGCGGACGATCTGCGATTTGACCGTTCGCGTAGGAGTTCGGGCTGCATGCTCTATCGTGCCTTCGATGCCCAGTCGGATCTGGCGGAGCAGACGCGCGCCTGGGGACGGCTCGTCCACGACGCCGTCTCGCCCTGGACCGCGGCCGGCTTTAAGGAGCCGCTGAGCTGGTGGTCGGCCGGTGCCCGGATGATGATGCGGGCCGGCTTGACCTTCTCGCGGCCCGCCTACGGCATCGACAGCGTGACGGTGGGCAACCGCGAGGTGCCAGTGACCGAGGAAACGGCGTTCGCGACGCCGTTCGGGACCCTGCTGCGGTTCAAGAAGGACATCGACACCGATCAGCCCCGCGTCCTCGTGGTGGCGCCCCTGTCGGGCCATTTCGCCACGCTGCTGCGCGGCACGGTGCGCACCCTGCTGCCCGATCACGACGTCTACATCACCGACTGGCACAATGCCCGCGACGTGCCCCTCGAGGCCGGCCCCTTCGGCTTCGACGACTATGTCGACCACCTCGTGCAGTTCCTCGGGGTGATCGGGGAGGGGGCCCATCTCGTCGCCGTGTGCCAGCCGGCCGTGCAGGCTTTGGCCGCCGCGGCCGTGATGGCGCATTCGAAGGACGTGGCGCATCCCCGCAGCATGACGCTGATGGCCGGCCCGGTGGATTGCCGGATCTCGCCGACCTCGGTGAACCACCTCGCCACCTCGAAGCCGATCGCGTGGTTCGAGAAGAACCTGATCGCCACCGTGCCCGAGCGGCACAAGGGCGCCGGGCGGCGGGTCTATCCGGGCTTCATGCAGGTCTCGGCCTTCGTCTCGATGAACGCCAAGCGCCACGTCCAGGGCCATGCCGACCTGTTCTGGCATCTCGCCAACGGGGAGACCGAGAAGGCGCGCCAGATCGAGGGCTTCTACGACGAGTATTTCGCCGTCCTCGACCTCGCGGCGGAGTTCTACATCGAGACGGTCAAGACCGTGTTCCAGGATTACACCCTGGCCAAGAACGAACTGACCTATCGCGGCAATCCGATCGACATGGGCGCCATTCGCAAGACCGCGCTCATGACGGTCGAGGGGGAGCGCGACGACATCTGCGCCGTGGGCCAGACCATGGCGGCGCACGACCTCTGCTCCAGCCTGCCGCACCACATGAAGAGCCATCACCTCCAGGCCGGCGTCGGCCATTACGGCGTCTTCTCGGGCCGCAAGTGGGAGAGCCAGACCTACCCGCTGGTGCGCAACTTCATCCAGTCGCACAACTGAGCCGACGGCGTCCCGCCGGACCATCCCGACGGCGCGGGCGACCGCGCCGAACGGTTTCGCGCGCGGCCGAACCGCTCGGATCGCGGTGCGCGCCCAGGAGACCGCCCAGCGGGGCCGGCTTCGCATCCCAACGGCAAAACGCCCTCCCCGCGGGGGGGGGGAGGGCGCCGGTCGGTGTCGACGGGTCGGGTGCGTCGTCCCGCGCGCCTCAGGCGGCGGCGAGCGCCATCGACATGGATTCCTTCTTCATCAGCTCGCGGTAGAAGCCGTCGAGGTGCGTCAGCTTGTCGGGCGACCCATCCTGGATGATACGGCCGCCTTCCAGCACCACGATCCGGTCGAAGTCCCTCAGGGTCGAGAGGCGGTGCGCGATCGCGATGACCGTGCGGCCCTTCATCAGATTGGCGAGGGCATGGCGGATCGCCTCCTCGGACTCGGCGTCGAGGGCCGAGGTCGCTTCGTCGAGGAGCAGGATCGGCGAGTCCTTGAGGATGGCCCGCGCGATGGCGATGCGCTGGCGCTGCCCGCCGGAGAGCTTCACGCCGCGGTCGCCCACGATGGTGTCGAAGCCCTCGGGCAGCGCGTCGATGAAGTCGGTGCAGTGGGCGGCGGCCGCGGCCTTCCAGACGTCCTCGTCCGACGCATCGGGCCGGCCGTAGCGGATGTTCTCGCGCAGGGTCCGGTGGAACATCGAGACGTCCTGCGGCACCACCGTGATGGCCTCGCGCAGCGATTCCTGGGTGATGCGCTGAATGTCCTGGCCGTTGATCAGGAGACGGCCGCCCTGCGCGTCGTAGAAGCGCTGCAGCAGGGAGAACAGGGTCGACTTTCCGCCGCCCGACTTGCCGACGAGGCCGACCCGCTGGCCCGGCTGGATCACGAGGTCGAAGTCGGTGAAGACGCCGCGCCCGTCCGGGTAGGAGAAGGCGACGTGGTCGAAGGTGATCTCGGCCCCGGTGCCGGTGAGGGGCTCCGCCTCCGGGTGATCGATGAGGTCGTGGGGCTGCAGCAGCGTGTGGAGCGCCTCCGAGAGACGGGCGGTGTGCTGCGTCGCGTCCACCAGCGCCACGGCGAGGTCGCGGGTCGCGGCGAGAATGCGGATGCCGAGGGTGCAGACGAGCACGACCTGGCCGTTGGTCGCCTGGCCCGCTTCCCACATGGTGATCGCCCAGTAGAGCAGGCCGAGCACCGCCAGCACCGTCAGGATGGCGTGCACGATGCGCAGCTTCTCGAGGTAGAGCAGCGACGAGCGGCGCGAGCGCATCTCCTGGCCGATGGTCCCGTCGAAGCGGGTATACTCGCGCTTGAAGGCCGAGAAGGCCCGGACCAGCGGCATGTTGCCGACGAGGTCGACCATCTCGCCGTCCACCGAGGCGGCCTTGGCGGCGAAGTCGTGGTGCAGCGGCTTTCCGGCCGCCGCCATCTTGAACATCAGCAGCACGACGGCGGCGAAGATACCGGCCAGCACCAGGGCCATCGTGAGGTTGACGGTGGCGATGTAGAGGATCGAGCCGAAGGCCGCGACGCAGGGCGGCATCACGTTGAACACGAACATGTTCTCGACCGTGAAGATCGCGTTCGAGGTGGCGGTGATGCGCGAGGCCAGGGTGCCGGGCTGCCGGTCGGCGAAGAAGGTCGGCGAGTGCCCGGTCATGTGCCGGAACAGGTCGCGCCGGATGTCGCCGGTGACGCCCACGAAGGTGAACGAGCCGACGAGGCTCGCCACGCGCCAGAGCATGTTGTCGGCCGCGATGAAGGCGATGAGAAGGGCGAGGGCGCCCCAGATCAGGCCGGCCTGCGGGCCCTTGCTCAGCGCATCCACGACGCCCTTCAGGGCATAGTCCGTGCTGACGGAGAAGCCCACGGCGCCGAGCACGGCGCACAGGATGACGAGGTGCGGCAGGGCGCGCCGGCGCAGATAGCGTCCCACGAAGGCGAACGGCCTATCGGCATAAACGCAGAGGTCTTCCATCGCGGTGACCGTCCCGGTTTCGAGGCCCGCCCGGACGTAGGGTGGACCGGCTACTGTTAAGGCGTCCTCGCGGACCCTGGTTTCCCGCGCGTGCCCCACACAGGTTTCGGAGCCCCCCGGACTCGCAACGCGAAGCGGACGCAAGCGTTGCAGTGTCTGGCGGAGGTTTGCGCGTTTTAGCGTGCAAACCTGAACGTCGCTTGAGCGGCAAGCGAATTCGATGCCGCCCGGATCCGTCCGCGGACCCGCCCGAGGTTACACCGCGGGGTCGCGGCGCGTCTCGGGCATGATGAGCGCCACGAGGGCGAAGGCCGCGAAGCCCACGATCGCGAGGCCCAGGAACGCGGTGTGGCTGCCGAGCCGATCCGCCATCACGCCGGCGAGCGAAGTGGACAGGGCGGCGCCGATGCCCATGGCGGTGCCGACCGCGCCGAGGGCGAGGTTGAAGTGGCCGGTCTTGCGGGTGGCGTCCGAGACCACGAGGGGCACCATCACGCCGAACACCGCCGCCGAGATGCCGTCGAAGATCTGCACCGCCACGAGGAGTTCCGGGCTGTCGACGTAGGCGAAGAGCAGCCCGCGGATCGGCAGGGCGGCGAAGCCGAGGAGCAGCAGCGGGCGGCGGCCCCAGCGCTCGGCCAGTCGCCCGATGGTGGGCGCCGACACCGCAAGGACGACCTGGGGCACCACGATGCAGGCGGCGATCAGCGCCGTGGCGGTCTCGCTGGCCCGCAGGGTCAGCATGCTGCCCACGAGCGGCAGCATCGCCGCGTTGGCGAGGAAGAACAGGGTCATGCAGGCGCCGAAGCACAGGAGCGCGCGATTGGTGAGGAGGGCGCGCAGGCCGGCCTCGCCCTGGAGCGCGCCGGCGGTCCCGCTCGCCTTGACGTGGGCCGGCCCGTCGATCTCCTCCGGCCGGATCCGCGACAGCGCGATCAGGGTCGGCACCATCAGGGCCGCGGTCAGGTAGAACACCGCGTCGTTCGAGAGGTAGTAGCCGCAGGCGCCCATGCCGGCGGCGGCCACGGCATTGCCGAGGGCCGAGAAGCTGGCATTGCGGCCCAGCCGCTCGCCCGCCCGGGCATGCCCGACGAGGCCGATGCTGATCGCCGCGATGGCGGGGGTGAGGATGCAGCTCGCCGCCGAGTGGGCGGCCATGGCCAGGAGCACGACGAGGAAGTTCGGCCACATCGCCAGCGCGAAGGCGCTCAGCGCGATGGCCACGACCGAGAAGCCGGCGGCGAACCGGCGCGCGTGCACCGCGTCCACGAAGGCGCCGCCGGGCACCTGGCCGAGCAGGCTCACGAGGCTCCCGACGGTCAGCGCGAAGCCGATATCGGACTGCGTCCACTTCGCCTGGGTGAAGTAGACGGCCAGGAACGGGCCGAAGCCGGTCTGGAGGTTCGCCACGAAGAACGCGAACCCGTCGAGGCCGCGCGTGCTCCGGCGCGAGATCACCTTCATGTCGGCCGGGTTCTCCGCTGCCGTCGCCGACGGGGCGTCGTCCGTGAGGGCGTCGCGGCGCGGGAGCGACCGCGGCCGGAACTCCGGACGCGCCACCTCCCGCGGCTTGAGGGCCCGGCGATCCTTCGGAAGCGGGACCGTCATCGATCCGGCGACTTCTCGGCCGGTTTGTCCGGCGCTTTCTCAGGCGCCGGCGCGGCGACCGGGGCGGGCGGCATCGTGGCGGCGGGCGCGGTCGTCGGGGCGGGACCGGCGGCCGGAGGCGACGCGACGGGCGCCGGCGGCGCGACCGGACCCTGGACCGGGGCCGCCGCCTGCTCGCCCTCGGCCGGAGCGGCCGGGCTCGCCGGGCCGAGCACCACGATCGGCTCGCCCGGCTTGTATTCCGGCGAGACGCGGACCTGGTTGCGGCTGAGCTGGAGCACCGGCCGGCTCGCCTTGCCGTCGGTGGTGAAGCGCATGGCGCGCCAGTCCACCGCGATCTTGCGGGAGCCGACGCCGAGGAAGCCGCCGAAATCGATGATGGCCGCGCGCGGACGCCCGTCCTTGTCGAGGATGATGTCGATGATCCGCCCCATATCCTCGCCGGTGGAGCTGCGCACGGCCTTGCCGAGGACGCCCTCGTAATCCTGGGTGTCGAGAACGGTGGCGGGCGTGCCCGTCGCGGGCGCCCCGGCGGCGGGCGCGCTCGGCGCGGGCGGGCCGGCCACGGGCGGCGTCCCGGGCGCCGCCGGCTGGGCGGGCGCCGGGGCAGGAACCGGAGCGGGTTGCGCGGGCGCTTGAGCCGGCTGCGCTTGGGTTGGCGGCGCCGGCGTCGGGACCGGGGCGGACGCCGGCGGCGTGGACGAGCCCGTCGTCACCTCGCCGGAGCTCGGCGCGGCGTCCTTGCCCGGCGCGGCCGGGGTCTCGGCGGCCGCGGAGGCGGCCAACAGGGTGATCGTCGCAGTGGCGATCATCCGGACAGTTCTGAACACGCGCGTTCCCCGAATGGTGCGTCTCGCCGGCCTGACACAATGGAAGCTTGGGCGGCGGGTTCCGCCTGACGGGCGGTTCCGGCCTCATTGCGCGTGGACCAAGGCGAAGTTGTGGATGGGCGGCAGGAAGGGACGCGCGAGCGGCGTCCCTTCCTGCCGATCCCCGGGGAGGGATGACACGGACCCCGGGGACAGCAGGACGACGCGATCGCGCGCAAGAAACGGACCGGGCTGCGACCGATCTGGGTTCCGAGACCAGCACTCTGGCACCGGGCCAAGCGTGGCCGCAATCCTCTTGCGCACCGGAGCGTGTCTGGTTTTCGACAAATCTGCGTCGTACAGAGGCGAATAGCTTGCGTGGGCGTCCGAATGCGGTCGCCGGTGTTACCGAGGACCAGACCCGATGTCCCTTCCGTCCAGAGCCTGCGCCGTCGCGCTCGTTGCCGCCGCGCTCGCCGGGTGCCAAGCGCTCGGCGGCGGCGGCGGCGTGATGCCCGAGACGGAGGTCGGGCCGCCGCCCTCCATGCGCGGCGCGGTGCCGGGTCCCCAGCGCAGCCGCTCCGCCGAGGTCGACCCCGACGGGGGCCCGCTGCAGACCGCGCCGACGCGCCGCCTCAACCTGCCGAGCTCCGCCGGCGGCCAGAGCCGCGCTGCCGCGAACGAGGAGCGCCGGATCCGCCGCGAGGACATCGAGGGCGAGACCACGAGCCGGTCGAGCTCCGGCGGTCTCGCCCCCCAGATGGGGCAGGGCGGCAGCGTCGGTCTCGGCGGCAAGTTCTGACGACCGGGTTCGTTCTGACGACCGGGACCTGAGGGCCGAGGTCGGAACGGAACGTCCACGTCCGAAGGTCCGGCCCCGCGACGCCGCCCAGCCTCGCGGGGGCCGGATTCGCGCGGGTGTCGCGCCGCGTCGGGGCGCGCCTCCAGACCCCGACCGAAACCCGCGGAGGCTCCGGCCCTTACCCGACGGGAGTGCGAGGAGATCCGCGCGGCGTCCGAACAATTCGGACCCGACGCCGTGACTGATGGACGTCACCCCGTGGGGGATGGCCCGCGCGCCGGCCTTCCCCCGGTCCTGTTCAGTCTTCGGTCCGGTTCGTGTTCGCCGACAACTGCAACACGAAAGGTTTCGGTCCTGGGCGGATGCGTGACAATTTGATTGTCCGGCGCCGTTGCTGTCGTCCTGCGACTGTGTAATCCTGAGATGGTGCGCCGCTCGCGCGGCGG
The DNA here is from genome assembly GCF_001422795.1 of Methylobacterium sp. Leaf88. Lineage (NCBI taxonomy): Bacteria > Pseudomonadati > Pseudomonadota > Alphaproteobacteria > Hyphomicrobiales > Methylobacteriaceae > Methylobacterium > Methylobacterium sp. Leaf88. The sequence continues at coordinate 30,537 of NZ_LMMK01000017.1, read as the reverse complement.
CGGAGGAGATTCGGTCTCGCGTCGTGCCGGCGATGGCGGCGAACCCGCCATGGGACGAGTGCCTCGCGACCCTGCGAGCGGGAGGCATCGTCATGGATCACGATACGATGCGGCGGGCGACCGCCGAGTTCTTCGGAACGTTCTGGCTGACCTTCGGCGGCTGCGGCGCCGCGATCCTGTCGGCGGCCTTCCCCGAACTCGGGATCGGCTTCCTCGGGGTCGCCCTGGCCTTCGGACTGACGGTGCTGACGATGGCCTACGCGGTGGGGCACATCTCCGGCGGGCACTTCAATCCGGCCGTGACCCTCGGGCTGTGGTCGGCCCATCGCTGCGCCAACCGGCACGTCCTGCCCTACATCGTCGCCCAGGTGACGGGCGCGCTCCTGGCGGCGGGCGTTCTCTATTCCATCGCCTCGGGCAAGGCCGGCTGGGTCCCGAACGGGTTCGCGGCGAACGGCTACGGAGATCTCAGCCCGGGCAGATACAACCTCGCGGCCTGCCTCGTCACCGAGGTCCTGACGACGTTCTTCTTCCTCGTCATCATCGTCGGCACCACCTCGAAGGGGGCTGCGACGGGCTTTGCCGGCATCCCGATCGGGTTCGCCCTGGTGCTGATCCACCTGATCTCGATCCCGGTGACCAACACGTCGGTCAATCCGGCGCGCAGCACCGGTCCGGCCCTGATCGCGGGCGGCGAATACGTGGCGCAGCTCTGGCTGTTCTGGCTCGCGCCGATCGTCGGTGCGATGGCGGCGGGCGCCATGACGCGCTGGCTCTATGAGCCCGCGGACGTCGTGGACACGACGGTGGTCGAGAAGGGCAGCGCGATCTGACCCCGGCCACCGGCGCCGGGCGCTGCGGGCGACGGAAGGCTCCCGCGTCACGCAGGGCTTCCGTGCCGAGCCCGGCGGTTCCACGCGGGGCGGAGACGCCCTAGATCGCGGAGGTATGGCGGGCCTGCGCCCGCCGGGAGTCCCCCTCGTCCGCGATGCCCTCGTCTTCCGCCCGGTCCGCTCCCGGCCCGTCCGATCCCGCCCCGACCGGCCCCGCGGCCGGCCGACGCCGGCGGATGCGCGCGGCCGCCTTCCTGCGGGGGCGCGGGACGCTGACCAATCCGGGGCTCGACCTCACGCGCCTGCCGATCGGCCTCGACCCCCGCGGCCTCAGCCTCGTCGACGGGGTGCGGGCGGCCCTGGCCTTCGGCCTCGTCATCCTGCTGCACGAATGGTTTCCCTGGCCGCCGCTCCTCACCGTGGCGCTCGCCGCGAATCTCGCGTGCTTCGCCGATGCGGGCGGGCCGATGCGCTCGCGCCTCCTCGTGCTCACGGTCTTCTCCCTCCTCGGCGGAATGATCTGGGGGCTGTTCGGCCTGATGCAGCCGCTGGGGCCGGTGCCGGTGGTGCCGCTCGCCGGCATCGTCATCTTCGGCTGCACCTATGCCCGGGTCTGGGGGGTGCAGGCCCAGGCCGCCGGCAACGTCCTGGTCCTCGTCCTGTGCTTCGCCCTGGACCGGCCGCTCACGCCCGACCAGGCCCTGGTGGCCGGGCTGGTCTTCACCGCCGGAGGCCTCTGGGCGACGCTGCTGGCGCTCCTCCTGTGGCGGCTTCACCCTTATCGCCCGACGCATCGCGCGGTGGCCGAGGTCTGGCGCCGCCTGACCCGCCTCTGCGACGATCTCGAGGACCTCGCCTCCCTGGCCTGGCCGGAGACGCTCGAGACCAGGACCGCCCCCCGGGGCGGCGCCCGCCAGATCTTCGACCGCCAGACCTTCGACCTGCAGGCCTTCGACCGCCACGCCCGGGCCCATCGCCGGGGCGTGCGCGAGGCGATCGAGCAGGCCCGCACGGTGATCGTCGACCTCGCCCGCAGCCGCGAGCGCATCTCCGACCGCACGGCCCAGGCCCTGATCCGCCTGGAGGCGGCCGAGCAGATCTTCGCCGCCCTGATCGCGGTCTCGGACCTGATCGAGGGCGAGCCGGACCCGCGCCGGCGCCGCATGGTCCGCCGCTTCCTGCGCCGCCTGCGTCCGCTCCTCGGGGTGATCGCGCGGGCCATCCGCGACGACAGCGTGATCGACCTCGCCCGCCTGGACCGGGCGATCGACCGCAGCACCCGGCGCCTCGCCCATGACCGCGGGCTGCACGATCTCGCCACCCGCATCCTCGACCGCGTCCGCATCGGCGCCAAGCTCTCGACGCCGGACGGCTACCGGCCCGGCGGCGCCCTGCTGGGCCGGGCGAGCCTCCCCCTCGGGACCCGGCTCCTCGGGCCGCTCAGCACCAACTTCACCGTCGCCTCCGCCAACCTGCGCCACGCCGTGCGCGCCACCGTGGTGGCGGCCCCCGCCCTCTGGGCGACCCTGGTCTGGGCCGGACCGTTCGCCCACTGGCTCACCATGACGGTGGTGCTGACGATGCAGCCGTTCTACGCCGCCACCTGGCAGCGGGCCCTGGAGCGGATCGGCGGCACGGTGCTCGGCGGCCTGATCGGGGCCATTCTCGCGAGCTTCGCCACCTCGCCCCTGGTCCTGGCCGCCCTGGTCTTTCCCTTGAGCATCATCGGCTTTGCCGCCCGGCAGGTCAGCTACGGCGTCTTCATCGCCTGCCTGACCCCGCTCGTGGTCCTCCTCGTCGAGGTGGTGGAGCCCGGGCACGGCTCCTGGGAGGTGGCGGGCATGCGCGCCCTCCTCACCCTCCTCGGCGGCCTGATCGCGGTGGCGAGCGCCCTCGTGCTCTGGCCGATCTGGGAGCCCGACCAGGTGCGCCTCGAGCTGCGCAGGGCGGTGCGGGCCCATGCGGCCTTCGCCCGGGCGGTTCTCTGCGCCGGACCCGAGGCGGAGGCCAGCGGCCTGCGGGCCCAGGCCGCCCGGGGCGCCGGCCTCGCCCTCAACGACCTCGAAGCCGCGCTCGCCCGCGCCCTGCAGCAGCCCCGGGCCGGGCGACACCCGCAGGTGGAATCCGCCATGGTGGCGGACGCCACCCTGCGGCGGATCTCGGCCCGCCTCACGGCCCTGCGCTACGCCGTCGAGGTGGCCGAACCCGAGGCCCTCGCGGCCTGGAGCGGCTGGATCACCGCGACCCTGGCGAGCCTCGGGGGCGAAGGCGAGGAGACGCCGCCGCCCATGCCCGCCGTGCCCCGCAGCGAAGGCCTGACCCGCCTCGTCGCCCAGATCGAACTGCTGGGCGAGACCCTGGCACCCGCCGCGGCGCGGAGCCCCCGCGGGTAGGCGCCGGCCCATCGTCCGGCGCCCCCGACCAGGCCCGCCGGCCGGCCGCACGATTCGTGCGCTGCGGCGCGCGTGCCGGGCCGCTCGCGAAACCGTGATCGATTTGCCACATCCGGCCCGTCCGAGGCCGTCCCTGGTATCCCAGAGGCCCGAAAATCGGACCGGGATCACAGGACGCCGAACCACTTAATCCAAAATTAACCATTTCCTTAAAGAAACATTTCCAACGCAAGGCGACGGACGGCAGCGAATAGATCCTCTTCAAGAGAGGCCGCTGCGAAGTCATCATCAAGTAAAACCTGGATGCCAAGGGCGAACAACGAAGTCGCTCCGCTTCCAAGGTGATCGTCCGGTGGGCTTGCAGAACAGTTCGTTTTCGGCGGGGCGCTGAAATGTATATCGTTGTCGATGAGAGGCACTCGGTGGCCGCCGAGTACGTGGCGGGCTTCAACGCGCAGGCGGTTCCGGCACGCAGCACGAATGCGGACGACTTCCTGGCCTGGCTCGCCGGAAACCCGGCCGATGCTCTCCAGGGGATCGTGCTCGGCGAATGCGCCGATCGCGCCAGCCGGACCGCCAGGATCCGCAGCTTCTCCCAGGCGCCGATCATCGCCCTCAACGAGACCCGCTCCCTGGAGCAGACCCTCGACCTCTTCACCGCCGGCATCGACGACGTCGTGCGCCGCCCGGTCCATGTCCGCGAGATCCTGGCCCGGGCCGAGGCGATCCGCCGGCGCGGCATCCGCGGCGAGATCCAGGCGCCCGCCGCCCAGGATCGCAGCGGCCGCCTCAAGGTGTTCTCCGACGGCCGCGACCCCGAGATCGACGGGATCAGCCTGATCCTGCCGCGCCGCGAGCGGCACATCCTCGAGTATTTCGCCGGCCATCGCGGCCGGCAGCTCAGCCGGGCGCAGATCTTCACCGCGGTCTATGCCGACCACGGCACCGACGTCGAGGAGAGCGTGGTCGAGGGCCACATCAGCAAGCTGCGCAAGAAGCTGCGGATGCGCCTCGGCTACGACCCGATCGAGGCCAAGCGGCTGGCCGGCTACACCTTCGTGGGCTGATCCGCGCCCGGGTCCCGCCGCGGTCGCGCACCCTCCGGAATGCAAAAGGCCACGCCTCCTCGCGGAGGCGTGGCCTGTCTTGCGTGGAGCGCCCCGGAGTCCCCGGGGCGCCGTTCGGCTTAACGGAAGAGCGAGAGGACGTTCTGGCTCGCGGCGTTGGCGATGCTGAGGGCCTGCACGCCGAGCTGCTGCTGGGTCTGCAGGGCCTTGAGCTTCGTGGACTCCTCCTCGATGTCGGCATCGACGAGGGTACCGATCGTCCGGTCGTTGGCCTTCATCAGGGTGTCGATGAACGACTTCTGGCCGTCGATCTGGGTCTTGTTGGCACCGAGCTTGGTGCCGGCGTCGGTGACCTTGGCGATCGCCTTGTCGACCATGTTGATGATGCTGCTGAGGTCGGCGTCGCCGGCGGTCCCGACCAGTTTCGAGATGTCGAAATCGGCGACGGTGTAGTTACCCGTGACCCCTGGGGTGGTGTAGGTGCCGCCGGCCGTGTCCAGGATACCCTTGCTCACCACCGTGGTCGCATCCGTGCCGGTTGCCAGCTTTCCGGTGGCCGTCGCGCCACCATAGCCGAGGTCGACGGTGTTGGCTGCGGTGGTGTTCACCTGGAGGGACTCCGGCGAACCGACCGTGCTCCGGGTAAACGTGAGGCGGCCCTGGGTGTCGAGACCGGCGGTGACCTTGCCGGCCAGATCGACTGAGCCGGCGATCTGGTTGTTGATCGCCGAGAGCAGCTCATCGGTGGTCACGCGGGCCAGGTTCGAGACCGCCGAGGTGAGGCTGGCCTTGTTGAGCGTGATCACGGCCGCGGTGGCGGAGCCGTCCACGCGGATGTCCAGCGCGACCGTGGCGGCGCCCGAGAAATCGGCCGTGCCCCGGTTCGCGGGCGTTGCGTCCGCCGGACGGAAGGCCGCCAGACCGGTCATCGTCTGGGAGCCGAACACCTGGGCGGCCGTGCCCGGCACGTCCACGCTGGTGCCCGCGTTGGCGTCGTAGAGCTTGATCTCGTTGACGTTGATCTTGACCGTCGAGAACGCGATGTCGCCGTCGGCCTCACGCGAGAACCCGGCGATGACCAGGCGATCCTTCTGATAGGTCGATGCGGAGGAATCGACCGAGAGCCAGTTCTGGCCGCTCGACACCGACGACTTGGCGGTGCTGTCCATCTTGTTCTGGATGGCGTCGATTTCGACCTGCACCTTGGCGCGGTCGACGCCGGGCTGCAGGGCCGTCTGCAGCTTGGCGCGCATGTTCTGCAGATCGGAGATCGCGGAGTTCAGGCCGTTGTAGGCGGTGTCCACCGCCGAGGAGCCGAGGCCGAGGGAGTCCTTCACGGCACCGAGCGAGGCGTTGTCGGTGCGGACCGTGGTGGCGATCGACCAGTAGGCGGCGTTGTCCGCGGCGCTCGAGACGCGCTGGCCGGTCGAGACCCGGTTGCTGGTCATGTCGAGCTGGGTGTTGATGCTTTTCAGGGTCGTCAACGCCGTCATGGCGGCGTTGTTGGTCAGCAGGCTGGTCATTGCGAGGATGTCCGGTTGGCAGGAATTGCAAGGAATTCGTGTGCGTAGCCGAGCAATACGCCCCGAGGGCTAAAGATCTCTCTCAGGAGAGGTCAAGTATTGCTTCATACATCCCGGAGTTTCACCGGACCGGTGGGACGACATCATGTCTATAGGTCCACGAAACCTATCCACCGCGTTCGTATCGAGGGGCTTCCGTCCCGCTCCGGGACAGTCGCTTGCCGATGAGGCGACTATGCCCGGTCCGGCTTAGCAGGAGCTTAAGGCCGATCGCCCGGGCCTGTGCCCGGATGTGCCGCAGGCCCGCGGGACGCACCCCCGAGGGGAACGGTTTCAGTCCTGGGCCAGGAAGGTCACGCCGGCGAAGTCGGCGCGCTGCCAGCGCAGCCGGACCGCGACGGTCCGGAGTTCGTGGCCGGCGATGACGAGATCGAAGCACTCGGGCAGGGGGGTCGGGCGCGGCAGGCGCAGGCTCGCGCCCTTCGGCGAGAGGTCCCGGACGATGCAGGGCACCAGGCTCTCCGGGCCGAGGACGATGCGGCCCTGCTGCATCACGCGGAAGCGCTTCGGCGAGGGCGTGCGCGCGGGCCGGTCTCCCCGGGCAACCGCCTCCTGCCAATCCGCCATCGTCCCGCCGTCCCGTCCGCGACCTGCGGGCAGGCTTAACAGCGGGTTTCCGGACTGTCGATCCGGGCCGGATCTTAACGGCTTGGTAACTATAACATGTGAGTGTTTTGGCTCGTCCGCCGGCTCCCCTTGCGATGGCCATGACCCCGACTTTCTCCCGTCGCGCCGCCACCCCGCTCTCGCCGCGTCCCGGCTACACCCGTCCCTCCGCCGGGGCCGAGATCCTGCGCCGGTCCCGGGCGGCCGCCGTGGAGCGTGCCGCCGTCGGACTCTGCCTCGGCCTCGCCGTGGTTTCGGGCACCTTCGCGGCCTTCGCGATCACGGGCGCCTCGAACACCTATTCGGTCCAGCCGTTCCTGCCGGCGGTGGGCGGCGGCTTCGCCTGGAAGCGGACGGCGACCCCCGTCCGCGAGGCGGCCCTCGACCTCGATCCGACCACCACCGGCGCGCTGCCCGATCCCGTCCCGCCGCGCGCCGACGAGCCGCGGGGCGACTCCGCCGCGAAGGCACGGGCCTACGTCCTGCGCCGGGTGACGGAGGGCGCGGCCCTGGTGGAAGGCCCCGAGGGCCTGCGCCAGGTGGTGCCGGGCGCCGTCCTGCCGGGCGCGGGCCGCATCCTCTCCATCCGCGCCACCGGGTCCGGCTGGGTCGTGATCACCTCGGAGACGATCATCGGGCCGACCCCGCTGTGACGGCCGCCCGCGGCCCGGTCTCGGCGCCAGCCTCCGGCAAGCCCCGCGGCCTAGGCCGGACGGGGGCCGCCCCGGCTCCGTTCCGCGACGCCTCGGGCGCCCGGCCGTCCCGCCCCTCTCTTTGCAATCCGGCGATGCCACCGCGCCGCACGAGCGATCGCGCCCTGCCATGACGAGCACCTTCACGAGCTACCGCCTGATCGCCCGCGACCTCGACGGCACCCTGGCGCGCAAGGCCGCGCAGCCCGACGTCGCCCGCGAGACCGCCTACTACAAGGCGAAGATCGGCGACGTGAAATCCATCGACGATTTTCTCGGCGACCGGCGCCTCTACGCCTACGCGATGAAGGCCTACGGCCTGGAGGACATGACCTACGCCAAGGCGTTCATGCGCAAGGTGCTGACCGAAGGGGTCTCGGATTCGAAAGCCTTCGCCAACCGCCTCGCCGACGACCGCTACGTCGCCTTCGCCAAGGCCTTCGACTTCAACACCTACGGCGCCTTCACGACGACGCTGCCCGCCGCCACCACGGACACCACCGCCGCCTACCTGCGCCAGAGCCTGGAGACCGATGCGGGCAGCGAGGATGCCGGCGTGCGTCTCGCCCTGTACTTCGCCCGCATGGCGCCCACCGTCTCCTCGGGCTACGGCGTTCTGGGCGATCCGGCCCTGTCGCAGGTGGTCAAGACCGTCCTGGGCCTGCCCGACAGTTCCAGCGCGGACGGCATCGCCGGCCAGGCGGCGATCATCGAGAAGCGGGTGGATCTCGCGAGCTTCAAGGACCCGGACAAGCTGCAGCGCTTCGTGCAGCGCTTCACCGCGATCTGGGATGCCCAGAACAACGCGGCGTCGGCCCCCGTCCTCAACCTGTTCGCCGATTCCACCGCGCAGGGCCTCGACGCGAGTCTGCTCCTCAGCCTCCAGCGCATTCGTTTCGGGAACTGAGGCGCCATGCAGAACGCCCTCTACGTCTCGCTCTCGGCGCAGATCGCCCTCGACAAGCGGCTGAACGCGGTCGCCAACAACGTCGCCAACCTGTCCACCAGCGGCTACCGCGCCGAGGACACCAAGTTCACCGCGCTCCTCGCCCAGGCCACCAAGGGCGCCGTCGCCTTCGCCTCCTCCGGCGACACCTACATCTCCCAGCGGGCCGGGCCGACGATCAAGACGGACAGCCCCCTCGACGTGGCGGTCCAGGGCGAGGCCTGGTTCGCGGTGCGGGGCGCCAAGGGCCCCGTCTATACCCGCGACGGCCGCATGACGATGGACGCGCTGGGCCAGCTGCGCAGCCTCACCGGCCAGCCGATGCTGGATCCCGGCGGCGCGCCGATCCTGCTCGATCCGCAGGCCGGCCCGCCCACCATCGGGCGCGACGGCAGCGTCTCGCAGGGCATCAACCAGGTCGGGGCCATCGGCCTCTTCACCCTCGACCCGAAGACCACGCTCACCCGCGCCGAGCCGAACGGCGTCAGCACCAGCCTGCCGGCGGTCCCGGTGCAGGACTTCACCCGCATGGGCATGGTCCAGGGCTATGTCGAGGGCGCCAACGTCAACCCGGTGCTGGAGATGACGAAGCTCATCACCATCCAGCGCGCCTTCGAGAGCGCGGCGACGCTCAGCGCCGAGACCGAGACCACCTTCTCCGGGGCGATCCGCTCCCTGAGCCCCCAGGGCTGAGCCGATGCCCGATCTCCTCGACCGCCTCGGCGCGGCCCTGGCGAGGGGCCGCGAGGCCCTGCCCCTGGTGCGCGTCGGCGGGCCGATCCAGGAGGTCACCGCCAGCGCGGCCCGCGTCGCCGGCGTGGCGCCGTTCATGACCCTCGGCGACCGCATGGGCTTCCTGGCCAACGGCCGCGAGCAGATCGGCGAGGTCGTGCGCGTGGATGCGGGCGGCGTGACCGTGAAGCCGTTCGATTCCCGGATCGAGGCCGGGATCGGAACCCTGGCGTATCGCCTCGGCGACCCGACCCTGCGCCCGGACCCGAGCTGGAAGGGCCGGGTGATCGATGCCCTCGGGCGCCCCATCGACGGCCTCGGCGACCTCGTCCCGGGCGCCCGCGCCGTGCCGCTGGAAGCCGCCCCGCCCCCCGCCATGGAGCGGGCGCGGGTGACGCAGCCCCTGCGCACCGGGGTTCGCGCCCTCGACCTGTTCACCCCCCTCTGCCTCGGCCAGCGCATCGGCATCTTCGCCGGCTCCGGCGTCGGCAAGTCGACCCTGCTGGCGATGCTGGCCGGGGCCACCGGCTTCGACAGCGTCGTCGTCGCCCTGGTGGGCGAGCGCGGCCGCGAGGTGCGCGAATTCCTGGACGGCGCGATGGCGCCCAACCGGGCCCGGTCCGTCATCGTCGTCTCCACCGGGGACGAGAGCCCGATGATGCGCCGTCAGGCGCCCAAGATGGCGCTCGCCATCGCGGAATCGTTTCGCGACGCCGGCGAATCCGTGCTGCTCATCGTGGATTCCGTCACGCGCTACGCCCACGCGGCCCGCGACGTCGCCCTGGCGGCCGGCGAGCCCGCGGTGGCGCGGGGCTATCCGCCGAGCGTGTTCTCCGACCTGCCCCGCCTCCTCGAGCGGGCCGGCCCCGGCCTCGACGGCGCCGGCACCATCACGGGCGTGTTCTCGGTGCTCGTCGACGGCGACGACCACAACGATCCCGTGGCGGATTCGATCCGCGGCACCCTCGACGGGCACGTGGTCCTCGACCGGGCCATCGCCGAGCAGGGCCGCTATCCGGCCGTGCACCTCCTCGGATCGATCTCGCGCCTGGCCTCCGAAGTCTGGACGCCCGAGCAGCGCGAGCTCGTCCGGCGCCTCAAGGCCATGATGGCCCGGTTCGAGGAGACCCGCGACCTGCGCCTGATGGGCGGCTACCGCACCGGCGAGGATGCCGAGCTCGACCAGGCCATCCTCCTCGTGCCGCGGATCTACGAGGCCCTGCGTCAGGAACCCGGCATGGCGGCGAGCCAGGACGCGTTCCTGGAGCTCGCGCAGTTCCTGCGGACGTGAGGCCGATCATGCCGCCCGCTGCCCCATCCGCCCCGTTCCGTCCCCCGCGCGCGCGACCACCCAGCCCCGCGCAAGCCTGCCTTCCTTTAGTGCCCGCCACACCGTCGCGCCGCGCCGCGATCCCCCTCTTCGAGGTGACGTCATGAGTCTCATCAGCGTTTTGCGCACCGGCGTCTCCGGCATGAATGCGCAGTCGAACCGCATCTCCACCGTCGCCGAGAACGTCCAGAACTCGAGCACCACGGGCTACAAGCGCTCGGCGGCCGAGTTCTCGTCCCTGCTGATCGATGGCGGCTCCACGGCGAACTACACCTCCGGCGCGGTCGAGACCACGATCCGCCGGTCGATCGGCACCCAGGGCCCGGTCACCTTCACGTCCTCGAAGACCGACCTCGCCATCCAGGGCAACGGCTTCTTCGTGGTGCAGGACGACAACAAGGCGTCCTACCTGACCCGCGCCGGCAACTTCGTGGTGGACGGGCCGACGGGCAACCTCGTCAACGCCGGCGGCTTCACGCTGATGGGCTACAGCCTCGTCGACGGCCAGGCGCCGACCCCCGCCCTCAACAGCACCGACGGGCTGGTGCCCGTGAACATGGCGAGCCTCGGCCTCCGGGCGTCGCCCTCCACCAAGGCGACGATGGGCGGCAACCTCGCGGCCGACACGCCGACGCTCGGCGGAACCGTGTCGCCGACGAACTACTCGAAGAAGACCTCGCTCGTCACCTACGACAAGCTCGGCAACAGCGTCACCCTCGACATCTACCTGAAGCACACGCCCGCGGACGCGACCGCCACTCCGCCGGTCCTCCCCAACACCTGGACCGCCTCGGTCTATGGACCGGACCAGACGGCCCTGACCGCGCCGATCCAGTTCGTCTTCAACGCCGACGGCAAGCTGTCCGGCCCGACCACCGCGAGCTTCACGATTCCCGGGGGCGAGCCCTTCACCCTCGACATGAGCGGCATGACGCAGCTCGCCGGCGCCGATGCCCTCAAGGGCACCGCCAACGGTAAGGCGCCCTCGGCCGTGACCGGCACCGAATTCGGCCCGGACGGCCTCGTCTACGCGACCTACGCCGACGGCACCCGCCTCGAGGCCTTCAAGATCCCGATCGCCGAAGTGAAGAGCCCCGACAATCTCGATCCGCGCGCCGGCAACGTCTACCTGCCGTCGCTGAACTCCGGCGACCTCCAGATCGGCTTCGCCGGTCTCGGCGGCCTCGGCACCCTCAAGGCGAGCGCCCTGGAGCAGTCCAACGTCGACGTCAGCACCGAGCTGACCTCGATGATCGAGTCGCAGACCGTCTACACCGCCAACTCGAAGGTGTTCATGACCGGCAACGAGCTGCTCGAGACCCTGATGAACCTCAAGCGCTGAGGCCACGCCGGAGCCCGGCGCCGGACTCCGGCACCGGGCTCAGGGCCTCGAAGCCCCGTCCGCCGCGCCCCCCGGTGCGGCGGCGCCCGCTGCCCACCACCCGCCCGCTTTCCAGGACACACCCGATGGGCCTCGCCCTCGCCCTCAACTCCGCCCGGACCTCGCTGCTCGCGACCTCGACGCAGATCGCCGTCGCCGCGCGCAACACGGCCGGGGCGAGCGATCCGTTCTACACCCGCAAGATCGCCAACCTGGTGGCGGCCGGCGGGGGCAGCGCGGTCTCGATCCAGCGGGCCACTGACGTCGCCCTGTTCGACCGCAAGCTCGCCGGGACCTCCTCCGTGGCCGCGAGCGAGGCCGTGCTCGACGGTCTCGCCACCCTTCAGGGCACCATCGGCGACACCGGCGACGGCACCTCTCCGGCTGCGCGCCTCGGGGCCCTCAACGCGGCCCTGAAGGCCGCGGCCAACCAGCCCGACGACGTGGCGCTGGCGCGCGACGCGGTCGACCGGGCGCGCGACCTCGCGACGAGCCTGAACAGCAGCGCGGCGGCCGTCGAGACCGTGCGCGCGCAGGCCGATGCCGGCCTCGCCGAGTCGGTCGTGCGCATCAACGACCTCCTGTCCCAGTTCGAGGCCGCCAACCGGGTCGTGACCCGCGGCACCGCGAACGGCAGCGACGTGACCGACGCCCTCGATGACCGCGACCGCATCCTCGCCGGCCTGTCCCAGGAGATCGGCATCTCCACGGTCGTGCGCGCCGGCAACGACGTCGCGATCTACACCGACAGCGGCGTCCCCCTGTTCGAGCGCAGCGCCCGGCGCGTCGCCTTCACGCCCACCGCCGCCTTCCCGGCCGGCACCACCGGGGCCGCCGTCATCGTCGACGGCGTGCCGGTGACGGGGGCCGATTCCCCGATGCCGGTGCAGTCCGGCCGCATCGCCGGCCTGGCGGAGCTGCGCGACGGCGTGGCGACCCGCTACGAATCCCAGCTCGACGGGATCGCCGCCAGCCTCATCGACGCCTTCGCCGAGACCGGGACCCGCGTCCTGAACCAAGCGACGCGCCAGGTGAGCGCCCTCGGCGCCCTCGCCACGACGGAGGCGTTCCGCCCGGGGGCCGCCGCGGGCACGGCCGGGACGGCGGATCTCGGCGGCGCCAACGAAGTGGCGTTCGCCCTTAGCCTCGCCGACGGCTCCGCCGTCAAGATCGTGCTGAACGCGAGCACGATGGCGGGTGCGGCCGCCGACCCGTCCCGGGTGACCCCGGCCGAGCTCGTCGCCGCGATCAACGGCCGGATCGCCGCCGACACCGCGACGCCGTCGCTCTCCGGCAAGGTCACCGCCGCCCTCGACGGCGCCGGGCGCCTCACCCTCACCACCGCGGCGGCCTCGGGGGCCGCCGCGCAGCTCACCGTCCAGAACCTGGACGCCACGGCCGGCCGGACGCTGGTCGATGTCGGCTTCGGCGTCACGGGCGGGGTCCCGCCGCGGGCGGCCGGCCTGTTCGCGGCGGATGCCGGCGGGTCGGTGCCGAGCGGTCCCTTCGCCGCCACCGGGCTGGCCGCCCGGCTCCGGGTCAACGCCTCGGTCGATCCGCAGCGCGGCGGCGACGTCGCGCTGCTGCGGGACGGCGGCATCGCGGGGGCCGATTACCGGTCGAACCCGGCGGCCAGCGGCGGCACCGCCTTCGCGGGCCGCCTGCGGACGCTGGCCTCGGTCCTGACGGCCGACCGCGCCTTCGACGCCTCGGCGGACCTTCCCAGCCGCGGCAGCCTCCAGGATTTCGCCACGGCGTCCGTGGGCTGGCTCGCGGGCAAGCGGCAGGCCGCCACCGCGGAGTCGAACTACCAGTCGACGCTGCTCGCCCGCGCCTCCGACGCCTATTCGAACGCCACCGGCGTCAACACCGACGACGAGACGGCGACGACCCTCGCGCTCGAACGGTCCTACACCGCCTCGGCCAAGCTGCTGACCCTGGTGAACGATCTCCTGAAAACCCTGATGGACGCGGTGCGATAGACCCCATGCGGACCAACGCCCTCTCCACCCTGAGCTTCTGGAACACGCCGCGCATCGGCGTGGCCCGCATGCAGTCCGACATGGCGCAGGCCAACCAGGAGATCGTCACCGGCCGTTATGCCGATGTCGGCCTGGCGCTCGGCAGCCGCACCGGCCTCGCCGTCGGGCTGCGCCAGAAGAGCGCCGAGCTCGCCGCCCTGCGCGACAGCAACAACGCCGCGAGCCTCCGGCTCGGCACCTCGCAGGCCGTCCTGAAGCAGATCCAGGACGGGGCCGACGCCACCCTGACGGCGCTGACGGGCGTCCCCGAGGACAAGCGGGCCGGCGTCCTCAAGGACATGGCGGCGAACCGGCTCGGCACCCTGACCGCGCTCCTCAACACCTCCGCGGGCGGCCAGTACGTCTTCGGCGGCACCCGGACCGCCGCGGCGCCGATGTCCACCTACGCGACGAGTCCGGCCTCCCCGGCGAAGACCGCCGTCGACGCGGCCTTCCGCGCGGCCTTCGGGCTGTCACAGGACAGCGCCGGCGTGAGCGCGATCACGGAGGGCGACATGGCGGCCTTCCTCGACGGGCCGGCCTTCCAGGGCCTGTTCGCCGAAGCGTCGTGGGGGACGACCTGGTCCGCGGCCGGCACCGCGCCCCTGACCAACCAGATCTCGCTCAGCGAGACGGTGGAGACGTCGGCGAGCGCCAACGCACCGGCCCTGCGCAAGCTCGCCATGGCCTACGTGATGGCCTCCGAACTCGGGTCCGCGAACCTCTCGGCGGCCGCCCAGGGCGTCCTGACCACGCGGGTCGCCGGGCTGCTGGGCGAGGCGAGCAAGGGCCTGATCACGCTCCAGGCCGATCTCGGCCGCTCGCAGGCCGCGATCGCGGCGGCCAACACCCGGCTCGAGTCGCAGACTTCGCTGCTCGACGCCCAGATCATGGACATGGAGGGCGTGGACCGGGCCGAGGCCAAGACCCGGGTCGACCGCCTGTCGACGCAGGTGCAGATCTCCTACGCCCTGACCGCGCAGCTGCGGCAGCTCTCCCTCGTCAACTACCTCTAGCGCGGCGCGGGGCCCGGACGACCGAGCCCCGTCACGACCCGGCGGCGGGCGCCTTCCCCGGAAGGCTCCGTCGGCCCCAACGGCTCATCGGTCCGATCCGCGCCCGGGCGCGGCGGGCCGCGGATACACGGGACAGGACCGATATGTACCAGTTTTCCTACGCCGAGATCCTGGAGGAGGCCCCGGCCATCGCGCGCGAGCGCGAGCGCGCCGCCTTCGACCGGGCGCTCGACCTGCTGCGCATCGCCGACCGGCCCGATGCCCAGCAGCCGGATCGCGCCATGGCGGCCGGCTTCCTGCAGAGCCTCTGGGGTGTGCTCATCGAGGACCTCCAGAGCGAGGAGAACGGCCTGCCGCCGGACCTGCGCGCCGACCTCGTCTCCATCGGCCTGTGGAGCATGCACGAGGCCAACGCCGTCATCGCCGAGCCCGACCGCGCCCTGTCGGCGCTCATCGCGGTCAACACCTCGATCCGGGACGGCCTGCGGTGAGCCGGACCATGCGCCTGTCCCTGCGCGCCGGCGAGCGCGTCTACGTGAACGGCGCGGTCCTGCGCGTCGATCGGAAGGTCTCCCTGGAGCTTCTGAACGACGCCACCTTCCTGCTCGAGACCCACGTGCTGCAGGCGGAGGCGGCGACCACGCCCCTGCGCCAGCTCTACTTCGCGGTCCAGGCGCTGGTGATCGATCCGGCCAACGCGGACGGCGCCCGCGAGCTCTGCCGCACCCTGCAGGCGGGTCTCCTCGCCGTCGTCGCCGATCCGGAGATCCGCGAGGGCGTCCTCGGCGCCGGCCGGCTCGTCGAGGCGGGCCGGCTGATCGAGGCGCTCAAGCTGATCCGCGGGCTCTACGCGGCGGAAGCCGCCCTCATGGCCGCCCCCTCGGCCGCCCCCTCGGCCGCCCCCGCTCCGGTAGGGGCCGCCGCACCGGTGCTGCGGGCCGCGCCCGTCGTATCCCCCGTCCACCCGGCCTGACCGGGCCATCGAACCAGGAGGCCCGCCGATGAGCGTCCCCAGCGTCCCCAGCACGGCCACATCCCAGACGGCCGCCACCGCCGCCGCCACCAAGTCCGCGACCGGCATCGCCGCCTCGATGAACGCCGACACCTTCCTCACCCTGCTGATGACGCAGCTGAAGAACCAGGATCCGACGAAGCCGATGGATTCCACGGCCTATGTCAGCGAGCTGGCGACCTTCTCGCAGGTGGAGCAGGCGACCAAGACCAACACCAAGCTCGACTCGCTGCTCTCCTCGAGCTTCCTGTCGCAGGCCGACCAGATCATCGGCCGCACCATCACGTCCTCGGACGGCACGGTCACGGGCGAGGTCCAGTCCGTGAAGATCACCAGCGAGGGCGCCCTGGCCCGCCTCACCAACGGCCAGGACGTGCTCCTGGCGCAGGGCATTTCCCTGTCGCAGTGACGGCGTTCCGGCGTAGAGTGGACGCGAAACCCCACAGGACAAGGCCGCTCCCCGGATGAACGAGGTCGACGCCCTCGAACTCGTGCGCGCCGCGATCTGGACCGTGATCGTCGCGGCGGGACCCGCGATCGGCGCCGCGATGCTGATCGGCATCCTGGTGGCGCTGCTCCAGGCGCTGACCCAGATCCAGGAGGTCACGCTCACCTTCGTGCCCAAGATCGTGGTGATCCTG
This sequence comes from Methylobacterium sp. Leaf88, assembly GCF_001422795.1. NCBI lineage: Bacteria > Pseudomonadati > Pseudomonadota > Alphaproteobacteria > Hyphomicrobiales > Methylobacteriaceae > Methylobacterium > Methylobacterium sp. Leaf88. The sequence continues at coordinate 14,284 of NZ_LMMK01000017.1, read as the reverse complement.
CTGGTGCTCCTCGTGACCAGCTCCTTCATCGGGGCGCAGATCTACACCTTCGCCGAGGCCACCTACGGGCGCATCGTCACCGGGTTCTGACCGAGGCCCCGCAGGACGATCCCGGCCGTCTCCAGCCGCGCCCGCACCGCCCGCGCCAGGCCCACCGCATGCGCGCTGTCGCCGTGCACGCAGACCGAGTCGATCCGCGTCGGCAGCAGGGAGCCCTCCGCCGTGAGGAGGCCGCCGGCCTGCACCATCGCCAGGACCCGGTCCGCCGCCGCCTCGGCCTGCGTGATGAGCGCGCCGGGCTGGCCGCGCGGGATCAGCTGGCCCGCCTCTGTGTAGCCGCGGTCGGCAAAGATCTCCGCATGGACGGCCAGGCCCGCCGCCTCGCCGGCCGCGACCTGCTCAGTCCGGGCGATGGCCAGGAGGCCGAGGGCGGGATCGACCGCGCGCACCGCCCGCGCGATCGCATCCGCCACGTCCCGCTCCGCCGCCGCGCGGTTGGCCAGCGCCCCGTGCGCCTTGACGTAGGTCAGGCGATGGCCCGCCAGGGCAGCCAGCGCCTGCGCGGCGCCGACCTGGTAGGCGACCTGCCGCTCGATCTCGGCCGGGCCGAACGGCATCGGCCGGCGCCCGAAGCCGGCGAGGTCAGGAAAGCCCGGATGCGCCCCCACGGCGACGCCCCGCGCCCGCGCCAGGGCGAAGGTCTCGGCCATGATCTCGGGGTCGCCGGCATGGAAGCCGCAGGCGACGTTGGCCGAGGTCACCAGGGCGAGCATCGCCGCATCGTCGCCGCAGCGATAGGCGCCGAAGCCTTCCCCCAGATCGGCATTCAGGTCGATGGTCGGCATCTGGCGCATCCCCGGCTCGGCGCGACCCCCGGCCGCTGGCGGCGCGATCCTAACCGACGACGCCGTCGATGAGGTTGGTCCCGAGCAGGAATTCGGACGTGAAGTCGGTGCGCAGGACGGGCTGGCGCGGGATGTCGGGGATCAGGGCGTCGCGCTCCGCCCGCCGCGCCGCCACCGCCTGCGCGCGGTCGACGGCGGCGAAGCGCAACGCCGTGCCCGCCTGGGCCTGGGCCAGGCGGCCGAGATCGGCGCCGATCACCGTGGCGATCTTCGGGTAGCCGCCGGTGGGCTGGCGGTCGGCCATGAGCACCAGGGGCTGGCCCGAGCCCGGGACCTGGATCGCCCCCATGGCGATGCCGTCGGAGACGATGTCGTGGGTCCGAGCCCGGAGGGACGGGCCCTCGAGGAAGCTGGCCATGCGGTCCCCGCGCGGGCCGATCCGCCAGGGACCCGCCAGGAAGGTCTCGATGGCGGACGCCTCGAACAGATCGTCCTGCGGTCCGAGGACGACGCGGATCACGTCCGGCGGCCGATGCAGCCAGGGCGCCGCGAGGCGGCACGGGTCGCCGACCGAGGCGCGCGCAGCCCGGACCGCGAGGGCGTCGCCCGCCCGCAGGCCGCGACCGTGCAGGCCGCCGAGCCCGGAGCGGGTGTGGGTCGCCGTCGAGCCCAGCACCGGCGCCACGGCGATCTCGCCCGCCACCGCCAGGCTGCACCAGGCCCCGGCCCGGCCCGCCCGCAGGGTGAGCCGCGCGCCCGGCCGCAGGGTGAGGGCGACGGCGCCGGGCAGGGGGCGCCCGTCGAGGTCGATGCGCAGGTCGCCGCCCGCCAGGGCGACGTCGAGGGCGGTCGCCTCCGCCGTGAGCGACAATCCACCGAGGGAGACCTCGATGGCGGTGGCGCCCGGGGGATTGTCGAGGGCGCGGTTGGCGGTGGCGTGGGCGAGGGGATCCATCGGCCCGGCCGGCGTGATGCCGTAGCGGAGATAGCCGTGCCGGCCGGCATCCTGCAGGGTGACGCCCGCCCCGGCCGAGAGGATCCGAAGCGTGGCCCACGCCGTCACGGGCTCCTCCTTCACGGGCTCTTCCGTCACGGGTCCGTCCATCACGGGTCCCTCCGCGCGAGGATCTCCCCGCGCGCCGCGCGGGCCTCGAGAGCGGCGAAGGTGGCCGCGTCGATCGGCTCGAAGCGCAAGCCGTCGCCGGGCTCGACGAGGAAGCCCTGCGGGCGGGCCTCGGAATAGAGCCGCTCCGGGGTCCGGCCGACGACGTACCAGCCCGTGGGCATCGGGACGGTCGCCACCGCCGCGAGGCCGCCGCCCACCAGGAGGGCGTTGGCGGGATGGGGCGGGCGCGGCGTCCGGCGGCGGGGAATCGCGAGGGCGTCCGGCAGGCCGCCCAGATAGGCGAAGCCCGGCGCGAAGCCGTACATGTAGACCCGGTAGGTGCCGCTTGCGTGACGCGCGGCCACATCCGCGGGCGCCAGGCCGGCCCAGTCGGCGACCGCCCCGAGATCCTCCGCCAAATCCTCCGCCAAGGCCGGGTCGTAGCAGCAGGGCAGCGTCCAGATGTGGCCGGGGCGCGATCCTGCCGGGGGCCGATCGAGGAGACCGCCGACCCGGGCGGCAAGGGCGTCGCGGTCGAGCACCAGCGGGTCGTAGTGGATCATCAGCGAGCGATAGGTCGGCACCGTCTCCAGCATGCCGGCGACCGGGTCCTGCGCCAGGGCCGCGTCCAGGGCGAGCACCCGCGCGTTCAGGGCCGGATCGACCCGCGCGCCGAACTCGACGACGAGCGCCGCCTCGCCGGCATCGCGGAACCGGACGGCGTCCGGATCGGTGGGCGTGCTGGCCTCGGCCTGCGACACGGGGTGATCCTGAGACGGTTGCGGCGGGGGGCCCAGCGCGGGCGGCCCTCAGCGGGTGGACTTCTTCTCGCGCTGGTAGGACCGGATCGCCCGGGCGCAGTCCGGCGAGAGCTTGCGCAGGTTCTGCCGGAAGCAGGCCTCGACCTCCGGTCCGCCGGGGGGATGCATGCTGCAGTGCTCGAGGTAGTCCCCGGTGCAGGAGAGCTTGAGCAGCTCGCGGATCGGCGTGGGTTCGGCCGACGCGGTGCCCGAAACCAGGACGGCACCGAGGAGGGGGAGGACGAGGCGTAGATCAGGCATGGGGCGATCGGGACTTTCCAGGGACACGGGACGGGCGACGCCCGCTGGGTTCGAAATCCCAACGCGCGGCGCCGATGCAGACAATGATCTTAGCACGCGCGCACCCGCGCGGCGGAATCGACGTCCCCTCAACGCGCGTCGCGCCCGTTCGGTCGCGTCTCCGAGGCCGTGCCCGATGCCAGGCGACCCTCGCGCAAGCTTGCGGCGCGACAAGCCCGTGTTGATTCACGGGGGTTGAGGATCCGCCATGGCGGCAAGCGCCACGATCGCAGGAGAGCGCCGGTCCCAGAGGGACATCGGGTTCGCGGCGGGCATCGTCGCCATCCTGGCGATCCTGTTCCTGCCGGTGCCGGCGATCCTGCTCGACATCGGGCTCGCCTTCTCGATCGCCCTGTCGGTGCTGATCCTGATGGTGGCCCTCTGGATCAAGAAACCGCTGGAATTCTCGGCCTTCCCCACCGTCCTGCTGATCGCGACCCTGCTGCGCCTGGCCCTCGGCATCGCCACCACCCGGTTGATCCTGGCCAACGGCCAGCACGGCGTGTCGGCGGCCGGCCACGTCATCCAGGGCTTCTCGCAGTTCGTGATGAGCGGCGACTTCGTCATCGGAATCGTGGTCTTCCTGATCCTGATCACGGTGAACTTCCTCGTCATCACCAAGGGCGCCACCCGCATCGCCGAGGTGGGCGCGCGCTTCACCCTCGACGCGATCCCCGGCAAGCAGATGGCGATCGACGCCGACCTGAACGCGGGCCTGATCGACGACAAGGAGGCCCAGCACCGCCGGCGCGAGCTGGAGGAGGAGAGCGCCTTCTTCGGCTCCATGGACGGCGCCTCCAAGTTCGTGCGCGGCGAGGCCATCGCCTCCCTCATCACCATCGCCGTCAACGTGTTCGGCGGCATCATCATCGGCACCACCCGCCACGGCATGCCGCTGGGCCAGGCGGCCGACGTGTTCACCAAGCTCTCGGTGGGCGACGGCCTCGTCTCGCAGATCCCCGCCCTGATCGTCTCGCTGGCCGCCGGCCTCCTGGTCTCGAAGGGCGGCACGCGGGGCACCGCCGAGCAGGCGGTGATGGGCCAGCTCGGGGCCTACCCGCGCGCCCTCTCGGTGGCCGCGGCCCTCATGTTCCTGTTCGCCCTGGTGCCGGGCCTGCCCTTCGTGCCCTTCATGGCGCTCTCCGGGCTGATGGCCTTCACCGCCTACGCGATCCCGAAGAAGCTCGCCGCCCAGAAGGCGATCGTCGATGCCAAGGCGGAGGCCGAGGAGGAGAAGAAGCAGGTCGCGCTGCGCGAATCCGTCAAGGAGTCGCTGAAGACCCCGGAGATCGAGCTCTGCCTCGGGCGCCAGATCGCGGCCCAGGTCCAGGGGACGCAGTCCGAGCTGTCGCACCGGGTCGCCAAGATGCGCCGCAAGTTCGCGCGCCAGTACGGCTTCGTCGTGCCCGACATCAAGCTCACCGACAGCCTGGCCGTGCCGCCGAAATGCTACCAGATCCTCATCCACGGCACCGTGGTGGCGACCCAGGAACTGCGCCCGGGCGAGCTCCTCGTGGTCACCGGCGACGGGCCCGTGCCGGACGTGCCGAGCGACGAGGTCCGCGAGCCCGCCTTCGGCATGAAGGCGCGCTGGGTCCTCGACGCCTATGCGGGCGAAGTGCGGCGCGGCGGCTTCGAGCCCATCGACGGCTCCTCCGTGCTGCTGACCCACCTCTCCGAGGTCATCCGCAACAACCTGCCCACGCTCCTGTCCTACAAGGACATGCGCAACCTGCTCGACCGGCTCGACCCCGAGTACAAGCGCCTGCTCGACGAGATCTGCCCCTCGCAGATCTCCTATTCGGGCCTGCAGGCGGTGCTCAAGCTCCTGCTCTCCGAGCGGGTCTCGATCCGCAACCTGCACCTCATCCTGGAGGCCGTGGCCGAGATCACGCCCCATGCCCGCCGGGCCGAGCAGATCGCCGAGCACGTCCGCATGCGCATCGCCCAGCAGATCTGCGGCGACCTCGCCGAGAACGGCGTGCTCGCGGTGCTGCGCCTCGGCAGCGCCTGGGACCTCTCCTTCCACCAGAGCCTGAAGCGCGACGGCAAGGGCGAGGTCATCGAGTTCGACATCGACCCGCGCCTCGTGGAGCAGTTCGGCACCGAGGCGTCGGAGGCGATCCGCAAGCAGATGCGCGAGACCCGCAACTTCGCCCTCGTGACCGCGCCGGACGCCCGCCCCTACGTGCGCATGATCATCGAGCGGCTCTATCCGACGCTCGCCGTCCTCTCGCACCTGGAGATCGCGCGCGGGGTCGAGATCCGCTCCCTCGGGACGATTTCGTGACGGCGCCGCTCCTGGCGGTGCTGGGCCCCGAGAGCTTTCTCGGGGTGTTCCTGATCTTCTGCCGGGTCGGCGCCTGCCTCCTCATCGTGCCGGGCTTCTCCAGCCCCCGCGTGCCCGCGCAGGTCCGCCTCCTGATCGCGCTGGCGGTCTCGCTCGCCCTGACCCCGATGCTGCTGCCCCTGTTCCAGGGCAAGCTCGCCGCGCAGGACCCCGGCGCCACCCTGGGCTGGATCGTCACCGAGAGCCTGACCGGCCTCGTCCTCGGCTTCCTCGGCCGGATCTACTACGTGGTCCTCGAGACCGTGGTGAACGCCGCCGCCACCATGGTGGGCTTCGGCGGCATGCCGGGGTCGGTGGCCGAGGGCATGGACCCGGTGCCGGCGGTGGAGGCGATGATCATGATGGCCGCCGCCGCCCTGCTGTTCGCCGCCGACCTGCACTGGGAGCTGTTCCGCGGCCTCGTCGATTCCTACGGCCGGATCCCGCCCGGCGAGGGCATCGGCTCGCAGGTCGCCCTGGTGCGCATCGTCGACCAGGTGACCATCGCCTTCGTGCTGGGCCTGCGCATCACCGCGCCGTTCCTCGTCTACGCGGTGGCGGTGAACCTGGCCGCCGGCTTCATCAACAAGCTCGTGCCGCAGATCCCGGTCTACTTCATCGCTACGCCGTTCATCATGGCCGGCGGCCTGATGCTGCTGTACCTCATCAGCAACGAGTTCATGATGCAGTTCGTCATGGGCTACTTCGACTACCTGCGCCGGGGCTGAGACCATGACCACCCGCCTCCGGCTCCTGCGCGCCCAGCGCCTGCTCAAGGTCCAGGAGCAGATGCGGGGCCTCGCCGAGCGCGACCTCGCCGCCAACCGCGCCCGGACCGCCCGCGTCGAGGCCGACCGGGCGGCCATGCTGGCCACCCTGGCCGGCGAGACCATGCACGGCCTGTTCCTCGACGCCGCCGCGCGGCGCCTGCGCGCCCTCGCCACGGAGGCGAGCGAACTCGGCGCGACCTCGACACGACTGTCTGAAATACTGAAGGCCCGCGGCCTCGCCGAAAAGCGCGCCGAGCGCCAGGCCGACAGCCTCCTGAAGCTGCGCGACCACGAGCGCGAGCAGCACGCCCTGCTCGAGCAGCTCGACCTCATGACCGCACGCGGGGCAAGGCCGCTCGACTGATCCCCAGGCCACGATGCAAGCCTGCCGAAAGCCAGGGCGCCTATGCCTTCCGGGGACCGGCTCCCCGAACCCGCTGAAGCGCCTGCCATGAGCATCTCGCCTCCCTCCGACATCGTCCTCGATGTGGCCCGCGCCGCCGATCCCGGCCGCGTGCAGGAGGCCGCCGCGAAGCTGTCGGCCCCCGGGACCGATCCGGCGGCGTTCGGCGATGCCTACCGCATGGCCGGCGTCTCGGTGCACATGCCCCTCGACGCTCGCGGGACGTTGACCGCCCTGCAGACCGACAACGCGGTCTCGGGCGCCGGCAAGGCGGGCGATCCCTACAAGCAGTTCGAGGCCTTCGTCCTGCGCCAGTTCGTCGAGACCATGATGCCCTCGAAGGCCAGCGCCGTCTTCGGCAAGGGCAATGCCGGCGGCATCTGGAAGTCGATGCTCGCCGATCAGGTCGGAACGCAGGTCGCCCGGGCCGGCGGCGTCGGCATCGCCCGGATGCTCGAGGCGGCGCGTCCGCTGAACCCGCCCGCGGCGGCCGTCGCGCCGTCGACCAAGACCGCGTCGACCAAGACTTCGGAGAGCTGAAACCCCATGCTGCTCGCATCCCTGAAGCGCCTGGAAGCCACCGTGACGGCGGAGACCGAGGCCCTGCTGGCGCATCACCCCGTCGACCAGGAGGCGGTGAACCGTCGCAAGAGCCAGAGCCTCCTCGAACTGACCCGCCTGACCCGCGACCTCGATCCCGCCGAACTCGACACGCCGGTGCTCGACCAACTGCTGCGTCTGCGCGGCGCTCTCGAGCGCAATCAGGACGCCGTCGGCCTGCACCTGCGGGCCGTCGAGGAGATCTCCGGCATCGTCGCGGAGTCCCTGCGCGCGGCGGAATCCGACGGCACCTATTCCGGCCACGTCCGGCGCTGAGGTCCGCTCCCCGCCATGCGCATCCTCGTCACCGGCCTGTGGATCTGCGGCCTCACCATCCTGTCCTGCTACGCCGCGGTGACCTGGGGGGCGGGGCTGTTCGCCAAGAAAACCGAGCCTTACCTCGAAGGTCTCCAGTACCAGAAGCTGCCACCCATCAATGTGCCGATGGTCGTCGATGGCAAAGTACAGGGCTACATCGTCGCCGTCCTGGTTTTTACTGCCGATGCGCGGCTGATGCACACGCTCTCTGTGCCGCCGAATGCCTTCGTCGTCGATGAGACGTTCCGGCAGATCTATACGGACCCGGCGATCGATTTCAAACGCCTGTCCCGCTACAACGTCACCCAGCGCCTTGCCGAGATCCGCAAGCAGGTGAACGCCCGCCTCGGCTCCGACGTGGTCAAGGACGTGCTGGTCGAAGAATTCAACTTCGTCGCCAAGCGCGAAGTCCGTTCCTGAAGGGATGTCCGATCCCGAAGGGACCTCCCTTCCTCATGCGAAGTCCGTGCCCGAGGATGGGCCTCACGCCTCCGCCAGCAGGCGCTCGAAGGCGGGCTCGTCCAGGAGGGCGGTGAGCCGCCGGTCGGCATCGGCATCGGCCGCGAGGGCGAGACCGCCGCAGACCGTGCCGGCACCGGCGAAGGCGTAGCCGAGCACGCTCGTCGGCTGAAGGCCGCCGGCGGCCGCGGCGACGAAGCCCCGCAGGGCCCCCGGATGGGCGTTGCAGCCGTTGCGGAGAGTCAGGCCGGCACAGCGCCCGGCGACCGTCACGGGGGAGAGCGAGAGCCGGTGGCGCCCGGCCTGGGCCATGGCCCGGCGCGGACCCGCCAGGGCCAGCAGGATCTCCGGCGACAGGTGGACCGCGCCCTCGAAGCTGAGGCTGCCCGACCCGCTGAAGCGGTCGAACACCGCCAGTCCGGAGAGGTCGTCGAGAACGAGGAAAACGCGCCGGTGCGCGACGTCGGGACCGTGGACCTGCGTGGCGAGGCGGTGGGCGGTGGCGCCGATGAGGCGCTCGGCCCCGAGGTAGAGGGCCGGCCCCGCCATCGGTTCGCGTTGGTCGAGGGCCGCCACGTTGTGGCCGGCCCCCGAGAGGAGGTGGTGGCGGGCGGCGCCGCTCTCGACTTGGCTCGACCCGCCGGCCTCGACGATCCAGCGCACCCCTTCGCAGGCGTAGACGAAGGAGCCGACGTCCCGATGGCCGGGTCCGGGACCCTGGCCCTGGCTGGCGAAGGTGCAGGCGAAGTGGCCCCAGCCGCGGCCGGGGGCGTCGTGGCGCTGCGCGATCATGCCCGAGGACGGGTCGACGCGGCCCGCGGCGGGCTCCAGGGTGACGCGTGGTATACCGGGACGGTCGCGTCGCGGTCGCGCGTCTCCGGACCAGCGCGTCGCACTGAGCGCGCGACCCGCCTGCGCACCGAGGCGCCCGATCCAGCCGGCGGCATCCTCGCCGGCGGGCGCGTCCCCGAACGGTGGCAGGCGCCCGGTCGGATCGAGGAGACCGGCGACCGCCGGGAGCCCGGCCGCCACGAGCCGGTCGAGGCGGCCCCTGAGCGCCGACTCGGCGGGGTCGTCGGCGTCGAGGCCGAGCCCGAGGGCGCGCAGGAGGGTCAGGAGCTCGAGGCGCGGGTGCAGGGCGGGGTCGGAGAACCGCCCCTCCGCGTCTAGGAGCGGCGTGAGGCCGGTCTCGAGGGCGTCCTCGGCCAGGGCGAGCCAGTGTGCCGCGAGCGGCAGCAGCGGCAGGGCGCGGGCGACGATGCGCAGGGCCGCCGCCGCCTGGAGCTGGTGGATCGAGCGGCCGAAGGTGTTCTGGCCCAGAATCTCGGCGAGGGCGAAGCCGTGCCGCACCGCCTCACCCGTGAGGGTGAGGGAGGCCGGGCCGCCGGGCTTGCCGGCCCGGGCGAGGAGCCGCACCAAGGTCTCGGTGCGGGCGGCGAGGGCCGCCGGGTGCAGGGCGAGGCCGTCGGTGGGCGCCCCCCAGGGGTTGGCCCGCGACCAGGACAGGGCGAGGCCGACGGCGGTGGCGCCGCCGCCCGGTGCCTCGGCCAGCGCCGCGAGCCAGGCCAGGGACTGGTACTCCAGGCGCCAGGGCACCGAGCGGAACGGATCCTCGGTCCAGTCCGGTGCCTCCGGCAGGGTCCAGGCGGGCTGGCCGGCGAGGCGCATGGCCCGGTCGAGGCCGGCGGCGCGGTGGCCCTCGCCGCGCTGGATCGCCCGGGCGCGGGCGAGCACCGCCGGCACGGCGGCCACCGCCTCGGGCTGCGGACACCAGCCCGCGAAGGCGGCCCCGGGCAGGGACAGGCGCTCGGCCAGGCGGGCGAGGAAATCCGGGGCCGCGAGGAGGTCGTCGGCGCAGAGGCTCTCCAGCCGCATCCGGTCCTCCAGGGCCAGCTCCGGGGGGGCGAGGAGCTCCGCCTCCGGCCCGTCCGCCTCCCAGGTGGCGAAGCCCACCGCCACCCGCGCCGCCCCGGCGGGGGGCTGGAGCTCCAGGGTGAAGCGGCGGGCCTGCTGGTGGGCGGAGAGGTCGACGAGGGCCCCGAGCCCCGGCACCGAGAGGGTCCCGGGATAGGGGGGGGCGAGCTCCGCCCCGGACCGATCGCGGTAGACGATGCGGGCGAGCGCCGCGTGGGTGCCGGGCTGCGGCGTGTGGAGCTGGCCGCGCAGCACGAGGCCGCAGCCCGGCACCAGGGCGTGGTCGCGCCAGGCCGGCTCCGGCCCGAGGCGGTGCCGGGCGCGGGGGATCAGGGCCGGCGACGGTGCCAGATCCGTCCCCTGGGCGAGACGCGCTTCCGAGACCGCGAACGGCGCGCTGTTGCGCCAGGAGCGGAGCGTCACCGTGATCCGGGTGGCCGGGGCCGGGACCCGGAAGGCGAGCTGGAGGCGCCCGGCCCGCGCCCCGTGCGTCTCGGGCGGCAGGGCGGCCGGGCCGGCGATCCAGGTGCCATGCGGGTCGAGGAGCGTCCGGTCGAGACCGGGCACGTGGTCGAAGTCGAGGCTCGAGCCGTCCTCGGCCAGGAAGTCGATCCCCACCAGGGCGAAGTCGAGGGCGGACCCGGCGGCCTCCTCCGCCGCCCAGGCGAGGCGGAAGCCGAGGCAGCACCACGCCTCCGGCATCAGCCCCCCGAAGGGCAGCACCACCCGCGACCAGCGGTTCTTGGCCGGAACCCAATGCTCGTTCTCCCCCGGCCCGACGCGCGCGCCCCCGGCATAGCGGGCGGCCTCGGGCAGCAGGACCCGAAGGCCGGGCGCGCTCGGTTCGCTCACGAGGCGGACCGGGCGGAGGCGGGGGGAGGGGACATCGGCAAGGCGGGGTGCGGCGCGGGGGTAAGTCGGTCTGGCCGACGTGGTGGTCCAGGGCGCCCCGGTGTCGGCGCGATGCCGCCACTGAGGCGGTCGGGTCGCTCCGTGTCAAGCATCCGCCGGCCTTCAGGGGGCAGCATGCCCGACAGCCGGTGCCCGGTTCCGACCGGCGGTTTCGGTCAGGCCGGTATGGCCCGGATGCGGATTTTGGTGGTGGTCCTGCGCGAGAGCGGAAAGGCTCCGGAAAACCGGACCGTTGCCGTCGGCTTCGCGATACGCGATCGCGGACTGGAACATTCTGATCGGTCGGATCCGCGATCCAATTTCGATCGCGCCTGCCTGCTGGAACGGTGCGCCGGCGCGGAGCCGGGATGCGGGATCAGTCGCGATCCGCATCCTCGGGGGCTCGGTGCCGGATGCCCGACCGGACGTTCCGGAAATCCAGGCCGTCCCAGGAATGGGCGCAGGGCGTTAGAGAACGCCCTCGCAAGGCGCCTGGCCGGACCATGTCGCAGGTCCGGCCCGTGCCGGGAAACGGGGTGCGATGAGGAGGGCGACGTGCTGTCGACCGGAGGAGTAGAGACCGGCACGGGTACAAAATGCACGTTCGTCGGGACGGTAGGGGGCGCGGGGTCCCGCCAGCGCTCCCCTGTTCTCGCCTTGTGAACGGCTCCCTGATCTCGCGGTCACGCAGCCAGTGGTGCGCCCATCACCCGGGCGACGCGGGTGCCGATGAGGAACAGCAGGGCGACGCCGAGGGCGACGAGGCTCGGGGGAACCGCCGCGGCGAGGCCGCTGGCGAGCGCCGAGCCGGCGACGTCGCCGAGGTTCATCGCCGCCATGTAGATCTGGAACTGCGTGGCCGAGGCCCGTCCGGTCCGGCTCGCCAGGAGGACGGTCGGCAGCAGGGCGACGTAGAGGAGGGCCGGCACGACGTTGGCGAGGCCCAGGATGACGGGCCCCGTGGCCGCCTCCAGCCCGGCCGCGATCAACCCGCCCGCGATCCCGAAGGCCGCCGCGCAGGCGACCAGGAGGGCGCGCAGGGCCGGCCCCGGGCCGAGGCGGTCGACGGAGGCGCCGATGCCCGCCGCCCCGAGGGTTCCGCCCAGGAGGGCGAGCAGGGCCTGCAGGCGCGAGAGTCCGCCCGCGTCCCAGCCATGCACCCGCACCAGGGCGACGGCGAAGGGCACCTGGAACAGCGCCAGGGCGAAGTCGATGGCGAAGCACAGCGCCAGCAGGCGCGCGGCGTCGCGGCTCCGGAAGCCGTCGGCGAGCCCGCGCGCGAAGGCGGCCGCCGCGGCGATCCGGCCCGGTCCGGCAGCACGGGCCGGCCCGCGCCGCGGCCAGGCGAGGAGCCGGTCCCCCGGGGCCTCGCGCACGAGCGCGGCTGCCAGGGCGATGGGTGTGGTCAGGCCGAGGAGGGCGCCCGCCGCCGCGGCGAACCCCCCGGCTTCCAGCACCCAGGCGAAGAGGGCGGTCCCGGCCGCGCTGCCGAGGACGAAGCCCGCCCGCGTGGCCGCGCTGGTGCGCCCCAGTTCGCCGGCCGGCACGCTGTCGGCGATCAGGCGGTCGGTGGCGGTGTCGGCCAGGGAGGCGGCCAGGCTGTGCAGGAGGAGGACGAGGCTGACGGCCGTGAGGCTCGGGACGCCGCCGAGGAGGAGCAGGCCGGCGAGGCTCGCCTGTGCGCCGGCCAGGGCGAGGACGAGCCAGCGGCGGCGCGGTCCCATGCGGTCGGGTGTCGCCCGGTCGATCACCGGCCCCCAGAGCAGGGGCTGCAGCACCCAGGGCAGGCCGACCACGGCGAGGTGGCGGCCGACCTCCGCGGTGGAGGCGCCCACGGCGGCGAAGTGGTTGGCCAGCGCCGTCAGGGCGAAGCCGGCGACGAGCCCCTGGTAGAGGTAGAGCAGGGTGAAGAGGCCGACCCGCCAGCGCGCGTCCTGCAGGCTCGGCGGCCACGGCGGCATCGGGTCCGGTCCTCGCTCACGCCGGCATTGCGCCGCCGTCCGGGCCGCGCGGACCCCGTGCTTAGCCGACGCGGCCGGCCGGCGTCACCCCATCCGATGGGATGCGCCGGCCGGCCGGGCCGGACGGGTCATCGGCGCGGCGCGGGGCCGCCCCGGACACTCCGCGCAAGGCGACGAACGGCGCCTCGGGGCTTTGCCCCGCGCGGGCGGCCTCAGTAGCGCGGGCCGCCCGAGGTGCTGCCGCGCTGCTGGGCGTAGCCGGGCAGCATCGGATTGCGGGCGTTCGGATCGCCGTGCATCAGGCGGTTGCGGGTGTGGTGCAGGCGATGGGCGCGCGAATGGTGGATCGCGTCGTGGCGATGGCCGCGATGGCGCATGTGGTCCTTGCGCGCCTTGTAGTTGCCCGCGTGGCCGATCGACGAGCTGGCACGCATCCGCTCGGCCGGGGTCAGGCCCGGAGCGGCCGAGGCCGAGCCGAGGGAAAAGCTGGCGAACATCAGGCCGGAGGCCAGAACCATGGCGAGGGTTTTCATGTGAGACTTCCAGTCATGTGCTCACGAGCGGCACAGTGCGGCTGTAAGTCTGTTCCGAACTTGATGTTCCGCGGTGTTGCTTGACATTAATGTCATGGATTATCCGGCCTGGCCTGCACGTGGACTTGAGGAATTCATAGAGAATTCAATAGACCACGCGCAGGCAGCGGCTACCGGCCTGCGATCCGGCCCGGGCCCGCGACCGGCAGGGTGGGCGCGGCGGCGTTGGTGCTCTCCTTGTAGATCGGCACGATGACCCGGAGCCAGCCTCGGGTCTCGCGGCCTCCGTAATTGCGCTCGACCACATCCTGGGTGACGTAGGCCTGCAGGTTCACCGGGCCGAAATTGTACCCGACGAGGCCACCCACCGCGATCTGGCCCTGGCGCCGGTAGCCCGGGAAC
>NZ_LMMK01000017.1:0-531 GCF_001422795.1 Methylobacterium sp. Leaf88 | reverse complement strand
CGCGATGAGGTTCAGGCGCGCGCCGAACAGGGTCCAGGGCGTCGCCCAGACGAAGGCCGGCAGGTTGACGTTCGATTCCGAGTCGAGCGGGCGCGTGTCGCGCACCCCGAAGCTGGACGTGTTGACGAAGTAGAGACCCACCGGAAGCTGGGCGCCGGCCGGGAGGCCGATGGTCTGGCCCGGCTGGGCCGCGGACCCCGCCAGGGCCGGGGCCGGGGCCAGGAGTGGGAGGGGCAGGAGCGGGAGGGCGAGAAGGATCTTGCCGCCGCGCCGGCGGCGGGTGGTCGGACGGAGGGCCTTGGCGATGGTGCGGATCACGCATGTCTCCCTGGCTCGGCTGCCCGGGGACAGGTGCCGCCGGTCGGCGGCCGGCAACCCAGCGTCTTCCTGTCAGACGATTGCCCGCCACGCTTTAGTCCGGTGGCCCGCGCCCGCGCCGGGCGGAGGGGCGCGGGCCGACCGCCCTCAGAGACTTACGGCACCTTTGTCCAAGATGTATTCATGATGCATCGAGACGGGGCGAACCCTCAT
>NZ_LMMK01000016.1:13275-13805 GCF_001422795.1 Methylobacterium sp. Leaf88 | reverse complement strand
CCGTGGTGAAGCGGCCTACCGCGCACTAACTTTACCCTTGGACCACCGCGTGGGGGCCGATCATGCCGGGTCGCCGCCCGCATCAATCTTCACCGTCGTGTTGTGGTTCATCGTGACGGTGGAGCCATTGTTGACCGTGCTGCTCCCGAGCGGAGGCGCCGCGCCAAGGGCATTCACATCGAAAGAGCCTATACCGCGCCCCATAGGTGGGAAGTTCATCGGAGGAGACGGCTTCGGCGAGGCAGGGGCACTCTGCGCAGCATCGTATGCGCGCTCCGCTTCACGCATGTAGCGATTGCGGCTCGCATAGTTTTTCACGCCCGCACCCTCAAAGCGCTCTTCAAAAACAAGCATCTTGTTTTCGACGCCTTGTATATTTTTCAGTCCGCTAATCGAACTTTTGTGGGTATTTTGAAGCTCCCACTTAAGGAACCCGTAATACCAACCCTCACTGATCAGAACGCATGGGCCCATCGGCGCAGTCCGATGGACATGAGGCGCCAGGGTTGGGCGATGATCTTGTTCCAGGC
>NZ_LMMK01000016.1:12834-13193 GCF_001422795.1 Methylobacterium sp. Leaf88 | reverse complement strand
GGGCATGACCAAGCCTGCCCCGACGCCCCGGGCCGGGCAGATCGCCCCGAAGATGTAGGCCGAAGCCGTGCGCTGGTCCTTGGGGGCCGAGGGTCGCGTTCCGCCCTTGGCCCAGCGTCGGGTCAGGGTGTTCTTCTGGCCGACACGGGCCTCGTCACAGAACCAGACTTCTACCGGCTTGCCGCCGACAGCCTGCGCGATGTCCGCCAGACGGTCGGGGAAGTCTTTTTAAAAACAGCCGCGGCGCCCGGATCCTGGGCGTGATGGCGCGGGCGGGCCGAGAGCTTGGCGTAGCCCATGGCCCGCAAGACCCGGCTCAAGGTCTGCTCGGAGACCGACACGCCGTGATCCTCGGACAG
>NZ_LMMK01000016.1:0-12747 GCF_001422795.1 Methylobacterium sp. Leaf88 | reverse complement strand
CAGCCATCGCATCCTCCTCAGGCTCCAAACCCAGGAATGAATCACGACCGAGATGCCGACGCTACCCCGCGTGAGTCCTGCTCAGCGAGGCTTGGTATGAGTGCATTCCTTGCGGGGGGCGCACCTCCGGAAGCGAGACGCTGGAGTCGAGGCAATCCTCAGGTCAATGACCCTAAAATTGCTAATGATCCTCGGATCGTCGACGACGTGACGGCCGTCGCGAACGCCAACATGGCCGATCAAGATCACGGGCCTATCGTGTTCGTCGAGGCTTTTCGGCTACACACCCCGAACCGAAGCTCTCGGGCCGCCGGTGAATGGCCCGTTTTCGGGATCCGCTGACGGCGGATCCTACTGATCACATGGGTGGATATCTGCCGGTCCGCTTTCGGGTACCGAGTTGAGAAAGCCGACGCTTGCGTCGGAGACATCGATAGGTGGCTGGCAATCCACCGGGTCGACCCGCCGAGCGAGGATGCGATCCGGCGCGTCCGCCACGACTGCAACAACGGCTATGGCGGCTCCGGCTTGGGTTGTGTTCGATGCCGAGGGCCGCCTCCTCGCCCAGCACAGCGCCTTCCTGTCCATGAACTCGCGCCGCGCCTTCGACATCGAGTACCATTAAGGCTCGGCGCTGCTGTTCGAGGGCGGGCTGAAGGAAGCCATCCGCGCTCGTCTCGCCGCCGATCCGAGCGTCCGCTGAACGGCGGACGCGGCGGACGGCGTGACCGTTAGGGTGGGCCGGCGCCGCCCGCGCGGGGGCCGAACGGCCCCTCCTGGTCCCCCGCCCGCGGAGGCGGCGGGTGCGCCTGCGAGTCGCTCCCAGATGGCGGGGGCGGGCTCGCCCACCAGTCCCGGAGGATCCGCTCGGCGGCCAGCGCCGGAGAGATGCGCGAGGTGTCGAGGAGGGGAAGACCGAGCTCGTCCGCCAGGCGCCGGTAGGTCTCGATCCGCTCAACGCTCATGCGCGCGCGGGCCTGGGCATCCCCGCGCGCGACCAGGCGGGCCACCGTCGTTGGCCGATCCGCCCAGCACATGACCGTGCGGGGGTGGGGTGCCCAGCCGGCCCGGTAGGCCGGCGACAGGAGCTGCGACGCGGTGAACCAGTGCCGATCGAAGACCACCGGGCCGTCGGGGGCCTGCTGCAGGGCCAGCGCTACGGCGGCATGCGCGACGTCGTCGGCCAGGGCATGCGCGCCCCGCTCGGCGAGGAGGACCATGAGGCCGCCGATCCGGCCGCCGAAGGGATCGAGCACCGTCGCGCCAATCCGTCCGGCGACTTCCCGGGCGATGCTGGACTTGCCGGAGCCGTCGAGCCCGTCGAGGACGAGGGCGATGCGCCCGGCCTGCGCGGCCTTCTCCTGCGCGCGGCTTCGCGTCGAGGGATGGAGGCGGCCCTCGCGGCGTCCATGCTCGAGGTAGTGCAGCAGGCCCTGCCACGGGCGCCCGAATAGGGCCGCGAGATCTGCGTGCAGGCGAAGGTATCCGGCGGCGTCGAAATCGTCCGGTGCCGGACCGTGTTCGGCCACGAGCGCGGCGATGCGCGCCGTGGCCCAGGCCGGAGCGGTCCCATCCGCGAGCCCGCCGCGGATCGCCGCCAGGAGTTCGGCCGTATAGGCCTCCCAGGTAAGGTCGCGGATGCGGGCGCGCCCGGCACGGGCGCATCGCGCGGCGCGTTCGGGATCGGTCCGCACGGCTTCGACGGCCGCCGCGATGGCGGGACCCGTGGCGATCTCGATCACCCGCGCGGTAATGTCGTGCTCGGCGAAGGCCAGGGTGCCGTGCGGCGTGGTGACGAGGGGCGTTCCGCTGGCCATGGCTTCGGCGGCCGGGTTGCACCAGCCCGCCTGCAACTCGACGCTGCAGAACACGTCGAGGCCGGCGTAGAACGCGGCCAGCGCCTCGCCGAACAAGGCACCGTGCCGAACGATCCGGCCCGATGCCAGGAGGTCGTCCGGAGGCGCCGGCTCGCGCGGGTCGGGACGGCCGAACCAGTGCAGCTCCCACGCGGCGCCGAGCGCGCGAAGGGCGTCCAAGAGGGCTGCCGGATTCTTGTTCGCGATGGCGCCGAGACGATATCGCCCGGTGCGCGGCGGCCGGGCGACGGGCGGCGCGAACAGGGTTGAGTCGACCCCGCCGACGACCCGGCGGAACGGCCGGCCAAACGCGGCGAGATCCGCCTCCGGCCAATGCGCGTTGTTGACGACGATCAGGTCGGGCTCAAAGGCCTGCGTCACGCGCTGATAGGCTTCACGGCGGCCGGGACCGTTCAGGAAATGTTGGACGCGCAGGCCCAGGCGAGGGTCTCGCAGGCTCGCGAGGCGCGCCACGATGGCATCGGGAAAGCCGCCGCCTGGGACCATGACGGCGTCCCAGGTCTCCTCCAGCGCCGCCGCGCGCGACAGGTGCCGGAGCGTGCTCGCGAAGCCGGCCGGCCGATCGTCGACGCCCTCGCCGAGGCACAGGAAGGCGAGTTCGCCGCCCCAACGCGCCAGCACCTGCCCGACGCGCTCGAACCGCATCAGGCCTCCGGTCAGGGCCAGATGATCGCAGGCAACCAGGAGGCGCATCGCGCTAGGTCCGCTTCCACGGGACGAGGCCCCGGACGGCCCGGCCGAGGCGGATGGCCGGGCCGGGGGGCCTGGGCGGCGGCCCCGCGAGACGGGCCTCGGCTGCGGCCAGCGCGGCCTCCAGGCGCTCCGCCTCGCGATCCCGTTCCGCCGCATAGACGATGACGCGGTCGGTCTGCGCCTGCGCCGAGTCACGGGCGTCGACGAGCGCGGCGCGCTCGCTCCGCAGCCCAGCGACCTCGTCCGCCAGGGTCGTCGCGCGCAGGAGCAGCTGCGAGCGGGACAGGGGATGGGTGGCCGCGAGCCACGCGAAGTTGCGCTTCGGGTCATGCCCGCCCACGACTCGCTGGAAACGGGCCTCGCGGTCGAGGCGCTCGGCGATCCCGGCATCGGAGAGGCCGTCTCCGAGCGGTTCGGTGCACGCGCGCAGCAAGGTCAGGAAGGTCGGGTCGAGCCCCGGTGCGGGACAGCCCCGAATCGGCGTGGTGAGGAAGGTGTCGACGAGACCGCGCACGAGCAGGTGCCCGAGGTCGAGGGGCGCGTCGAGCGTCCATTCCAGGTCGATGAAGGTGGCCTCCCCTCCATGAACCAGCAGGTTGCGCGGGATGGCATCGAAGGCATGACCGGGCAGGAGCGTGGCGGCATCCGGCGACCGGCCGCCCGGATCGGCCTCCGGAAACGCGGCCAGGACGGCGGTGATCCAGCGTTCGGCCCAGGTCGCCACGTCGGACTCGGTCCAGCCGTCGCGGGCCAGCACCGCCTCGAGGGCCTCGGGCCAGGGCTGGCCGGGCGCGAGGGCCTCGGACGGGAATCGATTGGTGACGCCGGCCACGCAGCGCGGCAATCCGGGCCGGCGCGGCACGCGCCGAACCTCCGGTGGACCCTCCGCCCGGGTCAGGATCGTGGCGACCTTGTTGAATTCCGGCCGCCGTTCGTGGCCGATCTGCAGGGCGAGGCGCTCCTCCGCCGGGAGCCCGACGGCCGAGGCCAGGACGAGCGCGGACGGCGCATGGTCCGCTAGTCCGCCGGCCTCTGCGATGCGCCGCCAAGCGCGGCGTTCGCCGGAGGCGTCCCCCGCCAGGGCCGCGGCATCCAGCCCGGACCCGAGAGCCAGGCCGCGTTCGAACAGGACGGTGCGGGCGCCGCGATGGTCCGGAAACGGATACCACCAGTGCTGGTGCGGGAATCCGGCCGCCTCCAGGGCTCGGCGCAGGCAGGCCCAGGCGCCCGGCCCGCCGCCCGGATCTCGGGATCCGTGCTGCCCCGCGGCGGAGGCGCCGCGTCCCGGCGGCTTCGTCCCCAGCGCCAGGATCAGCCGTCCGTCCCGCCGCAGGCTTCGCCGCAGCGCACGCAGCGCAAGCGGGACGGCCTCGTCGGCCGGGGCGAAGAGATCGAAGGCTAGGATCGTATCATAGGCGGGGGGGCCGTCGACCGGGTCGGCCTCCGGCGGCCGCCGCGCGTGGGCAGTCAGCGATCCGGCCAGCGCCGCGGCATGGGCGTGGAGGCTCGGCGCCACCGATCCGAGCAGGAGAACGTCTCCGGACACAGCCTCCGCGACCGGCAGGAGGATATTGGCTGCCGTGAGGGTGCCCGGGCCGCCCGTCCCGGCAACGCCGCCCGCTCCCTGCGCACCGGACCCGCTTCCGATTGCCGAATTCTCCCGATCGTCTTGCCGAAAAGCAATACCGCTCTTACTCATCTTTCCCGATTACGTTGTCGACACTCGTTTACATAGACAGCTTTCGAAAAATAAGTTATTGCTTTTCTAAGACGGAAGTCAAACCCTCGCAACGCCACACGCCGATCGACGGAATAAATGAATTTCGCATCTCACATTTATCCGGATACGATCGAAGTTCTCGTAACTGGCACGACATCTGATGCGGTCAATATCAATCCTGCCATCAGAACTTACCTTGTCGAAGGACTGAGCGAGCGCTTGGGAGGCGCCGCAGTCGGGCAGGCGCCCCTAGAGCTCGCCTGCGAGAGGGTGCGTCGCCTGCGTCCGAAGCTGGTGGTCGCCGTCGGCAGCCTCGTGCCGGATGCGGCCGGCCTCGGTGCCTTGCGCCGATCCGTCGACGCCGTGGGAGCCCAGCTCGCCTTCTGGCTGACCGAGGATCCCTACGAGTTCGACTACGCGTTCAAGGCGGAGCTCCTGGCCGACATCGTCCTCTCTAACGACAGCTGGGCGGTCCATCACTACCGGCACGGGTCGGTGCACCACCTGCCGCTGGCCGCGTCCCCGACGCGGCACCTGCGTCCCATCCACCCGAGCCTGCCGCGCGACATCGCGATCTTCTTCTGCGGCGTCGCCTATCCGAACCGGGTCGCGCTCCTCCGGCGGGCGGACGATCTGCTGTCCCGCCACCCGGTGGAGATTCTCGGCTGCGACTGGCCGGCCGACTTGCGTTGCGCGCACAACCGACGCCTGACCGCGGACGAGATGGCCGACCACGCCGCCGCCGCCTGGCTGACGCTGAACATCGGCCGCGATCTCGACATCGCAAACCGGCGCTTCGCCCTGCCGCAGGCGACGCCGGGACCGCGCACCTTCGAGGTGGCGCTGTCGGGCTCGACGCAACTCTACTTCGCGACCGGTCTGGAGATCTGCGACGCCTTCGAGCCGGACGAGGAGATTCTACTCGTCGACGGCTCCCGCGACATCGCCCGGGCCCTCGAGCGGATTCGGGACGAGCCGGCCGCGATCCTCGCCATCGCTGAGCGGGCGCAGCGGCGCGCTCTGAGAGATCACACCTATGCGTGCCGTGCCGGGCGCATCCTCGAACTCTGCGGCCTCCCGGCCCGCCCCGCGCCGGAGAACCTGGAAGATCTGCTTGCCGTGCCCCGTCCGGAGCCGCGCGGATCGGCGCGCGCATGACGGATCTCTCGATCCTGCTCCTCGATACCGAGCCGCGGACGCACAACCACTACATCGTCCTGGCCATCGCGGACGCGCTGCGGCGCCACCCCGGCGTGGCGCGCGTCGTGGTCGCGCATCACGGCGACGCCCTCGCGACCTTCCTGGCGGAGGGGCTTGACACGGTCCTGGCCTTCGGCGGCGCCCGGATGCAGGCGCCCCTGCTCGGCCGGCTCGCGCGCCTGGCCCGCCTCAGCATCCTGTGGACCACCGAGGATCCCTACGAGCGTGCGTCCAACGTCCGCTTCTCCGACTGCTTCGACATCGTCTTCACCAACGACCGCGGAAGCGTCGCCGCCTACGAGGGCCGCGCCGTCCACCTGCCTCTGGCCGCGAGCCCGCTCTTCCAAAATTTCGCGGTCGGCGCGGACGACCGCCATTACCGCTACGACCTGCTCTTCGTCGGGACCGCCTGGCCCAACCGGGTCGCGAGCCTGAACACGATCCTGGGGCTCCTGCCCGCCGACCTGCGGGTCAAGATCGCCCTGCCCTGGAACGTCCATATCGGGCCGCCCGACCTGCATGACCGCTCCCTCGCCACGGATTGGCGCTGCGGCAATCTCGACTTCGCACGCTTGGCCAACCGCAGCCGCGTCGTCCTCACCCTGCCGCGCGTCTTCTCCGGCAGCGCCGCCGAGCAGGCGGCCGGATCGACCCCGCCCCCGCGCCTGTTCGAGACCGCTCTCGCCGGCGGCTTCCAGGTTATGGTGTCGCCCGAGCCGGAGGTGCGGGACTATTATGCCGCCGGCACGGAATTCCAGCTCTGCACGGACGACGCGCAGGCCGCAGAGACCATCGCCCGCATGCTGTCGGTCCCCGAGGAACGGCTCGCCCAGGCCCGCGCCGCGCGCGCCCGGACGCTGGCCGAGCACCTCTACGACCATCGCATCGCCACGATGCTGGAGCGGGCCGTCCCCGACCGGCGCACGGCCTCCGCCCGCGGCGAGCGCCCCCCCGCCTCGGCCCCGCGCAGGACCGTGCTCATCCTCACGCACAACCGCCTGGGCCATCGCGAGGGCGGCGGCGTCGAGGTCTACCAGGAGGCCCTCGCCGGGCTCGGCGACCGCTACGACTTGCTCTTCCTGTTTCCGGTCTTCCGCGGCGAGACCTGGGAGATGCGCCTCGAAGGCCCCGGTGTCGCGCTCAACCTGCCCGGCGGGGCCGTCGGCCTGCCCCGGCTCACCGACCCGAACGTTGAGGGGCAGTTCGCCCGCATCCTGTTCGAGCATCGGGTGGACCTGCTGCACATCCACCATCTGCTGCATTGGCCCTTGAGCCTGCCGCTCATCGCGCGCGCCTGCGGCGTTCCGGTGGTCCAGCACCTCCACGACCATTACCTGATCTGCGAGCGCTGGCTCCTGCTCGACCACAACGGCCGCTTCTGCGACGTCGTTCATCGCGGCCGGGAGCAATGCGACGCGTGCCTCGCCGCCAGCCACAACTATCCCGCCGGCGCCAAGGCGCGCCGGGATGCGTTCCTGGGGCAGGTGGTCGGCGCGGTGGACGCCTTCGTGACGAGCACCCCGGCCACCGGTGCCTACCTGCGGGCCTTCCATCCGCAGATCGCCCCCGACCGCGTCGTCGAGATCGCGATGCTGGTCCCGACGCCGGCCGCCGCACCCCCCGAGGCACCTCCCGCGGCGGAGGCCCCCGCATCCCTCGTGGTCGCGGTGATCGGCAACTTCACCCACCACAAGGGCGGGGACGACGTGATCGAGCTGATCCGCACCTGCGAGGGCTATCCCATCCGGTTCCGGATCCACGGCCAGGTCAGCCCCCACCATGCGGGCCGCCTGCGCGGCCTGCCGGCGGAGCGCGTGACGGTCCACGGCCCCTACGAGCAGCGCGGCATCGTCGCCCAGCTGCAGGGGTGCGACGTCTCCCTCCACCTCTCGACCTGGCCCGAGACCTTCCTCATCGCACTCACGGAGGCCTGGCAGGCCGGCCTCGTGCCCATCGTCAGCGACCTCGGCGCGCCCGCCGAACGGGTCCGCGACGGGATCGATGGCTTCCGGGTGCCGCCGCATGATCCCGGCGCGGTCCGGGCGAAGCTCCTGGCCCTCCTCTTCGACCGGGAGCAGCTCGCGGCGATGCGCACCACCATCCGGCGCAAGGCCTTCCCGTCGGTGGACGCGCATCTCGACGCTCTGCACCGGCTGTATGCCGGCCTGATCGCGCAGCGGCCCTGCCCGCACGAGCGGGTCCCGAACCGGCGCCCGGGCGCCTACGACCTGTCCCTCGACGACCTCGCGCTTCAGGTGAACGCGCCGTCCTGGGTCAGCAACGACATCCTCTGGGACCGGAGCCGTCTCTCGGATGGCGGCGGCTTCCCCGAGACCTTCCCGGCGGTCGCCCACATCGACGCCCTGCCGGAGGCGGACGCGGCCAAGCCCGCCCTGGAACGTCCGCTGAGCCATCCGGCCCTCGCCTGGGCCATCGACGCCCTCTGGACCGATCAGCGCCGGCGCCTGGATCGCAGCGGGAACGCCGTCGTGTTCCAGAGCCTCTCCCTGCGCGGCTGGATGCACCTGTCGGAGAGCCGGGGACCCTACCGGACCTATCTGCGCTTCAGCGACGGCACGAGCACGTCCTACGCCCCCCTTGCGACCGAGAGCCGGCAGGACGTGCTGGACCATCTACGGACCCTCGCGGCGCGGGACGCGGGCTTCGCCGGACAGGTCGACCTCGCGGGTCTGAGTTTCGGAAGTCACGCGGTGGACCTGATCCAGGTGACGGCGACCCACCGGATCGTCACCCGCGGGCTGCTGCGGATCTTCGCCGCGAGCGATCTCGGCGCGGCGCGGGCGGGCCACTTCCGGGCGGCGCAGGGGGCCGGCCCGGACTGGGAGACTCCGCGCAGAGGCGTGCCCCGGCGGATCCGGCAGAGCCTGCCCAATTGCGACGGCGTGCTCGTCGGTTCGGCCGCGGAGGTCTGGGCCTTCGAGGCCTGCCTGCCCGACGTCCCAGCGGAGGCGGTCCAGGTCTGGCTCCAGAGGTCCGATGGCGCGACGCTCCGGCTCGACGCGGACGCGCATGCCGCCTCGGACGGAACACTCCGCTTCGTCGCGGCGCTGAATGGCCTGCGGCCGGACCCCTACGAGGTCCTCCTGCGCACCGGCCGCGGGACCGGCCCGGCGATCGCGCTGCCCGACCGGCTTCAGGTCCGCGAGGGGCACGGGCGCTGTCGGGACACCGAGACCCTCCCCGCGGCCTTCCGGCGGCGTTTCATCAAGGTGATCCGCCGGGCGCCGAACCTCAACGCGGTCGCGCTCACCGCCGAGGACGACGTCCGGTCCATCCGGTGCCAGGGCTGGGCGTTCCTGCGCGGGCTCGGCTCCGCCCTGTGCGTGGTGGCGCGCTGGGAGGAGAACGGGCGAAGCCGGATCTGCATCGGCGCGCCTCTCGAACGGCCGGACATCGAGGCGCATCTCGGGACCGCGCTGGCACGCTCCGCCGGCTTCGACCTCATGATCCCCGTCCAGGCCGTCACCAGCGGGCGCGTCCAATTCTATCAGTGCTACCGCTGGCGCACGGTCGAGTTCGCGGGCTTCCGCGAAGCCCTGATCCCGGCGCTCGATGGGACCTGACATGGGAGCCGTCCCGATGGCCGCCGCCGACCGCGCGCTTCGACGTGTCGGGGGGGGCCGCCGGCCTGACCGCAGAATGCCAGATCGTCCTGCCGTTCTTTCCGAAAGACCATTCCAAGATTACTTGACTTTCCCGAGCCCGCGTGATGCCGATGTCTTGCTGCGAAGTCGATGTGATATTTTTGTTTCTTGGGATCGATTCTTTGTAGATCACGTGGATTACATTTGACTCGCACACTCCGTAGAGTTTTTTGCTCGCTTAGCCGGTAAAAAAACGGTATGAGAGAATCAAAACTCTGGTGAGTGAATCGATGGCAGGCCTAGGCTTGACGTTGCGCCGTTCGTTGCTTCTGACTGTTCCGGCCTGGTCTGTCCTCGTCTCTGAGGCGAGCGCCGATTGCCAACCGGGGACACCGACGAGCGGCCAGACCATTGCCTGCTTCGGGACGTCGACGGGGTACGTCGCGCCCGCAGCCGCCACGGGCCTGACCGTGACCGTCGCTCCCGGCGCGACGGTCACGCCGGTTCAGACGAGTGGCGGCGCCAATCCCAGCTTCACCAACATTCGTGTCGTCGGCGGCAGCCTCGTCAACAACGCGGGCACGATCACGAATCCGGCCGGCCAGGCGCGCGACAATTTCGGCGTCAACCTCGCGGGCGACCTCTCGACCTTGAACAATACCGGCACGATCAGCCTCGTCGCACCTGCGGGGAACGCCACGACCCGGCTCTATGGCGCCTATTCGAGCGCACCCAACGGCGCCCAATACGCCAGCACGACCGTGACCAATGGCGGCACGATCAGCGTCGTCCAGAACGGAAACGGCATCGCGCGCGGAATCTACTCGGGCGAGAACACGACGCTCTTCACGATCACCAACACGGGCCTCATCAGCGCCACCCGGGCCCCGACCGCAACCGCCACCACCGCGCTCGTCGCGGGCGTCGATTCCGACGACGACACCGACCGCCTGGTGGTGAACAACGCGGCCGGCGGGCGCATCACGGCGACGGGGGTCAACACCCGCGCGATCAACGGGCGCGCGGCCGATCTCGTGATCAACAACAGCGGCACGATCCAGAACACCACGGCCGGAGAGGCGGCGATCGCCACCTACGCGCTGAACGCCGGGAACGCGGGCGATGCCACGACGCCGCGCGCCTACAGCACCACCCTCACAAACACCGCCACCGGCGTCGTCTCGGGCGATATCCGGCTGTTCGATCAAGATCTCCAGACTGGCGCCACCCTGGTGAACCTGCGCCGCTCCGGCACCGTCGCCAACGCCGGAACGATCACCGGCACGGTCGCCTTCGGTGGCGGCAACGCGGTGGTGACCAACACGGGCCGGATCGGCGGGAGCATCAGCTTCCTCGACGTCGCCGGAACCGTGAACGCGGTCAGCCTCGGCACCGGCTCCAGTATCGGCGGCAACATCACCGCCCGGGGCCTCGGCACCAACACCCTCACGCTCTCCGGCACCGGGACCCTCATGGGGGCGGTGACCGGCTTCACGAGCCTGACCCAGGCCGGCGGCGCCTGGACGACGGGCGCCGGCTCCACGCAGGCGCTGTCCGGAAACCTCACCGTGGCGGGCGGAACCCTGACCCTCGGGGCCGGCTCTACCCAGACCGTCGGCGGCGTCGTGCAGGTCACGGGCTCGGGGGGCCAGCTCACCGTCGCCAACGCCCTCACGAACAAGGCCGTCAACCTGTCGGGCTCGAACACGACGGTGGTCAATCTCGGCACGATCACCGGAACCGGGGCCGCGGGGCGCACCAACACGGCGGCCAACCGGGTCTACGGCGCACTCGCCAACTCGACGGGGGCCGATTTCAGCAACGTCGCGGTGGTGAATCAGGGCACCATCGCGGTGACGGAGAACGGCATCGGCGTCTCCCGCGGCATCTATGCCGGCGAGAACATCGCCTCGATGTCGGTGGTCAACGCGGGCACCATCTCGGCGACCCGGGCCTCGACCAGCACCGGCACCGCCGCGGTGGCGGCCATCGATTCCGACGACGACGTGGCGTCCCTCACCGTGACCAACCAGGCCGGGGGCCGGATCTCGGCCACCGGCACCGGAACGCGCGCGATCCAGGGCCGTGCGCAGAGCTTCACCATCGCCAATGCGGGCACGATCGCGGGGCCGGCCGGCGGGCAGGCGATCGTGGTCTAAGGCAACGGCACCGCGACGCTCACCAACGCGGCCACGGGGACGATCGGCGGCGACGTCCGCTTCACCGATTCTGACCCGCAGGTCGCCACCAGCACCGCGCGGCGCAACAGCAGCACCACCAATGCCGGGCGCATCGACAGCAGCCTGCTCTACGGCATGGGCAGCCACGCCCTCGCGAACACCGGTACGATCACCGGCGGCATCACCCTGAACGACGTCGCCGCCAGCCGGAACACCATCACCCTCGGCACCGGCTCGGTGATCCAGGGCAACATCGTCGCGCAGGGCCGCGGCCGCAACGCCCTCGTCCTGACCGGGGCCGGCACCCTCGCGAGCAACGTCTCGGGCTTCACCACCCTCTCGGCGCAGGGCGATGCCTACACCCTGGCCGCCGGCACCACCCAGAGCTTCTCGGGCGGTGCGACGGTCGCCGGCGGATCCCTCATGGTGAATTCGACGCTCAATGCCGACACGCAAGTCGCCGCCGGCGGGACGCTCCTCGGAACCGGGCGCATCGGCGGCACGCTGACCAATGGCGGGACCGTCGCGCCCGGCAACGCCACGGCGGCCTACGGGACCCTCTCGGTTTCGGGCGCCTTCGCCCAGACCGCCGGGGCGACGCTCAGCACGGCCGTCGCGGCGACCGGCGAGGCCGCCCGCCTCAGCGTCGACGGCACCGCGACGCTCGCGGGCACGGCCAGCCTCGTTCAAGCCGACGGTCAGTACCGTCCGGGCACGCGCTACACCCTCGTGACGGCCCAGGGCGGCATCACCGGGGGCTTCAGCGCCGTGACCACCAGCAATGCCCTGCCGACGCTGATCCGTGCCGTGGCCTCGAGCGATGCCACCAACGCCTACGTCACGCTGGCCCAGCAGAGCTTCGGCCTCGTGGCGCGGACGCAGAACCAGGCCAGTGCCGCCCGGGGCCTCGATGCGGCCCTCGCCGGCAATACGGGCGCCTTGACCACCCTCGACTACCAGAGCGACGGCGCCAACGCGGCGCTGCTCGACCGCGTGGCCGGCCAGGGCTACGCATCCGTCGCCGATCCGCAGCTGCGGGCCGGCCGGGCCTTCGCGGACCAGCTCGTCCAGCGCGGCTACACCGCCATCTTCGAACCGGGCCAGGACGGCTTCACCCTGCCGCCCGCCGTCTACGCCGCCGACCTGCCGCAGCGTCGGTCGGTGCCGGAGGCGCGCTTCGTCCCGACGAACCGCGGCTACGGCGTCTGGGCCACGGGCTACGGTCAGTTCGGCACGGTGGACGGCACCGCGAACGCGGCCGGTCGCACCGAGACCATCGCGGGCTTTGCGGGTGGCATCGACGCCCACACCCAGCCCGGAACGGTGCTCGGCATCGCGGCGGGCTACGGCTCGGTCGATGTCGGCCTGTCGCGCACCGGCGAGCGGGCGCACACGGACAACGCACAGATTGGGATTGCCCCGGTTTGGTGGACACCGACAACGCTTTCGCGTGAGGTGTTTATCCGATGCCC
>NZ_LMMK01000015.1:52150-86093 GCF_001422795.1 Methylobacterium sp. Leaf88 | reverse complement strand
CACGTGACCGATCGTGCCAATGTTGCAGTGCGGCTTCGTACGCGCGAATTTCTCTTTGGCCATCGTCTCTTTCCTGCGGCAAGCTCACACGAGCGGTCGCCCGGGCTGTCGCTCGACGCGTTGTCGAGCCGGGCGAAAGACGGGGGCCCGCTTAGAGGCTTGCCGTCCTTTGATCAAGGGCTTTGCGGGACAAGGCGCTCCGGCACGCTACGGAACCGGGCGTCGGACAGGGGATGCGGCCAGCAACGCGGCCCGGTCCAGGCCCAGCGCGGTGGCGATTTCCTCGAGGGCCTGCGCCTCCACGTCGGCGATGCCGTCGAGGTCGGCCACGTCCGCCGCGATCAGGAATGTCGCTTCGCGCTCCTCCTGCCCCCGGCCCTCGATGGCGGCGACGCGGCGCAGGTTCTCGGCCCGGCCCGCCCGGGTCCGGGCACGGGCGATCCCGTCGTAGAGTTCGCTCTCGAGCATCAGCCGGTCGTAGCCCTTCTCGAGGATGGGATTGGCCTGCAGGCCGGCCAGCGCCGTATCGAATTCCGCGCTGGCGATCTCCCCGTCCGCGACCATCACGTTGGCGGCGGCGGAGACCATCGCCTGCATGAGGACCGTATCGCCGGCATAGGCCGTCACGGTCTGGCTGAAGCGGCTGACGATGTCCTGGAAGATGTTCATTGGGGGCTCTGGACACGGACGGGATCGTTGCGGGGCGCGGCATCGACGCCGCGGCAGGCATCGCGGTTCCACGCGCCGATGACAAGCGTCCGTCGGTTCAGAACAGCGCCACCAGCGCGATACCGCCGATCATCAGCACGCCCCCGAGGGCGCGCCAGAGGGTGAGGGGATGCTGCTCGAACCCGATCCAGCCGAAATGGTCGAGCAGGATGGAGGTGATGACGCCGGCGGTGATGAGAAGCCCCAGATAGGGCGCGGCCCCGATCTGCTGCGCGGCGAACAGCTGGGACAGGATGAGGAGCGCCCCGACCACGCCGCCGAACCAGGCCCAGAGCGGCACGGCCCGCATGTCGCCGAGGCTCGGAAAGGCGAAACGACCGAGGACCAGGCCGAGGGCGAGGAGGGTCGCGCCCCCGGCCAGCGAGACGACGATGCCTGCGGCGAAGGGCTGCGCCAGGTTCTTGGAGAGCGTCGCGTTCACGCCCGACTGCACTGCGTTCGCGATGCCGGCTAGGAGGACGAAACCGTAGAGGAGCCACATGGTCGATCCTGGGCCTTCAGCGTTGCGGACCGGGCCGCGAGAGCGAGCCGGGGTCGTGCAGGTACCCTGTGATAAGTCCTTGGCGGGGGCCCGAGATCGGCTAAGAACGGCGACGGGGCCAAATAACAGGGAAACGCGGTATGGATGGGACGGCCAGGGGGTCCGTCGACGCGGGAGATCCGGAGCCGCGGCGGGGTGGTGCGGATGCACCGCGCGATCTTCGCTTCGCCCTGCGCGCCGAGACCGATGCGGCCCATCGGCGCCTCGATGCGGGGTTCGTCGCCTACGACCTGAGTCGGCGAGCCGATTATGTGCGCTTCCTGTCGGCGATGCGTGACCCCTTCGTGCAGATCGAGACCTGGCTCGACGGGGCCGATGCCGCCGACCTGCCGCCGGACTGGGCGGCCCGCCGCCGGTCCACGGTCCTGCAGGCCGACCTGTCCGGGCTGGCGATTTCCCCTCCGGAGGTCGCGCCCGCCCCCCTGCCCCCCACCTTGTCGAGCGCCGAGGCGCCCGGTCTCCTCTACGTTCTGGAAGGTTCGCGCCTCGGCGGCCAGGTTCTGCTCCGTCAGGTCCTGGCGAGCCCGGACCCGCTGGTCCACGGGAACGCCCGCTTCCTCCGGCACGGCGCGGGGCTCCGCCTCTGGCCGAGTTTCGCGACTTGGCTCGGGACGCGCCCGGTCGCGGATCACGCCGCCGCGATCCGTGGTGCGCAACGTGCCTTCGCGCTGTTCGAGGCGGCGCAGGCGCCGGGCTAGTCCCGGGGGGGCGTGCTCGCCAGGGCCCGGCGTAGGGTATCCGCGGTGTAGGGCTTCTTGATCATCGGCACGGCGCCGAGCTCGGACGGGATTCGGAAGCTCTCGCCGTAGCCCGTCGCGAAGACGAAGGGCACGCCGGCCGCGATCAGGCGTCGGGCGACCGGCAGGCTCGTCTCGGCGCCGAGATTGACGTCGAGGAGGGCAAAGCTCGGATGCGCCGCCTCGATCTGCCGCAGGGCTTCGTGCACGGATCCCGCCATGTCGACCGCGCTCGCCCCGAGGGTGGACAGGATCTCCTCGGCCTCCAGAGCGATGATCATGTTGTCCTCGACGACCAGGACGGTTCCGGACAACGCCGCGGCATCGAGTTCGGGCGTCCGGTCGCGCTCCCGCGACAGGGGGGCGGCGACGGTCGGTGCGGCCCGCACGTAGCGCGCCGGCACGGCGAAGCGGCCGCGCAGGCCGGTGAGTTCGTAGGTGATCTCCGCCTCGCCTTTCAGCTCGTAGGGAATCGAGCGCTCGATCAGCGTGGTGCCGAAGCCGCGGCGGCTCGGCGGCTTCACCGGCGGGCCGCCGCTCTCGCGCCAATGGATCACGAGGCACTGCGAGGCATCGCGCTCCCAGGCCACGTCCACCTGTCCGACCCCCTCCGACAGGGCGCCGTACTTCGCCGAGTTCGTCATCAACTCGTGGATGACCAGGGCAAGCGTCGAGAACGCCTGGGGATCCAGGAGGACATCGGTGCCGTCCAGACGGACCCGACCCGCCTGCTGGTCGAGATAGGCCTCCGCCTCTAGGGTGATGAGGTCGCGCAGGGAACCCGGTCCCCAGTTCGTGGTGGTGATCTGGTCGTGCGCCCGGGCCAGGGCCTGGATGCGCGCCCCGACGACGCCGGCGAAATCCTCGACGCTGTCGGACCCCGAGCGACTTTGGGCGACGATGCCCCGGATCAGGTTGAGGATGTTGCGCACCCGATGGTTCAACTCGGCGATCAGGAGCTCCTGGCGCTCCTGCGCGGTCTTGCGCTCCTTCTCGGCGGAATCGGTGAGGCGCAGGATGACCTCGAGCAGCGTGATGCGCAGGGCCTCGGCGATGCGCAGGTCCACCGCGCTCCAGGGGGCGGCCTGCCCCCGGACCACCTCGGTCCAGGCCTCGAAGCTCTTGCGGGGCGTGAGGCGCAGACCGTTCGGTCCGAGGCTCGCCGGCTTCTCCGGATTGCCGGCCCAGGTGACGGTGCGGGCGATCTCGCGACGGAAGAACACCAGGAAATCCCGCGGCGCCCGCGAGATCGGGATCGCCAGGAGTCCCGCGGCCCGCTCGGGGTAGTCGGCGGCCGGGGGATGGACCGCGCCGATCTCCTGGGTGGCGAAGGCCCGGCTCGCGGCCGTCCGGTTGAGGAAGCGCACGAGACCGGTAAATTCCTCCGCCGTCGGGGTCGCCCCCCGCAGGGTGATCTCGCCGTTGACCCAGACGCCGATGCCGTCGCACGTGACGATTCCTGCGATGTCGTCGAGGAAATCGGTGATGTTCTCGAGGCTCGTTCCGCCCGAGGCGAGCGCACCCATCAGTCGGTCGTGCAGCGCCCGGGAACTGCCTTCGTAGGCGGCCTCCGCCTCGCGCTCCCGGCTTTCCAGGATCAGCGAGAACATCTGCCCGAACAGTTCGGCGCCGGTTCGGCGCTCCAGCGAGATGTGGCGGGCCTCGGTGTGATGGCAGGCGAACAGGCCCCAGAGCTTGCCGCCCCGCAGGATCGACACCGACAGGGAGGCCGCCACCCCCATGTTGCGCAGGTATTCGAGGTGGATCGGCGACACCGTGCGCAGGGTGCTCATCGACAGGTCGAGGGGTCGGCCGTGGGGATCGCGCTGCGGCAGCACGGCGACAGGTTCGGCATCGACATCCGCGATGATGCGCAGCCAGTTGCGCTCGTAGAGGGCGCGCGCCTGTTTCGGGATGTCCGACGCCGGGTAATGCAGTCCGAGATAGGGGGCGAGGCTGGAGCGTGCGGATTCGGCGATCACCACCCCCGAGCCGTCCGGGTCGAAGCGGTAGACCATGACGCGATCGAAGCCGGTGAGCGCCCGCATCTGGCGCACGGCCTCCCGGCAGAACGGGTCGAAACCCACCGTCTGCTGCAGGCGTCCGACCATGCTGCGCACAAGATTGCCGGCGTTGAGGTGTTCGCTGACGCTCGGCTCGGCCTCGATGACGATGATGCCGTCCGAGATGTGCAGCGCGATGTCGAAGGGGGCACCTCCGGCCTGCAGGACGGTGCCGAAAATCCGGTCGATGGCATCGGGCCCGCGCAGGGCCTGAAGGTGACCGCGGATCAGGTGGATCGCCTCCGCGTCGATCAGGTCGGCCAGGGGAAGGCCGAGCACATCGGCTCCCGCCTGCCCCAACCACCCGGCGGCATTCTCGGAGGCCCGGACCACGATCCAGTCCGGGGAGACCGCGATGAGGAAACCGAAGGGCTGAACCGCGCCGAGGATGTGGATCGGTTCCCGATCGCATGACGTGAGGTCCACAGGTCGGGGACGTGCTGAAGATTCGATCATCAGGTCTCTGATTCGCCGGTCCCATGTCCGTTCGGAGAAGCGCGTCGAGACCAACGACAGACCGTCCGG
The DNA here is from genome assembly GCF_001422795.1 of Methylobacterium sp. Leaf88. Classification (NCBI taxonomy): domain Bacteria; kingdom Pseudomonadati; phylum Pseudomonadota; class Alphaproteobacteria; order Hyphomicrobiales; family Methylobacteriaceae; genus Methylobacterium; species Methylobacterium sp. Leaf88. The sequence goes on along the minus strand of NZ_LMMK01000015.1, from coordinate 81,498 downwards.
AAAGTCTCCTCGATGGTCGGGCAACGGACGCAGTTTCGAGTCGATTGTGTTGCGGATGCCACAGGCCGGCGCGACGCCGACGGGATTCGTCGTCTCACGATCGGGTGCCCATCCGGTCTGTGACCCCGGCCGCCAGGATCGCTCCGATCAGGTAGGACCCGAGTCCGAGCGCCCCGGCCTCCAGCCAGAAGCCTGCCCGTCCCGAAAGGAAGCCTCCGGCGGCGAGGCCGCCGGCCAGACCCGCTGCCAGGACGAGAAGGCCGGCGCTCCGGCGCGCAGTCGGTGTCCGCGGCAGGCCCGTCAGCGCGCCGATGGCGCCGCCGAGGAGGGCGCTGGCGGCCGCGAGGGGCCAGAGCAGGGTTGCCAGGAGCGTCACGCCGTTCGCCTCCGTCGGATCGTCATGACCGTGACTCGATCCCGACGCCCTGGCCAGCCGGACGCGGCGAGCCGGCCGGGGCGGCAGCGACCTGTTCGAAACGAAGGCCGGCCTGGAGCAGATACTCCACGATCGCGAGGGCACGGCCCTGCGCGAGATCGGGAGCGGGCTCCGGTTGAGCCGCCGGCTTCGCCTCGGTCCTGACGGCCTTGTCCTTCGGATTGGACTTGCCGGGCGCCTTATCCGAGGCACGCGAGCCGGAGGATCCGGCCGGTGCCTTGCTAGGTGCTCTGCCGGCATCCTTGCCCGCGTCGAGCGACGCCGTGCTGTCCACCGCGGTCTCGACGACAGGCTTCGGTGCCGCGGTGGCGCCGCTCGGATCGAGATGGCCCGTGACCACCAGGCGCAGGGTCGGGCAGGTCTTGCCCAGGGCCGCAATCCCATCGAGGAGGGGGTAGAAGGCCGGCGTCAGAATCGCGCTTCCGGGCGGGAATATGAGGGCTTGGCCCATGAGCTTGGTCCCGAGCGCAGCGACGCAGCGCTCCGGTGTCCAGGCCGACGCTGCGTCGGGGGTCGTCACCGAGATCTCCGCGGTCCAGCCCGGCGGCATCGCGGCCGACAGGTCTTCGGAAACGCGCCGGCCACCCTGCGCATACAGGCTCTCGCCCGTCAGGGTGATCGCGCGATCGGCGAACCGGGCCTCGCCCCGCCCCAGCAGGGTGAGGGCCGTGGCGGTCGCGCGCAGCACCCGGGCGAGCTCGGGCGGGGCCCCTTCGCCGAGGCGGGTGCGGTCGATCAGGCGCTCGCGGAACAGCCGTGGACGAAAGGTCCCGAGCAGGGCCTCGCGCGCCTCGGCATCCGGCAGGTGGCCGGACAGCGTCACGGTTTCCGCGTCGCGCCGGAGCAGGATTTGATAGCGCGAGAGCGGTCGGGTGCTCAGGGTCGCGCCGCCCCGGCTCAGCCCGGCGGGCATCCCCTCGCGCAACAATCCCTCGATCTCGGGGATCGCCTGGGCGTCGAGGGCGACGCCCTCGAGTGCGATCCGCGCATCGGCGACGGTGACGCTCCCCTCCTGCAGCAATGCGGCGAGTTTCAGGGCGAAACGCGCCATCGCGGCTGCATCGACCCCGGGCGGAAGGCCACGCGCCCTGCGCATCCGGTCCTCGATCCGCCCCGTCTCCGAGGCCTGTGCCGCTTGCGCCCGGATCTCGGCGCGCGCCGCGTCCGAGACCACGTGGCCCGAGAGCGTCAGGGTGCCCCCCGGCTCCCGAGACGCGACGAAGCGGAAATCCGGAACGACAGCCGGCAGGATCTCGATCTGGCCCAGACCATAGCCGGTCGGCAGATCGGCCAGGGCCGTCCGCAAGGCTTCGTCGTCGGCGATGGAGGCCGCCTCGCCTACGACCGAGAGGCGCATGTCCTCCAGCATCACCCGGCCGCCGGGCGCGAGGGCACGCAGCCGCGCCAGGGCATAGGCGGCCGCTGCGGCGAAGTCCGGTGGCGCGCCGAGGGCGGCGCGGGCGCGGTCGTGCAGACCGGTTCCGGGGTCGAGGGCGGGGGAGAGTTGCTCGGCCAGGGCGCTCGGGCCGATTTCGGCTGGCCGCACGCCGGTCACGTCGACCCCGTCCCTGCCCTTGGTCGCGATCCACAGGAAGGGCGAAGCCGGCTCGACCACGCCCACGGGGCCGACGATTCGCCGGACACCGTCGAGGGCAGCGAGCCGCTGATACGCCGCATCGCGGGTCGCGGCATCCGGCGCCTCGCCGGTGACCACGAGGTCTCGCCCCTCGACCGACACGCGCAGCCACGGCTCGGCACCGGGCGTCGCCGTCGCCCGAGCCACCGCATCGGCCTTTTCGCCGAGTTGCGACTCGAGGCGCGGCGTGAACCAGGCAGCAGACAAGCCGAGGATCAGGGCGAGGCCGGGCAGGCCGGCAGCCCAGCCGAGGCGGCGGGATCGGTCACGGAGTGCGTAAGCGGCGGACACGTCGGACCCCGGTGGCAGGCGCGCGGGAGCGAACGCCAGGGCGGCACTTCACACGGCGTTCACGGCATCATGAAGGCCGGGGCGCCGCGTGAGCGTCGCTCAGGCGTCGCGCAGCATCTCCAGTTCGAGCCAGCGGTCCTCGGCCTTGGCCAATTCGGTCTCGGCGACGCCGAGCAGATCCGACGCCTTCGCGAAGCGGGCCGGGTCCCGCGCGTAGAGTCCCGGATCGGCCAGGACCTCGCGCAGCTTGGCGATATCGGATTCGAGCTTCTTCATCCGGTCCGGCAGGGTCTTCAACTCGTGCTGGTCCTTGAAGCCGAGTTTGGGCTTGCCGGCCGGGGCTCCCGCATCGCCGCCTTTGGCGCGATCCTTCGCGTCGGCGCGGGCCTCCGCCTTCTCGGTCCGCCCGGCGGCCGCCCGGGCCTGCACGCCCTCCCCGCGCTGGGCGATCATGTCGGTGTAGCCGCCGGCATATTCGACCCAGCGGCCCTCCCCTTCGCTGACCAGCACGCTCCCGACGACCCGGTCGAGGAAGTCGCGGTCGTGGCTCACCAGGATCAGGGTGCCGGAATAATCCGCCAGCATTTCCTGCAGGAGGTCGAGGGTTTCGAGGTCGAGATCGTTGGTGGGCTCGTCGAGGACGAGGAGGTTGGCGGGCTGGGCGAGGGCGCGGGCGATGAGCAGGCGGTTGCGCTCGCCGCCCGAGAGGACGCTCACCGGGGTGCGGGCCTGCTCGGGCGCGAACAGGAAATCCTTGAGGTAGCCGATGACGTGGCGGCTGACGCCGCCGACGTTCACCGAATCGCCGCTGCCGCCGGTGAGCACCTCCGTCACCGTCATGGTCGGCTCCAGCACCGCACGGGCCTGGTCGAGGAGCATCATCTTGAGGTTGGTGCCGAGCGCCACCGTGCCGGACGCGGGCGGGAGCTGCCCCGTGAGCAGGTTGATCAGCGTGGTCTTGCCGGCGCCGTTGGCCCCGACGATGCCGAGGCGGTCGCCGCGCATCACCCGAAGCGAGAGATCGTCGACGATCTTGCGGGCGCCGTAGGCCTTGGCCGCGTGCTTGGCCTCGATCACCAGGGCGCCGGAGCTCTCGGCCTCCGTCGAGGTCATGGTCGCGGTGCCGACGGGCCGGCGATCCTCGCGCCGCTCCTTGCGCAGGGCATGAAGGTTGCCGAGGCGGCGCACGTTGCGCTTCCTCCGGGCGGTGACGCCGTAGCGCAGCCAGTGCTCCTCGTCGGCGATCTTGCGCTCGAGCTTGTGCCGGTCGCGCTCCTCCTCCTCGAAGAAGGCGTCGCGCCAGGCCTCGAAGGTGGAGAAGCCCTGCTCGATCCGGCGGGTGACGCCGCGGTCGAGCCAGATCGTGGTCTTCGACAGGGCGGACAGGAAGCGCCGGTCGTGGCTGATCAGCACGAGGGCGCCGCGCACGCTCTTCAGCTCGGATTCGAGCCACTCGATGGCCGGCAGGTCGAGGTGGTTGGTGGGCTCGTCGAGGAGCAGGATGTCGGGTTCCGGCGCCAGGGCCTGGGCCAGGGCGACCCGCCGCCCCTCCCCGCCCGAGAGGCTCTTCGGGTTCTCGGCACCGGTCATGCCCAGGCTCTCGAGCAGGTAGCGGGCCCGGTAGGCGTCATCCCCGTGGGTCAGGCCGGATTCGACGAAATCGAGGGTCGTCTCGAAGCCGGAGAAGTCGGGTTCCTGCGCCAGATAGCGGATCGTGGTGCCGGGCTGGACGAAGCGCACGCCCCGGTCGGGCTCCACGAGCCCCGCGGCGATCTTCATCAAAGTGGACTTACCCGAGCCGTTGCGACCCACGAGGCAGGTGCGTTCGCCGGGGGAGATCGCGAGCTCGGCGCGCTCGATCAGCGGCGTGCCGCCGAAGGTGAGCGCGACGTCTTGGAGGGTGAGGAGCGGGGGAGCGGCCATGGGGCCGGCTTATGGCAGCGACCGCGCCTTCGAACAAACCCGGAATCGGAATGCCCTTGCAAACCCGCGGTCGTGCCCCGCTCACATCGTCGGGTTGGCGGGGCCCGTCGGCATCGGATCGGGGGCGATGGCCGGGCCGATATCCGGATCGTTGACCGGGATTTCGGTGGGCGTCACGTCGGGCGCTTCGGTGGGGGTCGTCCCCGGCACGTCGGTCCCGGGGGTGTCCGGGCCGGGGGGCGGGGTCTGAGGCGCCTCGTAGGGCGTCTCGGGCACCGGGACTTCGGGGATCGGGCCGGGGTTCGACATCGGTTGCGCCTCTCAAGAGCCTCGGGGAGCGGACCGGTGGAACAGTCCGTCGCCGAGGGAGGTTCCGGGCGCGATGCCGGCGGCGCCCGTCATTTCTTGGTCAGGAGCAGGTTGCCCTCGTTGCCGAGCTTCTTCTGGATCTGCTGCGCGAACAGGGCCAGCAACAGCGGCAGCCGGACCTCGACCCGCACGGTCTCGGGGCGAACATCCACCTGCCCGTCGACCTTCTGGCCGAGGGCAGCCATGGCGAAGTCGAGGCGGTCGTCGGTCCAGGCCATCTTCTCGACGGCGACACCCGCCTTGGCGAACAACCCGTCGGCCTGGGTGATCCCGTCCGCGATGCGCCGACGGGCTTCGGCCAGGCCGAGTTCATGGGGGATTTCGACGATCAGCGGCTTTGCCATAAGGGTCTGAGCTCTCGGTTTCACCGCCCAGATGGGGCCGGCCGGTCCCTCTCACAACGCCGACCGGCCCGATAAGCTCAGTTCACCACGCTCAGGGCGACGTAGGTCGTGCCGCCCATGCCGAGGGCGCGGGCCGAGCCCTTGGCGAGATCGATGATCCGGCCTCGGATGAACGGGCCACGATCGTTGATGCGCACCACCACCGAACGGCCATTGCGCTTGTTCTCGACCCGGACCCGGGTGCCGAACGGCAACGTGCGATGGGCGGCGGTCATCCCGTTCGGATTGAAGCGCTCGCCATTCGCCGTCCGATGGCCGCTCGCGTACCAGGAGGCGGCACCGCTCTGGGCGCTGGCTGGCTGAACGGCGGCAAGTGTCACGACGGTCCCGATGATGGCAGCGGCCCCACGAACAGGCTTGATGGTCATCCGCATTCCCTTTGTTGTTTCGGATGGCCGGCAAAATGAAGCGGAACAGGGCCAAAATGAGACCGGACAAATGTGGCGGCCGGGGCCGGAATTGAGGCTATAACGGTTTATTCATCACTGGTTGTGTGTGGCCATATTGTCGAATATCCGCGGGCTTTGCGATGACGAAACGGCAATGCTGGAACACCAGTGAAGTCGCCGAGACCGCGTTGCAGCCGGCGTCGCTGCGCATCGGTGGGATGCGGAAAAACGAAATCAGCGTTGCGCTCAGTGAAACCCTGGTCTGCGACGGGGTCGCGAGGGGCGCCGGAGACGAATTTTCTCTTTCGGCGGAGCTGTGAGGTCCAGGCTGGGTGGACCCGGTGCCGATCGTGGCACCGGCTGGGCCGCTACAGGGTCCGCTGGGACGGTTGCGGCCGGTCTCTCAGATCTTTCGAAACCTGCTCGTTCGAGCGGCGATGCTGTCGCAATAGCCTCGTGTCCATTCGAACGATCAACCCGGCAAAAATTGCAGCCCCAAATCGAGACGCCTTGTCTTCGTCCCGGCAACCCGCCCTTTACGTTAACGGGGCCAAGGTCTGCCGGTCAGTCGCGTAACCGGTGTTTGCCATGGCTTCCCTGCGTACCGCGGTTGCCGACACCGTCGCCCGGAAAAGTGTCTCGCGTACCGGGCGGCCCGTGTCGGCGCCGCGGATGGGTCTCGTACCCGCCGCCAAGCGTTTTCCTCTCGAAGACCGTCTCCCCCTCGACGAGATTCTCGTCGGAGACTGCATCGCTGCGATGAACGCCCTTCCGGCGTCCAGCGTCGACTGCGTCTTTGCCGATCCGCCCTACAATCTTCAGCTCGGGGACGGCGCGCTCCTGCGTCCCGACCAGAGCCGGGTCGACGCGGTCGACGACGACTGGGACAAGTTTTCGACCTTCGCCGCCTACGATGCCTTCACCCGCGAATGGCTGGCGGCCGCGCGCCGGGTGATGAAGCCGAACGCCACCCTGTGGGTCATCGGCTCGTACCACAACATCTTCCGGGTCGGCGCCACGCTGCAGGATCTCGGCTTCTGGATCCTCAACGACATCGTCTGGCGCAAGGCCAACCCGATGCCGAACTTCCGCGGCAAGCGCTTCACCAACGCGCACGAGACCCTGATCTGGGCCTCCCGCTCCGCGGAGTCGAAGGGCTACACCTTCCACTACGAGGCGCTGAAGGGCGGCAATGACGACGTCCAGATGCGGTCCGACTGGTTCATCCCGCTCTGCACCGGCGACGAGCGCCTGAAGGGCGCCGACGGGCAGAAGGTCCATCCGACGCAGAAGCCGGAGGCACTGCTCGCCCGCACGCTCCTGTCGGCGACGAATCCCGGCGACGTGGTGCTCGACCCGTTCTTCGGGACCGGCACCACCGGTGCGGTTGCCAGACGCCTCGGCCGGCACTTCATCGGCATCGAGCGCGAGACGGTCTACGCCGAGGCGGCCCGCGCCCGCATCGACGCCGTCGAACCCCTGTCGCAGGCCGCCCTGCTGGTGGCTCCGAGCAAGCGCGCCGAGCCCCGCGTCGCCTTCCTCAGCGTCATCGAGGCCGGGCATATCCGCGCCGGCGAGACCCTGACCGACGCGCGCGGCCGGCACAGCGCCATCGTGCGTCCCGACGGCACCCTGATGGCCGGACCGGCTACGGGTTCGATCCACAAGATCGGCGCCCTGGTGCAGGGCTTTCCGGCCTGCAACGGCTGGGATTTCTGGCATGCGACCCGGAACGGCAAGCCGGTGCTCATCGACGTCTTCCGCGCCCAGATGCGCTCCGCCATGGGCTCGGCCGCCTGAGGGGCGCCGGTCAGCGCGACCGCGGTCGTCCCCGTCTGCGGGGGGCGGCCGGGGGTGCCGCCTCGGCCGGGCCTTCGAACTCGTCGATCGACCCGTCGGGAATCGGGGCTGGCGCCGGGCGCGGGGCGGGCTTGGGCACCGGGCGGAAGCGCGGCGACGCAGCGGGTGCCTCCGGCTCGGGCTCGGCGAAGAGCGGCGTATCCGTGAGGCTCCGCATCGCCTTCGGCCTGCCGCGCTTGGCAGCCCTTTCCGCTAGCGGCTCCGCGGCCTCCGGCTTCGGATCGAAGGCGTGTGCCAGGACCTTCTTCATCACGCCCGGCAGCGGTTCCTCGTCGAGGTCGCGGCGCGGCGTGAAGCGCAGGCCCGGCGGCGGCGGCGTGCTGAGCGCCACCTTGGCGACGAACACCGTCAGCTCCAGGGGGAAATGCGTGAAGCCGTGTCGGACGAGGCCCGGCAGCCGCCGCCAGCGCGCGTCGAGCGGCGCGTCCAGGAGGGCCTGGGCCGGATCGTAGTCGGGCTCCCAGGGGCTCATCGGTGGTTCGGCCATGGAGCCCAGCAAACCCTCGGGCGGCCGGGTGCGCAGCAGGACCGCCTCGTCGCCGCTGCGGATCGCCACGAAGGCCGCACCCCGGCGCAGGGTGCCCTTCACGGCCTTCACCTTCCTGGGGAAGGTCTCCTGAAGGCCGAGGGCCCGGGCGCGGCAGGGGGCCATCCAGGGGCAGAGGGCGCAGGCCGGGCGCTTGGGCGTGCACAGCGTGGCGCCAAGATCCATCACCGCCTGGGCGAAGTCGCCGGGCCGGTCCGCGGGCACGAGGGCCTGGGTCAGCGCCCGGATCTCGGGGCGGGCCGCCGGCAGGGTGGTCTCGACGGCGAAGAGCCGGGTCATCACCCGCTCGACATTGCCGTCCACCGCCGCTTCCTGACGGTCGAACGCGATCGCCGCGACGGCGCCCGCCGTGTAGGCGCCGATGCCCGGCAGCTTGCGCAGGGACGCGGCCGTGTCGGGAAAACGCCCGGCCTCCGCCACCGCCCGGGCGCAGGCATGCAGGTTGCGGGCCCGGGAGTAGTAGCCGAGCCCGGCCCAGGCCGACATCACCGCCTCCTCGGGCGCCGCAGCAAGGTCGTCGATGGTGGGGAAGCGCGTCAGGAACTTCGCGAAATAGGGTTTGACGGCCGCGATCGTGGTCTGCTGCAGCATCACCTCCGAGAGCCAGACCCGGTACGGATCGGGCGTCTCGCCCGGCAACGCCCGCCAGGGCAGGACGCGGCGGTGCCGGTCGTACCAGGTCAGGAGATCCGCGGCCTCGGGGGCTGGAACTGAGGTGTGGGGCACGGGCACCGGCGCGTGATGGGGAAGCTCGTCCATAGACCGCCGGCCGGGTGCGTCCAAGGCCGACTTCTCCAGGGCCGACCTGCCTGAACGTGTCGTCGGGCGGGGGGGGCGGCGCCCCGCTTCGGCCGGACGGAACGGCATGCTAACCATTGCGGGCGATATCGGAGCCTCGATCTCGTCCCGGTCGGACACTACGGAAACCCTGCGCATGGCGCGTGTCAAACCCCTCGCCGAGCTGCTGGAGGGCTGCATCGGCCCCGCCTTCGCGGCGCAAGGGTTCGCCTCCACCGACATTCTGGCCGCCTGGCCCGAGATCGTCGGGGAGCGGCTCGCGCGGTACTGCCAGCCCTCGAAGCTCGAATGGCCGCGCCGGCGTCGGCGCGAGGAGGAGGGGCGCCCCGATCCCGGCACCCTCGTGGTTCGGGTCGAAGGCGTGTTCGCCCTCGAATTGCAGCACCTCGCGCCGGTGGTGATCCAGCGCATCAATGCCCATTACGGCTGGGCCTGCGTCGGCAAGATCGTGATGCGCCAGGGACGGGTCGACCGGATCGGGCGTCGCCCCGCGCCGCCGGTGGTGGATCCCGTCCGCCGCGGCGAAGTGGCGCTTGCGGTCCAGGCGATCGAGCACGACGCCCTGCGAGACGCCCTCGACCGCCTCGGAACGGCGGTGGTGGCGACAACACACAAGCGCTAGGCGCGCCGCGCAGCCTTGTCAGGACGCCTGCAGGATTCTACCGCATCGCTGACGAGAAGATTTGGTCCGCGACCGGAGCCCTCCCGATCATGATCACCCGACGCGATGCCCTGAAAGCCACCGGCCTTGCCGTCGGCGCGGCGATCCTCCTGCCCCGGTTCACCCTCCCGGCCGCGGCGGAGGACGCGAACCTGTCGACCCTGATGGAGCCCGGTCCGCTCGGTGACGTCTGGCTCGGCCCGAAGGACGCCAAGGTGACGATCATCGAGTATGCCTCGATGACCTGCTCGCACTGCGCCGCCTTCCACAGGAACACCTGGCCGGCCCTCAAGGAGCGCTACATCGACACCGGCAAGGTGCGCTTCACCCTCCGCGAGTTCCCCCTCGACCCGTTGGCGACGGCGGCCTTCATGCTGGCGCGCTGCGACGGCGATGCGAAGTACTATCCCATCACAGATCTGCTCTTCGACCAGCAGCAGGCCTGGGCCTACGTCCAGAAGCCGCAATCGCCGGTGGATGCCATGGAGCAGATGCTGCGCCAGGCCGGCTTCTCGAAGGAGAAGTTCGAGGCCTGCCTGAAGGACCAGAAGCTCTACGGCGCCGTCAACGCGGTCAAGCAGAAGGGCATGGACACCTTCAAGGTCGATTCGACCCCGACGTTCTTCATCAACGGCGAGCGCTTCAAGGGCGAGATGACCATCGAGGGCATGGAGAAGGTGATCAAGCCCCTCCTGGGCGCCTGAGATTCCCGAAGCGGGTCCGTCGCGGCGACGGCCTCGCCCGCCGCCGTCGGCCGGGTGCGAGAACACCTGGGGGCGGATCGGCAAAACACCGATTTCTCGTGGTGCAACAATATCTTACGTAAGGTCGAGGGCGCCTTGACACCCAAGGTGGGCGAAACTATGGTGCGCCCCGCTTGAAGGAGGCGTTCCGCCGGTTCCCTCCGCTCTCGCCAATGTGAGTTCTCGCCGTGAGCGGCAACGAAACTGCGGACGAAGGCGGGGACGGGCGGAAGAAAGCACTGGACGCGGACCTCTCTCAGAGGCTCAAACGTCTTGAGACGCAGATTGAGCGGAAGCGGCCGAGTGCCCCTCCCGGTCATTCGACGCGTCCCGGTCCTTCGGCCGGGCCCTCTCCTCTCGGCCAGGCGATGCGGCTCTCGACCGAGTTCATCGCGGGCGTCCTCGCCGGGGGCATTCTCGGTTGGATGTTCGATCATTACCTCGGGACGAAACCCTGGGGACTGATCGTCCTGCTGATGCTGGGGTTCGTCACCGGCGTCTACAACGTCATGCGCGCCTCGGGGTCTCTTCCCAAGGTGCCGACCAAGGAAGAGGACCGCTAGCGGTTCTCGGGGAAGCGCCGCGCACGCGGCGAACCGAATTGAAATCATGCCGCTCGCGCGGCACCGGTGGTGGCGGGCCTTCTGGCCGGCCGAGAGTCAGAAGGGCGGGAGCGGCAATGGCCGTAAAGATGGATCCGATCCACCAGTTCGAGCTCAAGCCGCTGGTCTCCTTCGGTCATATCGGCAACCAGGAGATCGCGTTCACCCAGTCCGCGCTCTACATGTTCGCCGCTGTCGGGATCATCGCGCTGATCACCGTCGTGGCCACCGCCCGCCGCTCGGTGGTGCCGGGCCGCATGCAGTCCATGGCCGAGATCTTCTACGAGTTCATCGGCTCGACCCTGCGCCAATCCGCCGGTCACGGCTCCGAGCGCTTCATGCCGCTGATCTTCTCGCTCTTCATGTTCGTGCTCGTGCTGAACATGCTCGGCATGATCCCCTACGCTTTCGCGGTGACCAGCCACATCATCGTCACCTTCGCGCTGGCCTTCCTCGTGATCGGCACCGTCATCGTGTACGGCTTCATGGCCCACGGCACTAAGTTCCTGAAGGTGTTCGTTCCGTCGGGCGTGCCCGGCTGGCTCCTGCCGATGATCGTCGCGATCGAGATCGTGTCCTTCATCTCGCGTCCGATCAGCCTCGCGGTTCGTCTCTTCGCCAACGTGCTGGCCGGTCACATCGCGCTCAAGATCTTCGCGGGCTTCGTCCCGGCGCTGCTCGCCGCCGGCGCTTGGGGGGCCATCTCGCCGCTGCCCCTGGCCCTCAGCGTCGCCGTCACGGCTCTCGAGTTCCTCGTCGCCGGTCTGCAGGCCTACGTCTTCGCGACGCTCGCCTCGATCTATCTCAGCGACGCCCTGCATCCCGGCCACTGAGCCGGGTCATCCCGGCCGAGGGCCGGGACACCCCCTTCCGTCCCCGGTTCGCGATCGCGGCCGGATTTCTCTCCACGCAACGACGACACGGACACCAGGAGCAATTTGATGGATCCCTTAGCTGCCAAGTACATCGGTGCCGGCCTCGCCTGTCTCGGGATGGCGGGCGCCGCCATCGGCCTCGGCAACCTCTTCGGCCAGTTCTACGCCGGCGCGCTCCGCAACCCGTCGGCCGCCGACGGCCAGCGCGGCAACCTGCTCCTCGGCTTCGCCCTCACGGAAGCGCTCGGCATCTTCTCGCTGCTCGTCGCGCTGCTGCTCCTGTTCGCCGTCTAAGACACGCTCGTCACGGATCTCGAACCGATACCGGACCGGACGCCGCCTCCCGCAGGGATGGCAGAGGCGTCCGGTCCCCACTCCTTGAATTTACGCGAAGGACGTCATGGCTCAGCCGGCCCATTCGACCGCAACGCATGAAGGCTTCGTCGCGACGCCGGCCGCCGAACATGGCGGCGGTTTCCCGCCCTTCGAGAGCCACACCTTCGCGTCCCAGCTCATTTGGCTCGCCCTCGCCTTCGGGCTGCTTTACTACCTGATGGACAAGATCGCGCTGCCGCGCATCCAGGCCATCCTGCACGACCGCGCCGTGCGTCTGTCGGGCGATCTCGACGAGGCGCAGCGCCTGAAGGCCGAGGCGGATGCCGCCGGAGCCGCCTACGAGAAATCCCTGAGCGATGCGCAGGCCAAGGCGCAGGCCATCGCCCTCGAGACCCGCACGGCCCTCTCGCAGGAAGCCGAGACCAAGCGGAAGGCGCTCGAGGCCGAGCTGAACGCCCGCATCGCCGCCTCCGAGGCGACGCTTCGCACCCGCACCGCCGAGGCCATGGGCAACGTCCGCGGCATCGCCGGCGAGACGGCCTCGGCCATCGTCGAGCGCCTGACGGGCCGCAGCCCCGACGAGGCCGCCCTCGCCAAGGCCCTCGACAGCGTCTCCTTCCCGCACTGAGGCGGACGCCAAACCATACCTGACCGGCAGGACCCGAGGGGCGAAGACCCCGCCGGACCGCTGGACACCATCGAGTTGGGACGACGAGCATGTTGTTGGAAGCCGAATTCTGGGTCGCAGTCGCCTTCGTCCTGTTCATGGCCGTGGTCTGGAAGGTCGGCGGCTTCAACCAGATCACCAAGGGGCTGGACGGCAGGGCCAAGCGCGTCCGCCACGAACTCGACGAGGCGCGTCGCCTGCGTGAGGAGGCCGCTGGCGTCCTCGCCGATTACAAGAAGCGCCGCGCCGAGGCCGAGCGCGAGGCCGAGGCCATCGTGGCGTCCGCCCGCGAGGAGGCCCAGCGGATCGCCGACGAGGGCCATGCGCGCCTGAACGACTTCATCGCCCGTCGTACCAAGTCGGCCGAGACCAAGATCGCGCAGGCCGAGGTCCAGGCGACCGCCCAGGTTCGGGCCGCCGCTGCCGACGCCGCGGTGAAGGTTTCGGAGGTCATCCTGCGCGAGCGCATGCAGGGTGAGACGGCCGAAGGCCTCGTCCGCCAGAGCCTTGGCGAGGTTCGGACCCGCCTGCGGGCCTGATCCTTCCCTCTGCGACACCAGGGAAAGCCGCCGCGAGGCGGCTTTCTCGTTTTCGGCGCCGTCCCACGCCGGCAGCGTGCTAGAAGGCCGCCCCGATCGCGCCGGCGCCACGCCGCAGCGGAGTTTCGATGCAGCCGATCATTGCGATCCAGAACCTGTCCAAGGTCTACGCCTCGGGCCTCAAAGCCCTCGACGGCATCAACCTCGACATCGCCGAAGGCGAGATCTTCGCGCTTCTCGGTCCGAACGGGGCCGGCAAGACGACGCTGATCAGCATCGTCTGCGGCATCGTCACGGCGAGCGCCGGCCGCATCCTCGCGGGTGGGCACGACATCGCCCGGGACTATCGCCAGGCCCGCCGCATGATCGGCCTCGTGCCGCAGGAGCTCACCACCGACGCCTTCGAGACGGTGTGGGCGACGACGAGCTTCAGCCGCGGGCTCTACGGCCTCAAGCCGGATCCGGCGCATATCGAGCGGGTCCTGCGCGACCTCTCCCTGTGGGAGAAGCGCGACGCGCGGATCATGACTCTGTCGGGCGGTATGAAGCGGCGGGTGCTCATCGCCAAGGCCCTGAGCCATGAGCCGCGCATCCTCTTCCTCGACGAACCCACCGCCGGCGTCGACGTGGAACTGCGCCGCGACATGTGGCGCTTGGTGCGCTCGCTGCGCGACACGGGCGTCACCATCATCCTCACCACGCACTACATCGACGAGGCCGAGGAGATGGCCGACCGCATCGGCGTGATCCGCAAGGGCCAGATCATCCTGGTGGAGGAGAAGGCCGAGCTGATGCGCAAGCTGGGCAAGAAGCAGATGACCCTGAACCTGCAGGAGCCGCTCGCCGCCCTGCCCCCCGCTCTGGCGCGGCACGATCTCACCCTCAAGCCGGGCGGACAGGATCTGGTCTACACCTACGACACGAAGGGCGAGCGCACCGGCATCACGGCGCTGCTGGCCGACCTCGCCGCCGCCGGCATCCGCTTCCGCGACCTCCAGACCAGCCAGTCCTCGCTGGAGGAGATCTTCGTCGACCTCGTGAAGGAACGCGCATGAACTGGTACGCGGTCCGCGCCATCTACGGCTTCGAGATGGCGCGCTTCTGGCGCACGGCGCTGCAGAGCATCGTGGCGCCGGTCATCGCCACCTCGCTCTACTTCGTGGTCTTCGGAGCGGCCATCGGCTCGCGGGTCGCCTCGGTGGACGGGGTCGCCTACGGCGCCTTCATCGTGCCCGGCCTGATGATGCTCTCGCTCCTGACGCAGAGCATCGCCAATGCCTCGTTCGGCATCTACTTCCCGCGCTTCGCCGGCACGATCTACGAGATCCTCTCGGCGCCCGTCTCGCCGCTCGAGATCGTGCTCGGCTATGTCGGCGCGGCGGCTTCGAAATCGATCCTCATCGGCCTCATCATCCTGGCCACCGCCGCCCTGTTCGTGCCCCTGCGGATCGAACATCCCTTCGTGATGGTGCTGTTCCTGCTCCTGACGGCGGTCACCTTCAGCCTGTTCGGCTTCCTGATCGGCCTCTGGGCCGACGGCTTCGAGAAGCTGCAACTGGTGCCCCTCCTCATCGTGACGCCGCTGACCTTCCTCGGCGGCAGCTTCTACGCCATCGAGATGCTGCCGCCGTTCTGGCGTGCGGTGAGCCTCGCCAACCCGGTGGTCTACCTGATCAGCGGCTTCCGCTGGTCCTTCTTCGGCACGTCGGATGTCGGCGTCGGCGTCAGCCTCACCATGGCGCTGATCTTCCTGATCCTGTGCCTCGCCGGCGTGACCTGGATCTTCCGGACCGGCTACCGCCTGAAGACCTGAGGCGCGGTAGTGCCCTCTCAGAGCCGCTGGGCCAGGAAATCGAGGACGCCCGTGCGGTGACCGCGGTCGCCCACGGCCGTGCTGTGGTCGCGGTTCGGAAGTTCGAGGGCGGTGCCGTTCGGGAACAGCGCCGCCAGCGCCGGACCCGAGCCCGAGACGGTGTCGAGGGTGCCGGTCGTCACCAGGGTCGGTGACGAGATCTCGGCGACTTCGGCGCGCGACAGGGTCTGGCGCGAGCCGCGCATACAGGCGGCCAGGGCCCGCAGGTCGCTCTTCGTCTGCTCGGCGAAGGTGCGGAACGCGGCGGCCGTCGGGTTCGGGGCCGGTGCGCCGGGCTCCGCCTCCAAGGCCTCGGCGATCCCGTCGGGCAGGCCCTTGCCCTCGATCAGATGCAGGCCGAGACCGCCGAGCAGCAGCGAACGGACGCGCTCCGGCGCATCGAGAGCCAGGAACGCGGCGATGCGCGCGCCCATCGAGTAACCCATGACATCGGCCTTGGGGATCCCGAGATGGTCGAGGAGGCGGCGCGCGTCCTGGGCCATGAGGTCCGCGCCGTAGACCTCCGGATCGTAGAGCTTCTGGCTCTCGCCGTGCCCCCGGTTGTCGAAGGCGATGGTGCGGTAGCCGGCCTGGGTCAGGGCCCGGACCCAGAGCGTGTTGACCCAGTTCACCGCATGGTTCGAGGCGAAGCCGTGGATCAGCAGGACCGGGTCGCCCGACCCGCCGACGGCGGGGACGTCGATGTAGGCGAGGGAAACACCGTCGGAATCGAAGCGCTGCATGGGCTCGGGCCTTATCGGTCGGGGCATGGTCCCGCCTCCTTGAACCGTCGGGCGCGTGGACGGAAGCCCTCCGGTGGCGCATGGGCGCACATGAAAGCGGCGGCAGGTTGCCCTGCCGCCGCGTTTCGCCGAACCGGATCGTCCGATCGGATCAGAAGGTGATGCCGGTCTCCAGCATGTAGCGCTCCTGCGAGGTCTTCAGGCCGCTGCGGCCGAAGCCGAGGCCGGGCGTGATGTCGTAGAGCTGCACGGTCGAGAACTCGCCGCGGACGAAGTAGCGATCGAAGGTGAAGGTCGGGGTCACGGTGAAGGAGAAGGCCGAGCTGCCGGCGCCGTAGAGCACCGAGGTCTGACCGAACGGATTGTTGCGGTTGCCGCTCTGGCTGATGTACTCCACGCGGCCCGCGAGGGCGAAGTTGTCCGTGAAGGCGTAGCTGGCGAGGAGGGCGCCGCCGATGGTTTCGGCACCGGCGAGGCCCAGGACGGCGTTCTGCTCCACGTTGGTGTACTGGACGTACGGCGTCACGATCCAGGGACCGTCCGCATAGGTGTAGTTGGCACTGATGATGCTGCTGTTCTGCAGCGAGACGGGCGTGGCGTACTGGAAGCGAAGGCCGCGACGACCGAACGGGTCCGCGAAGTCGAAATTGGTGTAGCTGGAGAAGTGCGTGCCGCCGTTGATGCCCACCGTGTTGGCGGGGTCGATCTTGTAGGTGATCGCACCCGTGACCCAGTTGATCTCGCCGGAATAGAAGCCGTCGGTCGCGGCGAACGAGGCCGCCCACGGACCATCCGAGTAGTTCACCTGCACACCCTGGTTGATCACGTTCTCCTGACCGAAGAGGAGGCCGCGGGAGATGTTCAGGTTCTGGAAGGTGAACGGCAGCTCGGAGCCGATCAGGGTCGGCATCCGACCGCCCTGGATCGACCAGTTGTCGTTGATCACGTACTTTCCGAACACGATCGGCGCCGGGGAATACAGCAGGTCCGTCTGGTCGAAGGTGCCGTAAATCGGCAGGCCGAGGCCGGGGATCGAGTAGGCGCCGAAGGCGGCGTAGAACTGGAACGGGCCGTCGGCCTTCTGGATGAAGCCCATCAGGTTCGAGACGTCCACGCGGCCGGCCCGGTCACTCGGCAGCGGAGCGGGCGAGAACGTGTACTGGTTGGGCTGGGTGTAGAAGTAGCCCGTGACCGCACCGCCGACATAGACGTCGCCGAAGGCGCCGAGCGTCAGGCAGGACGGGTTCGGGTTCTGCTTAATGACGCCGCCATAGGCCGGGAAGGTGATCTCGGCCTTGCACGGCGCGGGCGGGGCAGGGACCGCCAGCACCTTCGCCGGCATGTCGGCCGCGAAGGCGCAGACCGAGGACAGCAGGACGGCGGAAAGGGCGAGAAGCGAGCGCTGCATGGCGATGGGAACTCTGCGGGAGGATCTGCGTTGGGGCGACGTTCTCAAAGGTTCCCGTTTACGGCAAAGCTATCCTTTGTGCAGACGCCTATTTTTCGGGCAATCGAGGCCGCTCGAACTGGGTTTCGGTCGTGGTGTTGCCGCAATGGAACAGGTCTGAGCACCAGATCCGGTCTCGACGATTGTCCTCTGCTTCCGAAGTGGCGCGACGGTCAGGTCTGATCTGCGGCCGACCGCATTCGCCCGGAGGGGGCGCTGCGGGCTGATCGGCCCGGAATGTCCGGGACCTTTCGATCCTCCCGCGGCGGCGTCGCTTGCCGCCGCGTCCGTGCGCTGGCATCAGCACGCACGATGAAAGACACGCAGCCCTACGGCACTTACGCTCCCACCGGCCTCGTCGCGCGCATCGCTCGGCAGACGGGCCGGATCTCCTACGCGAGCTGGGCCGGGCGACGCCTCGCCCTGTTCCTGCGCCGCGTGGCGATCGGGCTGCTGCGCGGCGCCCCTCTGGACGTCGAACGCTACGGCGCCCGCATGCGGCTCTACCCCTACAACAACAACTGCGAGAAGAAGGTGCTCTTCACGCCGCAGTTCTTCGATCCGGAGGAGCGCGCACTTCTCCGGGCGAAGCTTCAGCCCGGCTGCACCTTCCTGGATATCGGCGCGAATATCGGTGCCTACGCGCTGTTCGTGGCGGCCTTCGCGGGGCCGCGCGCCCGGATCCTGGCCGTCGAGCCGCAGCCGGACGTGTTCGACCGCCTGACCTACAACATCGCTCAGAATCCGTTCGGAACGGTCAAGGCGGTGGCCTGCGCGGTCGCCGACAAGGCGGGGGAACTCACCCTGTTCGTGGATCCCCGCAACCGGGGGGAATCGAGCCTGAAGATCGTCGGGACGAACGAGGGCGCGCAGATTCGTGTGCCGGCCGTGCCCCTGCTCGATCTCGCCCTCGGCGAGGGCATCGCGCGCATCGACGCGATGAAGCTCGATGTCGAGGGCGCCGAGGACCTGATCCTCGAACCCTTCCTGCGGGCCGCCCCCGCGAGCCTCCACCCGCGGCTGCTCATCGTCGAGAACGGCACCGACCAGTGGCAGATCGACCTGCCCGCCTTGCTCGAGCAGCACGGCTATCGCCGGATCGCTCGCACCCGCCTCAACCTGATCTTCGAGCGGGCCGACTGACGGGCCCGCGCGGTTCTTCTGGGACGCGCGCCCTACAGCACCGGGATGGCGTCGGCCACGGCGATGCCGACCGGGTCGATGCGGCAGCGATGGGCGTGGACGGCGACGCCGGCCGCCCGAGCGGCCTGAAGCGCCCGGTCGAAGGCAGGATCGAGGTCCCGCGCGGCGTCGAAGCGATCCGCCCACATCTGCACCACGATGATGACCATGGCACGGCCCCCGGCCTCGACGACGGCCGCGAGGTCCGTCATGTGGCGGGCGCTGCGGGCGGCGACGCAATCGGGAAATTCCGCGAGGCCGGGGCTGCGCATCAGGTGACAGTTCTTCACCTCGACATGGCAGGGCGGCATCCCCTCCCCCGTGGCGAGGAAGTCGACCCGGCTTGCCCGGGCGTAGCGGACTTCGGGCCGCAGGCCCGTGTAGCCGGCGAGGCAGGGCAGGCCGCCGGCTGCGAAGGCCTCCGCCACCAGGGCGTTCGGCCGCATCGTGTTGATGCCAACCCATTGCCGGCCGCCGGGCAGATCCGCCTCCACCAGTTCCCAGGAAAAGGGGAGCTTGCGCGTCGGGCCCCGGACGTCGGACAACAGGGCCCGCGCGCCCGGCACCGCAAGTCCCAGCATCGCCCCCGGGTTGGGGCAATGGGCCGTGATCACGGACCCGTCGGCAAGCTGCAGATCGGCGAGAAAGCGCTTGTAGCGACGCAACAGGCGCGCCTCGATCAGGGGCGAAGGGAAGCGCATCGCGGGTCCGGGGCAAGAAACGGGTTGATACGGGCCCCCGTCGACGGGGAATCGGGCCGTCGTGAGGCGCCCGGGCTGGTCAGTACCGACCGGATGCGACAGAATTCGCGCGGCGCGCCCGGGTCGATGACCGGGAAAGCCGCAGTTCGTCCGCGAGGCCGCCATGTTCAATCTGTTCGACATCCTTCAGGCGCAGGCGGGCCCCAACGCGCAGGGTTTCGGACGGCAGTTCGGCTTGTCGCCGGAGCAGAGCCTGCGCGCGATGGAAGCCCTGCTTCCGGCCCTCACGATGGGGCTGCAGCGGAACGTCGCCCAGGATCCGACCGGCTTCGCCCACCTCTTCAATCTCGTCGGCCCCGCCGCGCAGAAGTCGTCGAGCGCGACGCCGCAGATGGACATGCTGGTCCAGCAACTCTTCGGCTCGCCCCATCTGAGTCAGGCCGTTCTGCAGCAGGCCGCTGCCGTCAGCGGCGTGGCGATGCCGGCCTTGAAGCAGATGCTGCCGATCATGGCCGGCATGGTGGTGGCGGGGATCGTCCACGTCATGATCAACCAAGCGCCTGCCGCGGCGCCGGTCCCGCGCGCCGAGGCGAACCCCTTCGGCTTCCCGCCCAATGCCTGGTCGGAGATGATGCAGGCGTTCCTGAACTCCGGCGCCAAGGCCCCGAAGCCCGCGACGCCCTCGCCCCAGGCACGGCCGCGTGCGGCGTCGAAGTGGCTCGCGGCTTCGCCCCGGCCGGAGTCCGCCGCGCCGGACAGGTCGGCCACGGAAGCGCCCTTCGACGTGATGCAGCAGATGTTCCAGACGGGCCTGGAGGTGCAGCAGGAGAACGCCCGCGCGATGCAGCGCCTGTTCGATACCTTCTGGCAGGATCCCCGTAATCCCACCGAGACGGGCGGCAACGGTTCGGGTGACCGGCCCAAGGCAGGACGCACCGGGCAGCGCTAGCCGAAGACCCGCCGTCGGCGACGCCGACAGAGGACGGCAGAGAACCGATCGTCGCCGGGCCATCGACCCGAGGGCGCTGCGCCCGGGCGCCCTGCCGACCGGTTCCGACGCCGGCCGTCCAACTCGTTCGTCGGATCGGGGCACCACTCGGTCGCAGCGATGGCCGCAGCGGCAGGCCGGCGTGGCGCTCGGGCGACGCCCGGATCCGCCCTTGCCGAGGGGATCGAACGGATCGGGTCCGAGAGGCTTGAGATGGGAACCCTTGCAGAACACTTACGGAACGTTTAACGTGTTCGTGGTTTGTTTCTAGTGCCACCCGCCGCGATCCGTGGCGCTAACGAAGAGTGTCCCGCATGTTGACGCGTAAGCAGCTGGACCTGCTCCAGTTCATCCAGCTTCGGATGCGCGAGAGCGGCGTTCCCCCGTCGTTCGACGAGATGAAGGATGCCCTCGACCTGAAGTCGAAGTCGGGCATTCACCGCCTGATCACGGCCCTGGAGGAGCGCGGCTTCCTGCGCCGGCTGCCCAACAGGGCGCGGGCCATCGAGGTGATCCGGATGCCGGAGAGCCTCGGGGGGAATGCGGGCGCCCCGCGCGCCGCTCCGGCCTCCGAGGTTCGCCGCTTCACGCCGAGCGTGGTCGAAGGCGGCAAGGGCAAGGGCCTGCCGGCCGGCGCATCGGTGCCCCGACTGCCGACCACGCAGGCCACCGACGAGAGCGGTCGGGCCGTGACCATCCCGGTGATGGGTCGGATCGCGGCCGGTACGCCCATCTCGGCCATCCAGGAACAGAGCCATTCGGTGACGATGTCGCCGGATTTCCTGGCCGGTGGCGAGCATTACGCCCTGGAGGTGCGCGGCGATTCGATGGTCGATGCCGGGATCCTCGACGGCGACCTGGTGGTCATCCGCAAGCAGGACACCGCCAATACGGGCGACATCATCGTGGCCCTCATCGACGACGAGGAGGCGACCCTGAAGCGCCTGCGCCGGCGTGGATCGTCCATCGCCCTGGAAGCGGCGAATCCGGCCTACGAGACGCGGGTCCTCGGGCCGGATCGGGTGCAGATCCAGGGACGTCTGGTCAGTCTGGTGCGCCGCTACTGAAGGGGGTCCCCGTCCGGTTCATCGCCGGACGGATCCGACGGGTCGCGGGTGCGATCGGGGATTTCCGGTAAGACCGACGCAGGCGGTGTCGAAGATGGCAAGGACGTTCCCGGCGGGAACAACGGCTTGCGCAAAGGCGTCGCACGCCAGGGCACGACATCCCCGGGATGCTTCGCGGAGGCGAGGGACGGCCCATCGCGGGTGAGGCGAATCGCGGTCGCACCGTGCGATCCCAGGAAATCCCGGTCGATGACGATCGATGCGGCGCAGCCGCCGGGCGCGGATTGCCGGGTGATCAGGATGTCGGCCCTGGCGCAGTCCTCTCCGAGGGCACGCTTGTCGGTGGTCAGGGCGAGCACGCGGCCGTCGGGTGTGGTCAGGGTACAGCCCAGGCGATCGCAGCGCGCGCCCTCGAACCCCGTGACGTCCTGCACCCGTCGGTCGTCTCCATCGGCCTTGAGCCATTGCGCGAGCACGAAGGGGGGCGGCCGGCCAAGGGTGGCGAGCCGCCCATTGCGCTGGCGGATGGCGGCGCCCGCCCCCTCCCGATCGACGTAGATGTCGTAGCGATCCGGGGCAGCCGCACAGGCGATGCCGATCGCTGCCGGAATGAGGCCGAGCCAGCGCAGCGACGAGGCCGGGAGCGTCAGGACGATCAGGGCGGCGGCCAGAAGGCCGAGGGCCCCCGTGCCGAAGGCCGGGACCACGACGACGGCGTTGCCGAAGCCCGCGATCCAGGTCGAGATGGTCAGCATCCCCCGCACCGCCAGGCCCATGGCCCACCAGACCGGCTGATCCAGCGCGAACGGATAGGCGAGGATGCCCAGAACCGCTGACGGCATCACCGCCAGGGAGACGAGCGGCAGGGTGAGCGCATTGCCCACCAGCCCGAAGGGCTGCACCGTCTGGAAGTGGTAGGTGGCGAAGGGCGCGGTGGCGATCTGGGCCACGAGCGTCGTGGCCAGGGTGCCGACGACCGCCGCGGTCGCCAGGGCGAAGATCCGGGGGAGCAGGCCGGCACCGTCGCGCTGCCGCCCGCGTCCGGCGATCAGCGGCGCGCAGGCAATCAGGCCGGCCACCGCCGCGAACGACATCTGGAAGCTCGGGCCGAGGAGGCCGTCCGGCTCGCGGGCCAGGGCGATCAGGGCGGCGAGGGCCAAGTTTCGCATGCTGAGCGCCGGGCGGTCGACCAGGATCGCGCCTAGCATCACGAGGGTCATGATCAGCGAGCGCTCGGCGGCGATGTCCCAGCCGGAGAAGACGCAGTAGGCCGTCACGCCCACCATGGCGACGGCAGCGGCGATCTTCTTGATCGGCCAGTGCAGTGCCGCGAACGGAACGAGGGCCAGAAGCGCCCGCACGAGCCAGAACACCACGCCGGCCGCCAGGACCATGTGAAGGCCCGAGATCGAGACGACGTGGTAGATGCCGGCGGCGCGCAGGATGTCGTTGGTCTCGGGGCTGATCAGGCCGCGCTTGCCCGTCACCAGGGCCGCCGCCACCGCTCCGGCCTGTCCGCCGTTGGCGTCGGTGATGCGGCGCGTCAGGGCGTTGCGGGCCGCGTCGACGGCGGCCGCGAGGCGGATCTGCCAGTCCGCGCTCTCGGCCGGCGGCCGCAGGTCGACCTTGCCGACGAGGGAGCCCACCGCGCCGATCTCACGGAAGAAGGCATCCCGGGCGAAGTCGTAGCCTCCGGGGCGGGCGGCTTCCGGCGGCGGAAGCAGGCGCGCGGTCGCGGCGATGCGGTCGCCCGGCTTCAGGGTATTCGCCTTGCGGTAGGAGACCCGCACCCGGACCGGGCGGACCTCGGCGCCGAGGGTGCCAAAGCTCTCGACGCGGAGGATCAGGCGCGCCCCCTCCTCCCGCTCGTCCAGCCCTTCGATGGTGCCCACCAGCGGACCGATCGTGGTGCGGGCGAGGATCGGCCCGTCGACCGAGCGGACCCGCGCGGCGGCCGCCGCGAAGCCCAGGAGGGCGGCGACGGCGGCGAGCACTAGGGCCAGGCCGAACGGGCGCGCCACGAGGAGGGGCGTCGTCGCGGCGAGCAGGGCGGCGGCCGCGAGCGGCGCCAGGAGCGACGGCGTCCCCTGCGTACCGAGGAAGAACGCGAGGATGCCGCATCCGAACGCGACGGCGAGCCAGGCGAAGAGCCGGCGCTGCTCGATCTCGCGGGTCCATCCCGCCCGGAACCAGTCGCGGATCGGCCCGGCGCCCGGGCGACGCGCGGCGAGGTGGCGCGTGATGCGCCCCATCGCCGCCATCGCCCGCGCCTGCGCCATCGCGAAAACCTCCGGGCGTGCGTCCGTGACCGGGAGCCGGCGATGCGCCCTGCGATCCTGGGAACGGGACGATTCCTTAACGTGTGCCCGCGCGCATGCTACACGCGCGGTTCCGGGCCGGTCGATCCGCTTCCCGCCCGAATCACGAGCCATTCAAGTCCAGATTGATGTCGTCAGCCGTCGTCACGCGTTTCGCGCCCTCGCCCACGGGCTACCTTCACATCGGCGGGGCTCGCACGGCCCTGTTCAACTGGCTCTATGCCCGCCGCTTCGGCGGCCGCATGCTGCTGCGCATCGAGGACACCGATCGCGAACGCTCGACGCAGGGCGCCATCGACGCGATCCTGGACGGCATGCGCTGGCTCGGGCTCGATTGGGACGGGGACGTCATCTACCAATACGCCCGCGCCGCCCGTCACCGCGAAGCCGCCGAGAGCCTGCTGGCCTCCGGCCACGCCTATCGCTGCTACGCGACGCCCGACGAACTGACGGCGATGCGCGAGGCGGCCCGCGCAGAGGGGCGGCCCCTGCGCTACGACGGCCGCTGGCGCGACCGCGACCCGTCCGAGGCGCCCGCCGGCGTCAAGCCGGTGATTCGCCTGCGCGCCCCGACCGACGGCGAGACCGTGGTCGAGGACGGCGTGCAGGGCCGGGTCGTCTGGCAGAACAAGGATCTCGACGACCTCGTCCTGCTGCGTTCGGACGGCAACCCGACCTACATGCTCGCCGTCGTAGTGGACGATCACGACATGGGCGTCACCCAGGTCATCCGCGGCGACGACCACCTGACCAATGCGGCGCGCCAGCGCCAGATCTCCGATGCCCTCGGCTGGGAGGCGCCCGCCATGGCGCATATCCCGCTGATCCACGGCGCGGACGGCGCCAAGCTGTCGAAGCGGCACGGGGCCCTCGGCGTCGATGCCTACCGAGACCTCGGCTACCTGCCGAGCGCCCTGCGCAACTACCTCGTGCGCCTGGGCTGGAGCCACGGTGACCAGGAGGTCTTCTCCACCGAGGAGATGATCGCCGCCTTCGACCTCAATGCCATCGGGCGGTCGCCCGCGCGCTTCGACTTCGCCAAGCTGGAAAACCTCAACGGCCTCTACATCCGTGGCGCGGCCGATGCGGACCTCGTCGCGGCGATCGACGAGGTGCTGCCGGCGCTCGGCCCGGCACGGGGGATCGCGGTGCCCATGAGTCCGGCTCTGCGGGAGACGCTCACTGCCGCGATGCCGGGCCTGAAGGAGCGGGCCAAGACCCTCGTCGAACTCCTGGACAGCGCCTACTACCTCACCGCGGCCCGGCCCCTCGTGCCCGACGAGAAGGCGAAG
This sequence comes from Methylobacterium sp. Leaf88, assembly GCF_001422795.1. NCBI lineage: Bacteria > Pseudomonadati > Pseudomonadota > Alphaproteobacteria > Hyphomicrobiales > Methylobacteriaceae > Methylobacterium > Methylobacterium sp. Leaf88. The sequence goes on along the minus strand of NZ_LMMK01000015.1, from coordinate 56,832 downwards.
GGGCTGCTCGGCGACGAGGCCCGGAATCGCCTGGCCGCCCTCCTGCCGGCCCTCGAGGGGTTGCCCGATTGGACCGCCGCCGCCACCGAGGGCGCGGTCCGGCAGTTTGCCGAGGCGAACGGCCTGAAGCTCGGCCAGATCGCGCAGCCCCTCCGGGCGGCGCTCACCGGCCGCGCCACCTCGCCGCCGGTCTTCGACGTCATGGCCGTGCTCGGCCGGGAGGAGTGTCTCGGCCGGCTCCGCGACCAGACCGGCTGACCACCGCACTGCAGCAAAATGCCGGTTCGTCCGAGTGCTCCGAGTGGAAGAATGACAAATCGGCCCGGATTTCGCTTCGACGTCGAGGTGAGCCGGGCCGTCGGTTGATGACGGTCCGCCGATCCGCTACCCCCATGCTCGTGTGAGCAAGTGCAGCATGCGCTGCATTTGCACCCCGGACCCGGGTGGTCGATTGCATCGCCACGCGGGCCGACGCCGCCCCGTTGCCACGAAAGGGTCCAGGTCTCCATGAGCGCCTCCAGCACGATCACCGTGGGCGACAACCACGTCGAACTTCCGATCAAGACCGGCACCATCGGGCCGGACGTGATCGATATCGGCAAGCTCTACGCGAAGACGGGCAAGTTCACCTTCGATCCCGGCTTCACCTCCACCGCCTCCTGCGAGTCGAAGATCACCTACATCGACGGCGATGCGGGCATTCTCCTCTATCGTGGCTATCCCATCGAACAGATCGCCGAGCACGGCGACTTCCTCGAAACCTGCTACCTCATGCTGTTCGGCGAGCTGCCGACCCCGGCCCAGAAGGCGGATTTCGACTACCGGATCACGCGCCACACCATGGTGCATGACCAGATGAACCGCTTCTTCCAGGGGTTCCGCCGCGACGCGCACCCGATGGCGATCATGGTCGCCTGCGTCGGTGCCCTCTCGGCCTTCTATCACGATTCCACCGACATCTCGGACGACCAGCAGCGCATGGTCGCGTCGATGCGGATGATCGCCAAGATGCCCACCCTGGCGGCGATGGCCTACAAATATTCGATTGGACAGCCCTTCGTTTATCCGAAGAACGATCTCGACTACACCTCGAACTTCCTGCGGATGTGCTTCGCGGTTCCGTGCGAGGAGTTCAAGGTCAATCCAATCTTCGCGCGCGCGCTCGACCGGATCTTCATTCTCCACGCCGATCACGAGCAGAACGCCTCGACCTCGACCGTGCGTCTCGCGGGCTCCTCGGGGGCCAATCCCTTCGCCTGCATCGCGGCCGGCATCGCCTGCCTGTGGGGACCCGCCCACGGGGGCGCCAACGAGGCGGCCCTGAAGATGCTCGAGGAGATCGGGCATCCGGAGAACGTGGCCAAGTACGTGGCCAAGGCCAAGGACAAGAACGATCCCTTCCGCCTGATGGGCTTCGGCCACCGCGTCTACAAGAACTACGATCCGCGCGCGCGCATCATGCAGAAGACCACCCACGAGGTGCTGGGTCAGCTCGGGATCAAGGACGATCCGCTGCTCGAAGTCGCCGTGCAGCTGGAGCAGATTGCCCTGAAGGACGACTACTTCATCGAGAAGAAGCTCTATCCGAACATCGATTTCTACTCGGGCATCACTCTCAAGGCGATGGGCTTCCCGACCTCGATGTTCACGGTGCTGTTCGCCCTGGCCCGCACCACCGGCTGGATCGCCCAATGGGCCGAGATGATCGAGGATCCCTCGCAGAAGATCGGCCGGCCGCGGCAGCTCTACATCGGTCCCGACAAGCGGGAATACACCCCGATCGATCAGCGCGCCTGACCCAGGCCACCCCGCGCCGGACACCCTCCGGCGCGGAATGCGTCTTCGGATCGGTGCCGTCGCCGCCGATCCGCGACCCGGACCGCCCTAATGCGGGCGCGCGCGATCGACGATAGCCCGGGCGGCCGCGAAGGCCTCGTCGGGATCGAGCGCGGTGGTATCGAGGAGGACGGCGTCGGTCGCCGCCTTCAGCGGCGCCGTGGAACGCTGCGCGTCCCGTGCGTCGCGGGCGACGATATCGTCGAGAATGGCGCCCAGGCTCGCGGATTCCCCGCGCCGCAGCAATTCGAGGTGGCGGCGCCGGGCGCGCTCCTCGGGCGCGGCCGTGATGAAGAGCTTCACCTGGGCGTTGGGGCAGACCACGGTCCCGATATCGCGTCCGTCCAGCACGGCGCCGCTGGCATCGCCGGCAAAGCGCTGTTGCCAGGCCAGGAGGGCGGCCCGCACGGCGGGGACCGCCGAGATGCGGGAGGCCGCCTCGCCCATGGCGCGCTCGCGCAGGCGCGGATCGGCGAGCCGGTCCGCGATCAGGCTGGAGGCGGCCCGCGCCGCGGCCTGATGATCGTCGAGGCTGTGGCCGGAATCGATCACCGTCAGGGCGACGGCCCGGTAGAGCAGGCCGGTATCGAGATGCGGCAGGCCGTAATGGGCGGCCAGCCGCTTGGCGAGGGTGCCCTTGCCCGAGGCGGCGGGGCCGTCGATCGCGATCACCATCGGCATCGCGCTCACCCTTCGATCCGGCCGCCGAGGCCCTGCATCGTCGGCAGGAAGCTCGGGAAGCTCGTGGCGATCATCGCGCCGTCATCCACCGTGACCGGCTCCCGGGTGGCGAGGCCCATCACCAGGAACGCCATGGCGATGCGGTGATCGAGATGGGTCGCCACGGTGCCACCCCCCCGGGCCGGCTCGCCGGTGCCGTGGACGACGAGATCGTCACCTTCGACGAGATAGGCGACGCCGTTGGCGCTGAGTCCGTCCGCCACCGCCGCGAGGCGGTCGGATTCCTTCACGCGCAGCTCGTGCAGGCCGCGCATCCGCGTGGTGCCCTCCGCGAACGCGGCCGCGACGGCGAGCACCGGGTACTCGTCGATCATGGCCGGGGCGCGCTCCGGGGGCACGTCGACGCCCCGGAGGCGGCTCGCCCGCACGCGCAGGTCGGCGACGGTCTCGCCGCCCTCCTCCCGCTCGCGCAGGCGCTCGATGTCGGCGCCCATCTCGATCAGGGTGGTGATGAGCCCGATCCGCAGGGGGTTCATCATGACGCCTTCCAGCGTCACCTCGGAGCCGGGCACGATGAGGGCCGCCACCAGGGGGAAGGCCGCCGACGAGGGATCGGCGGGGACGACCACCTTGGTGCCCCGGAGCATGGGCTGCCCGGTGAGCGCGATCGTCCGCCCGTGTCCGTCGGGGCCGTGGGGCGTCACCGTGACCTCGGCGCCGAACAGGCGCAGCATCCGCTCGGTGTGATCGCGGGTGGCCGCCGCCTCGATCACCGTCGTGGTCCCGGGGGCGTTCAGGGCGGCCAGCAGCACGGCCGACTTGATCTGGGCCGAGGCCACGGGCGTCTCGTAGGTGATCGGGATCGCCTCGCGGGGGCCGCGCAGGGTCAGGGGCACGCGGCCGCCCTCCTCCTCGCGCACCACCTCGGTTCCCATCCGCACCAGCGGATCCAGGATGCGGCGCATGGGCCGCTTGCGCAGGGAGGCATCGCCGTCGAAGGTCGCGGTGACCGGCTGGCCGCCCACGACGCCCATCATCAGGCGCGAGCCGGTCCCGGCATTGCCGAAATCGAGCACGTCCTCGGGATCGCTCAGGCCGCCGATCCCGACGCCGCGCAGGCGCCAGCGCCCCTCGCCCACCCGCTCCACGTCGGCCCCGAGGGCCTTGGCGGCCGCCGCGGTGCGCAGGACGTCGTCGCCCTCGAGAAGGCCCTCGACATTGGTCTCGCCGATGCTGAGCAATCCGAGAATCATCGCGCGGTGCGAGATGGACTTGTCCCCCGGAGGCCGCAGGCTGCCCTGGAGAGGCAGGCCCGCATGGGAAGTCAGGGGGTGCGGCTGGGAATCATGGGACACGGGCGTCGACTTTTCGGCTGGGCGCAGGGGCGCCTGCGGGCTTCTGCAGGCGCGCCGATCATGGGGCCGGTTAACATGCGTCGCCGCCGCCGTCATCCGATGGCGCGCATCCCGGGCCGTCCGGCCCGGAAAACGCCCGTGGACGGCCGAAGACGGACGTGGAACGTACGTCAACCGCAAGAGAATTTGACAGGAGCGTCCCACGCGACTAACGGGGCGCCTCTCCCAAAAGATCGCACGTACTAGAGGTTCGCCCGTGGCCAGACCGGAACTCGGCTTGAAGCGTCAATGCATGAGCTGCGGCGCCAAGTTCTACGACCTCGACAACGACCCTCCGACCTGCCCGAAATGCGGAACGATCTATCAGGTCGCGGCAGCCTCCGGCCGTGCCGCCCCGGCGCTCGCGGCGCGGGCCAACGCCGCCCCGGCCGATGACGACGAGGATACGGATGCCGAGAAGGGCGGTCCGGAGATCGTGTCCCTCGACGAGGTCGAGGCGGCCGAGGACGAGGCGGATACGACGACCGAGGACGTCGACGGCGACAGCAACGACGATACGGACGACACCTTCCTCGAGGAAGAGGACGCCGGCGACGACGACGTGGCCGACCTGATCGACGGCGACATCGAGAACGACGAGGAGAGCTGACGCTCGCCCGCGCCCTCCGCCCAACCTCCGGCAAAAAAGTTTGCCGGCGGGGCACAAAGGGGGTTGAGGCCGCGGACAAGCCCCAGTACATCACCGCTATCGGCGGTGGGCGACACGCCCGCCGACGACGACCACCCCGGGCCTTCCAGAGGCCGGGGTGT
>NZ_LMMK01000015.1:51778-52094 GCF_001422795.1 Methylobacterium sp. Leaf88 | reverse complement strand
GCTGGGAGAGCGCTTCCATGGCATGGAAGAGGTCATCGGTTCGATCCCGTTAGGCTCCACCAACTCTCTATTCAGACCACGACATACCCAGCCCCTGGCCCCGCCCGATGCATCCGCGTCGTGCGGTTTTCGGCGTTTGGCCTCCGCGCTGCGAACGGCGCGCGATCCCTCTGGACGTCGCCCGCAGGAAATCGCCCGGACTGCGAAATAGGGGTTGAGGCGGCGGCCCGATCCCAGTATGTCACCGCCATCGCCGGTGCGGCTCAGGCCTCTCCGCTGCGGACGACCCACCCGGGTGATCCAGAACCCCGGGTGC
>NZ_LMMK01000015.1:0-51710 GCF_001422795.1 Methylobacterium sp. Leaf88 | reverse complement strand
GCTGGGAGAGCGCTTCCATGGCATGGAAGAGGTCATCGGTTCGATCCCGTTAGGCTCCACCAAACTTCCCCTCCCCCCGTCCCGGCATCGACGTAGACCTTTTCGCCCGTGCTGCGTATGGCGGTGCGGTGTGAGCACGTGCGGCGGCCACGACGACGCGCGGTGCAGGTGAATGGGACGTGGTTCGGTGTTCATGGCGACGTCCCTCCCCGGCGACCCGGTCACGATCCCTGCTGCGGCCACCCTCCTGAAGGACCTGTGTGACCGGCTGCGCGCCGGCCCGAGTGCCACGGCGGTTCTGGAAGACTGGTGCCGCGCCCGAGGGCTCGCCCAGTCCCCCGGCCTCGTCGCCCATGCGGTCCCGGCGCCGGAGCGGCCGGCCAGCCCGGTGCAGCGGGAGCGCCTCGCCCTGCCGCGCACGGTGCCGGTGCACTACCGCCGGGTCCGCCTGACCTGCGGCGCGCTTGTCCTGTCGGAGGCGGAGAACTGGTACGTCCCGTCGCGCCTCACGCCCGCGATGAACCGGTTGCTGGAGACCAGCACGGTGCCCTTCGGCCGCGTCGTGCACGACCTGTCGCCCACCCGCCGGACCCTGTCCCTGGGCCTCCTGCCCGCGGGGGACCGTCCGGACACCGCCGGGCCTGCCGACCCGCTCTTCGCGATCGAGGCGCTCCTGCTGCGGGCGGACGGCCTGCCGCTCTGCGAGGTCGGCGAGACCTATACCGGCGCCGTCCTGGCCCGCGCCTGAGGCGGCCCCGCCGTTACGGCCGACCGAAGGTCTGGCCAGCGGAATAGACGCACGCTATGCCCCCGCCCGACGAACGCGCAGGGCGAGGATTTCCGACATGGCGATCACGGGACGGGTGTTGCGGAGCGCAGGCTGCGCAGGGGCGGTCGCGCTTCTGCTGAGCGGCGCGGTCTCGGCCCAACAGGGACGGGACGCCACGGGGCTGTGGCTGACGGAGACCGGCGCCTCGAAGGTGCGGATCAGCCGCTGCGGCAACGGCTATTGCGGGACGCTGGCGAGCGTCGCGGGTCCTGGCCTCGACGCGAAGAACCCCGACCCGTCCCTGCGCACCCGCAGCCTCGTCGGCGTGCAGATCATGGACACCCGCACCGCCGGAGCGAACGGCTACGAGGGCACGCTCTACAATCCCAACGACGGCAAGACCTACGCCGGCACCCTGACGCTGAAGGGGGCGGACATCGTCGAGGTCTCGGGCTGCGTGATGAGCGTGTTCTGCAAGAGCCAGACCTGGAAGCGCGTGAACTGAGCACGCGCCGCCCCCCGGACGAAGCGGAGGAGCGGGCGCGGGCGTGTCAGGCCGTGAGGGCGGCGCGGATGGCGTCGATGGCGGCCTGGGCCCCCGCGCCCTCGGGACCACCGGCCTGGGCCATGTCGCGGCGCCCGCCGCCGCCCTTGCCGCCGAGATGGCCCGCGCCGGCCCGGACCAGGGCCACGGCGTCGTAGCGCTCGGTGAGATCCGGGGTGACGCCGACCACGAGGCCGGCCTTGCCGTCGGGGGCGACGCCCACGATGGCGACGATGCCGGAGCCCAGGCGGGTCTTGCCCTCGTCGGCGAGGCTCTTGAGGTCGCGCATCTCCACGCCCTCGACCACCCGCGCCATGACCTTCACGCCGCCGATCTCGGCGATGCCGTCGTCGCCGCCCGCGCCCGCGCCCCCCATGGCGATCTTCTTGCGCGCGTCGGTGAGGTCGCGCTCCAGGCGCCGGCGATCCTCGATCAGGGCCGCGAGGCGATCCGGCACGTCGGCCGTGGCGGCTTTCAGCAGCCCGGCGATCTGCGCCAGCGTCCGGCTCTCCTCGACGCGGTGGCGCCGCGCGGCATCCGCGGTCAGGGCCTCGATGCGGCGGACACCGGCGCCGACGGCGCTCTCGCCCACCACCGAGACCTGGCCGATCTCGCCGGTGCGCCCCGCATGCGTGCCGCCGCAGAGCTCCACCGAGAACGCCTTGCTGCGTCCGCCCTCGCCCGCGATCGGGGCGCCCATGGAGACCACGCGAACCTCGTCGCCGTACTTCTCGCCGAACAGCGCGCGGGCGCCGGATTCGATGGCCTCGTCCACGGCCATCAGCTTGGTGACCACCGGCGTGTTCTGCAGGAGCACGGCGTTGGCGATGTCCTCGACGGCCCGGATCTCGGCCTCGTCCATGGGCTTCGGGTGGCTGAAGTCGAAGCGCAGGCGGTCGGGGGAGACCAGGGAGCCCTTCTGAGCGACGTGGTCGCCGAGCACCTGGCGCAGGGCCTCGTGCAGCAGGTGCGTCGCCGAGTGGTTGGCGCGGATCGCGGCGCGGCGGCCGTGGTCGACGGCGAGTTCGACGGCCTGGTTGAGCGACAGCGTGCCCGCATCCACCGTGACGTGGTGGACGAAGAGATCGCCGAGCTTCTTCTCGGTGGCGGTGACCCGCGCCTTCAGGCCGGCCGCCGACAGGGTGCCGGTGTCGCCGACTTGGCCGCCGGACTCGCCGTAGAACGGCGTCTGGTTCACGAGGACGAGGCCGGTCTCGCCCGCCGTCAGGCTCCCGGTCTCGGCGCCGTCGCGTAGCAGGGCGGTGACGATGCCCTCGGCGCTCTCGGTCTCGTAGCCGAGGAACTCGGTGGCGCCGACGCGCTCCTTCAGGCCGTACCAGACCGTCTCGGTGGCGGCCTCGCCTGAGCCCGTCCAGGCGGCGCGGGCGGCCTTGCGCTGGCGCTCCATGGCTTGGCCGAAGGCGTCCGTGTCGACGCCGATGCCGCGCGCCTTCAGGGCGTCCTGCGTCAGGTCGAGGGGGAAGCCGTAGGTGTCGTAGAGGGTGAAGGCCGTCTCGCCCGAGAGGTTCTGGCCGGAGCGCAGGTCGCGGCTCTCGGCGTCGAGGATCGCGAGGCCGCGCTCCAGGGTGCGGCGGAAGCGGGTCTCCTCCAGCCGCAGGGTCTCGCCGATGAGGCCCTCCGCGCGGGTGAGTTCGGGATAGGCCTGGCCCATCTCGCGCAGCAGCGTCGGCACGAGGCGGTACATCATCGGCTCGCGCGAGCCGAGGAGTTCGGCATGCCGCATGGCGCGGCGCATGATCCGGCGCAGGACGTAGCCGCGGCCCTCGTTGCCGGGCAGCACGCCGTCGGCCACGAGGAAGGACGCGGCGCGCAGGTGGTCGGCGATGACCCGGTAGGAGGCCTGCGTGCCGGGCTCGGGCGGGCGACCGACCGCGTGGCTCACGGCGTCGATGAGGGCGCGGAAGAGGTCGGTCTCGTAGTTGCTCGTCACCCCCTGGAGGATCGCGGCCATGCGCTCGAGGCCCATGCCGGTGTCGATGGAGGGGCGCGGCAGGGCGAGGCGGTTGCCCGGCTCGACCTGCTCGTACTGCATGAACACGAGGTTCCAGAACTCGAGGAAGCGGTCGCCGTCCTCGTCGGGGGAGCCGGGCGGCCCCCCCTGGAGCGTCGGCCCCTGGTCGATGAAGATCTCGGAGCACGGGCCGCAGGGGCCGGTATCGCCCATCTGCCAGAAATTGTCGGAGGTGCCGATGCGGATGATGCGGTCGTCCGAGAACCCCGCGATCTTGCGCCAGAGACCGGCGGCCTCGTCGTCGTCGGCATAGACCGTCACCAGCAGCCGGTCCTTGGACAGGCCGAACTCCTTGGTGATCAGGTTCCAGGCCAGCTCGATCGCCCGCGGCTTGAAGTAGTCGCCGAAGGAGAAGTTGCCGAGCATCTCGAAGAAGGTGTGGTGCCGGGCGGTGTAGCCGACGTTGTCGAGGTCGTTGTGCTTGCCGCCGGCGCGGACGCATTTCTGCGCCGTGGTGGCGCGGTCGTAGGCGCGCTTCTCGACGCCGGTGAAGACGTTCTTGAACTGCACCATGCCGGCATTGGTGAACATCAGCGTCGGGTCGTTGCGCGGCACCAGCGACGAGGACGGCACCACTTCGTGGCCCTCTTTCGCGAAGTAGTCGAGGAAGGTCGACCGGATCTCGTTGACGCCGCTCATCGCATCACAACTCTGTCGTAGGGTGCCGCCGGCATACGGGCGCCCCGGAACGCTCCGGCGCGCCGCATGCTGCGCGCCGAACATCCCGTATCCAGGGGCTCCGCCGCGCAGGCGCACTCATAAGGAGCGTTCCGGCGCAAGTCACGACCGGGTTTCGCTTTTGCCCAGGGCCGAGCTAGGAACACCCCGCACCTCTTCTCAGGGACATCGCCCCATGCCGGTCGAAATACGCCTCCTCGCCTGGTCCTGCCTGCTCGGTCTGGTCCACATCGTCGCCGCCTCCGCGAGCGGCGTGCAGCAGCGGGGCGGCTTCGGCTGGGCGTCCGGCAATCGCGAGGGGCCGACGCCCGAGGTGACGGGCGCCGCGAGCCGGCTGGAGAAGGCGTCGAAGAACTTCATCGAGACCTTCCCGATCTTCGCCGCCCTCGTCCTCGCCTGCGTGGCGACGGGCCGCCACAACACGGCGGTCGTCCTCGGCGCCTACCTCTACTTCTTCGCCCGGCTGGTCTACCTGCCCGTCTACGGCTTCGGCATCCCGAAGGTCCGCTCCCTGGTCTGGCTGGTCTCGATCGTCGGCATCCTGTTCGTGCTGTGGGGCCTGTTCATCAAGCTGCTGCCCTACACGCCCTGAGGCGTGGTCGCGCCGTCGCCCGCCGGCCCGCCCCTCGCCGGCCCGCCCCTTGCCGGCGCGCCCGGCGGGCGCATATCGTCGGGGCTCAACCGCCCCGACCATGCGGGCGGACTTCGGGAGACATCCATGCGATCGGTCCTCACCGCAACGCTGCTGGCCGGTTGCGCCGCGCTGGCGTTCACCGCCGGCGCCCGCGCGCAGGGCGCCGCGCCCGCCGAGACCAAGGCGAAGGCCGACGCCCTCGAAAAGCTCACGGGGATGCAGGGCACCGGCACCGCGGAGGCGCCGGAGATCCCGCAGACCGGCCGACGCGCCGACGCCCTGCGCAGGACGCTCGCCAAGATCAAGCTCCCCGACGGCTTCAAGATCGACCTCTACGCCGTGGTGCCCGATGCCCGCTCGATCGCGGTCGGGCCCAATGCCGGCGTGCTGTTCGTCGGAACGCGCAAGAGCAAGGTCTACACGGTCACCGACCGGGACAAGGACCGCGTCGCCGACGAGGTCCGCGCCTTCGCCCCCGGCCTCGATTTCAAGATCCCCAACGGCGTCTGCTTCTCCAAGGACGGCGTCCTAACCATCGTCGAGCAGAACCGGGTCCTGTCCTTCCCGGCGGCGGAATTCTTCTACGAGAGCCCCGACGTCGCCGCCGGCGTGCTGGTGAAGCAGGGCGACCTGATTCCGGCCGCCGAGGAGAGCTACAACCACACCGCCCGGATGTGCCGGGTCGGGCCCGACGGCAAGACCTACATCTCCCTCGGCCAGCCCTACAACGTGCCCCCGGCCGCCAAGCGCGACCTCTATGCCAAGACCGGCATCGGCGGCATCATCCGCATGGACGCCGACGGCAAGAACCGCGAGGTCTACGCCACCGGCATCCGCAACTCGGTCGGCATGGACTTCAACCCCGCCGACAAGGCCCTGTGGTTCACCGACAACCAGGTCGACGGCATGGGCGACGACATCCCGCCCGGCGAGCTGAACCGCATCGCCAAGGCCGGCGAGAATTTCGGCTTCCCGTGGTTCGGCGGCGGACAGGTCCGCACCGTCGAGTACAAGGACGAGACGCCGCCGAAGGACGTGGTGTTCCCGCAGGCGGAACTGCCGCCCCACGCGGCCGATCTCGGCATGACCTTCTACAACGGCCGTCAGTTCCCGGATTCCTACAAGGGCGGCATCTTCACCGCCGAGCACGGCTCCTGGAATCGCACCCAGCCCCTCGGGGCGCGGATCATGTTCGTGCCCATCGACAAGGACGGCAAGGCCGGCGCGCCGAAGCCCTTCGCGGAGGGCTGGCTGACGCAGGACGGCGAGTATCTCGGTCGCCCGACCGACGTGGCGGTGCTCCTCGACGGCTCGCTCCTCGTGGCCGACGACACGGCGGGCGCGATCTACCGCATCTCCTACGAGGGCAAGTAGCGTGCGGTCCGTCTCCGGAACCGCGGGGCCCGTCCGGGCGGCTTTGCTGGGCGTCCTCCCGATCCTGCTCCTCGGTCACGGGGCATGGGCGGGGGACGCGAAGGCCGGCCGCAAGGCGGCGGTGGCCTGCCAGACCTGCCACGGCCTCGACGGGGTCTCGAAGCTCCCCGAGGCTCCGAACCTGTCGGGTCAGGTCGAACCGTACCTTGTAAAGGCGCTCAAGGAATATCGGGACGGCACGCGGCGCAACGAGATCATGAACGTCGTGGCCAAGCCTCTCAGCGACATCGAGATCGCCGATCTGGCCGCGTATTACGCGGCGATCCAGGTCGACGTTCTCCCTCCGGGCTGACCGGCGGATTCAGGAACGAGAAAGGCCGCCGGGCATCGTGCCCGGCGGCCTTTTTTCTGGCTTTGAGAGCCGCGCCATCCCGTTCCGGGAGCGCGGAAGGCCCTCAGGCCTCCCCCTCGTCGAGCTCGTCCTCGGTCGGCTTGGCGTTCTCGAGGATCTTCTCGGCGACGAGCCCGGAATTCTGGCGGATCGAGGTCTCGATCTTGCCGGCGATCTCCGGGTTGTCGCGCAGGAAGCCCTTCGAGTTCTCGCGGCCCTGGCCGAGGCGCTGGCTGGCATAGGAGAACCAGGCGCCGGACTTCTCGACGATGCCGGCCTTGACGCCGAGGTCGATGAGCTCGCCGACCTTGGAGACGCCTTCGCCGAACATGATGTCGAACTCGACCTGCTTGAAGGGCGGCGCGACCTTGTTCTTCACGACCTTGACGCGGACCTGGTTGCCGATGGCCTCGTCACGATCCTTCAGGGTCGAGACGCGGCGGATGTCGAGGCGCACGGAGGCGTAGAACTTCAGGGCGTTGCCGCCCGTGGTGGTCTCGGGGCTGCCGTACATCACGCCGATCTTCATGCGGATCTGGTTGATGAAGATGACCATGCACTTCGAGCGCGAGATCGAGCCGGTGAGCTTGCGCAGGGCCTGGCTCATCAGGCGCGCCTGAAGGCCGGGCTGCGAATCGCCCATCTCGCCCTCGATCTCGGCGCGCGGCGTCAGGGCCGCCACCGAATCAACCACCAGCACGTCGATGGCCCCCGAGCGCACCAGGGTGTCGGTGATCTCCAGGGCCTGCTCGCCGGTGTCGGGCTGCGAGATCAGGAGGTCGTCGAGCTGCACGCCGAGCTTGCGGGCGTAGACCGGGTCGAGGGCGTGCTCGGCGTCCACGAAGGCGCAGACGCCGCCCTTCTTCTGGGCCTCCGCGATGGTGTGCAGGGCGAGCGTGGTCTTGCCCGAGGATTCCGGGCCGTAGATCTCGATGACGCGGCCGCGGGGCAGGCCACCCACGCCGAGGGCGATGTCGAGGCCCAGCGAGCCGGTGGAGATCACCTCGACCTCCGCGACCTTGTCGTTCTTGCCCAGGCGCATGATCGAGCCCTTGCCGAAGGCCCGCTCGATCTGCGACAGCGCGGCGTCGATCGCCTTCGCCTTGTCCTTGTCCACCATCGGGGAATCCACAACTTTCAGCGCGGGCTGGGCCATTCGTCGGCATCCTTATGCATGGGGGAGGTGCAAGGCTCAATGCGCCCCGGTTGCCGATTGTGTACCTGTTTTGTTCTCATCGGGCAAGGTCCCGGGGCGAAGATTTCCTGTCGCGGCGCGGGAATCGTCGCCCCCGGGACCCGTCGTCCCGATGCGCGCGCCTACGCCTCGTGACACGATGGTTGGCACGCTAATAGGTTGCAAGATTGTATAATACAATCTATCGTCCACAAGTCGAACCTGAGACGGATTCGACGCGCTTGGTGCTTGCGCCGCGCTGTTTACGAACTCTTCAGTCGCCATCGATGCACGCGACATGACGCACCCGCGGCGCTGAGGATCAAATGGCGGACACGGCACCTTCTTTGGAGGTCCATGTACCGACATCGTCACGGATTGCTTGCTCTGATCAATCCTCTCAGGCGTAAGGTCATGATTTCCAGCGTCAATCCAAGCCTTGGACAGATCTACAACCTCGCAGAGATGGCTCCGGCAATCACCAAGATGCCGGAAAGTCAACGCAAGGAACGCGAGGCGGAGTTGAACCCGCCACCACCTCCGGCTCCTGGGAACGTCGTGGCGGACAATGATCCGTCGAACCAATATGCGACTCTGGAAAAAAAACGGCCGTGTCCTTGCGACTGTGTATAAAAGCGGTCTTATTTCGACTCCAAATGAGGTCCAGCTGCCAAGTGACCTTGCCAACGACGGACACGGAACGTCGTTAGCCGACGCTCGCCTGAAGCAGATGTTGGACATGTGTGGCGGTGAAATCAAATACACGCAGGATGCCATGATGCAGGCCGCCTCCAAGACGGCCTCCACGCTGTTCTCCGCTCACCTCGCAGGCCAGACATGAGACCAGTTAGAAACCGCATCAGAGGCAATTCATCTGATCGCCAATAACGCTTGAAAGGAAAGCAGCGGGCTGCTTTCGAAATATCGATCGCCTCTGTACTCTGTTTTGTGCCAGTATAGCATATTCGTGGAACGACGAGCACGGCGAGGGCCTGTCGGCACCTGAACGGATTGCTCGCGCTCGCGTTTTCCCCTCCCGGCGTCGGGCGGGTCGATGCCGAGTGGGGCGCGAGGGGCCGAACGGGAGCCCTTGGTCGAGACCTGCCGGCCGAGCGCCAAGACACCACCGCAGGATCGACGCCGCACTCTCCCGGCGATTCTCTGGCTGCGGCCGAGCGAGACGCTGAGGAAGCGTTGGGCCGCTCATGGGGCGGCTATGGCACCAGGACCTGCGTGATCGCCGATGGCCGAGGGCGCGCCATCGCCGTCCGGTCGGCCCCCGGTCAGGACCATGAACGACCCCACGCCGTTCCCTTGCTCGACCAACCGCCGGGCGTGCCCCGTTGGGTGGTGGGCGACCTCGGTTTCACGAGCCACGCCGTCCGCGAGGACTTCCGGGACATGGGCGTCCTCTGCCGCGCAGCCGCCCTCGACCGGCTCGGGCGATGACAAACCCTAGCGGGCGATGGTCTCCTTCACCGTCTCCACGAGCTGCTTCAGGCTGAAGGGCTTGGGCAGGAAGTTGAAATCCTCGCCGTCGGGGAGGTTCTTGCGGAAGGCATCCTCGGCGTAGCCCGACACGAAGATGACCTTGAGGTCGGGGGATTGCTTGCGCAGTTCGCGCAGCAGGGTCGGCCCGTCCATCTCGGGCATCACCACGTCGGAGACGACGAGATCGATGGTCTCGGTGGTCTCGGCGATGATCCGCAGGGCATCGAGGCCCGAGGCGGCTTCGAGCACGGTGTAGCCGCGGGCCGACAGGGCGCGGCTGTTCACGGCGCGCACGGGGTCCTCGTCCTCCACCAGCAGGATCACGCCCTGGCCGGTATGGTCCGGCGCCGGCTTGCGGGGCGCGGGCTTCTCGCCGTCTGGGCGTGGCCGGTCCGGCCCGCCCTTGAGCCGGGTGGCCGCGATCGCGGCGGTGCTCTGCCCCGTCGGGGGGGCCAGCGCGAGCTCCGGCTCGGGCTCGGGCTCGGCGGCGGGTTCGTGGCGCGGGAAGTAGATCCGGAAGGCGGTGCCCTCCCCCACCGTGGAGCGCACGTCGATGGTGCCGCCGCTCTGCTTGACGATGCCGAACACCGTCGAGAGGCCGAGGCCCGTGCCCTTGCCGATCTCCTTGGTGGTGAAGAACGGCTCGAAGATCTTTTCCATGACGTCGGGCGGAATGCCCTGCCCGGTGTCCAGGACTTCGATCAGCACGTGGTCGCCCACCGGCATGCCGACGCGGGTCTCGCTCGGAACGGCCTCGTCGACGACGTTGGCGGTGCGGATCAGCAGGCGGCCGCCCTCCGGCATCGCGTCGCGCGCGTTCACGGCGAGGTTCACGATCACCTGCTCGAACTGGTTCACGTCGGCCTTGATCGGCCAGATGTCGCGCCCGTGCTTCAGGTCGAGGTCGACCCGCTCGCCGAGCAGGCGCTTGAGCAGGAGCGTGAGGTCCGAGAGGGCCTCGCCGACGTTCATCACCTCCGGGCGCAGGGTCTGACGCCGCGAGAAGGCGAGCAGCTGGCGCACCAGGCTCGCGGCCCGGTTCGCGTTCTGCTTGATCTGCATGATGTCCTGGAAGGCCGGGTCGGTCGGCCGGTGGCTGGCCAGGAGCAGGTCCGAGTAGCCGATGATCGCCTGGAGGACGTTGTTGAAGTCGTGGGCGATGCCGCCGGCGAGCTGGCCCACCGTGTCCATCTTCTGCGCCTGCGCCACCTGCTGCTCGAGCTGGCGCTGGGCGGTGGTGTCGAGGGCATAGAGGATGACCCGCTCGCGGTCGCTCTGCTCGGCCTCGTCCCGGCCGCCGCCGGCCGGCTCGCCGCCCGCCGGGCTCAGCCAGACGCGGGCCGACCGGTTGCCGGGGCCCGAGAGTGCGATCTCGATGGGCTGCACCTCGACGAGACCGGCCGCGGCCTTGCCCAGGGCAGCCTCGAGGCCGGCGCGATCGCGCTCGGCGATGGCATCCCACATGGTGGGCTCGCCCTGGAGGTCGTTGCGCCCATCGGGCAGGGCCTGGCGCGGAAGCCCGCCGAACAGCCGTGCGAAGGAGGCGTTGGCGCGGGCGATGTGGCCGCTCTGGTCGAGGGTCGCGATGGCGATGGGGCTGTTGTTCAGGAAGCGGGCGAGCCGCACCTCGGCGACCCGCTGCGGCTCGTCGCTCTCGGCACCCGCCGAGCGGTTGAGCACGAAGGTGCGCGACGGGCCGGGCCGTCCGTCCTGGCCGAAGGCGACCCGATGGTACAGGCGCGCGGGCAGCGGATGTCCGTTGCGGCGGCGCAGGTCGAGGTCGAACCGGTCGGTCCGGACCTCGCCCGGCAGGCCCTCCGAGGCGGTCAGGACGTCGGCGCCGGGGGCGATCTCGGGCAGGCGCAGGCCGCCGGAGCCGACCGTCGCGAGGTCGTAGCCGAGCCAGGCCGCGAGGGTCGCGTTCATGTAGACGATCGCGCCGGTCGGATCGATCGAGAGGAAGCCGGCGGGGGCGTGGTCGAGATAGTCGATCGCGTGCTGGAGTTCCTGGAAGACGTTCTCCTGGCGCTCGCGCTCGTGGGTGATGTCGCTCACTGTCCACAGGGTCGCGGGGCGACGGGGCCGCTCGATCGGGCGCACGCTGATGCGGAACCAGGCGAAGGCCCGCTCGGCCGCGCTGCCCGGAGGCGGGGCCATCCGGATCTCCTCGGCATGCCCGAGACCGTCGCGGGAGGCCTGGGCGAGGCGGTAGACCGCCTCCGAGACCTCCGGCGAGCCGACGAACACCCGCTCCACCGGGCGCAGGCTGGCGAAGGTCTCGCCGCCGGCGATGCGCAGGTACGATTCGTTGGCGTAGATGAGGCGCCCGCCCTCCTCCACCACGATCGCGCCCTCGGGCGCGGCGTCGACGATCGCCTTGGTGATGTCGTCCCGGGTGGTCTGGCCGGCGAGCTGGATCGCCCCGATGGCGAGGGCGAAGAGGCAGAACACGCCCGCCATGGCGAGGAGCGCCAGCAGCCCGAGGATCAGCGGCTGGGCCTGCTCGCTCGCGACGAAGGACAGGCCCACGGCGGCACCGACGAGCAGGCCCGCCAGCACGAGGAGCAGCCCGACGCGCCCGGGCCGCTCGGAACGATCGATCGCGTTCGACGCGGGCTTCCCGTGTCCGCTGAACTCAACCATCCGCCGCCGACCCATCCCTGAAGCTCATCCGGTTAGCCCCTCGGTTTCGCACGCAGCAAGGGCAAACCGGCGTATGTCGCCGAGAAATCTCGCGAAAGAGGGTGCATAAAGCGTGGCGAGCGCAAGCGCCAATCCTCACGCGGCCCGCCGGCGCAGGCGCATGACGTAGCCGATGACTTCGGCCACCGCGCGGTAATGCTCCGCCGGGATCTCCGCGTCGATCTCCACGGTGGCGTGCAGCGCCCGGGCCAGGGGCGGGTTCTCGAGGATCGGGACGTCGTGGTCCTTGGCCACCGCGCGGATCTTGAGGGCCAGCGAGTCGACGCCCTTGGCCACGCAGACGGGGGCCGCCATGCCGGCCTCGTAGCGCAGGGCGACCGCGTAGTGGGTCGGGTTCGTGACGATGACGGTGGCGGTGGGGACGGCGGCCATCATGCGCTTCTTCACGCGCTGGGCCCGGATCTGCTTCATGCGGCCCTTCACCTCCGGACTGCCCTCGCTCTCCTTGTGCTCCTGCTTCATCTCTTCCTTCGACATGCGCAGGCGCTGGCGCCAGCGGAAGCGCTGGTAGACGGCGTCGCCGAGCGCGATGGCGACGAACACCGCGAGCATGCCCGCCATCATCTTCAGGGCGAGGGTTAGGATCGCGGCCAGGACGGCGCTCGGGTCGAGGCGCGCGAACACCTCCATCCGGTCGCGCTCGCCCCACAGGATGGTGCCGGCGACGACCCCGACCATGCCGAGCTTGGCCAGCCCCTTCACGAACTGGAACAGAGCCTCCATCCCGAAGACGCGCTTGACGCCCGCCATCGGCGAGACCCGGTCCCATTTCGGGCCGACCGCCTCCGTGCTGAAGACGAACGGATGCTGGACGAGACCGGCGGCCAAGCCCGCGACTAGGACGAGACCTACTGGTATACAGAGGGCCTGCGCGCAGATGATCAGCGTGCGCAATCCCATCTCGGTATAGGCCGCCGAATCCGACGGCACCGCATGGGCGTTCATCAGGAAGCCCCGCAGGCTCGGCACCAAGTTCCTGGCGATCAGGCCAGACACCATGAGCAGCGCCATGGTGAAGGCGGCCAGGATGAAGAAGGTGTTGATCTCGGGGCTGTTGGGAACGTTGCCCTGCTCGATCGCCTTCTCGATCCGCCGCGGGGTCGGGTCTTCGGTCTTGTCTTCCGGATCGGAATCGTCCGCCACGGCTCAGACCTCCGCGCGGGGGCTCAGCGCCCGGCGAGCTCGGCCAGATAGCGCCCGATATCGTCGAGGAAGACGCTCATCATCACGCCGAGGCTGCCCAGCAGCAGCAGCATCCCGATGAGGACCGAGGCCGGAACGGCCACGAAGAACACCTGCATCTGCGGCATCAGGCGCGCCAGCACGCCGAGCCCCACGTTGAACAGGATGCCGAAGGCGATGAACGGGGCCGAGATCTGCACGCCGAGCGAGAAGCCCCGCGCGATGGCCTTCAACGCGAGGCTCGCCGCCTCGCCCATGCCCGGGACGCCATCCGGCGGGAGCAGGACGTAGCTGCGCCCGATCGCCTCGAAGGCGACGTGGTGCAGGTCGGTCGCCACGATCAGGGTGATGCCGAGGAGCGCCAGGAAATTGCCGATCGCGGTCTGCTGCCCGCCCTGCGTCGGGTCCACCGTCATGGCGTAGGACAGCCCGAGTTGCTGCGAGACGATCATGCCGGCGGTCTGCAGGGCGGCGAGAACCATCCGCACCGTGAGGCCGAGCACCAGACCGACCAGCAACTCGCCGATGAGCAGCGCGATCAAACCCGGACCCGCGATGGCTCCGCCCTGCATCGGCAGGAGCGGCCGCACCGTCGGAAACAGGATCAAGGTGAGCAGCAGCGCGAAGGCGAGGCGCAGCCGCGGCGAGACCAGCTGCTCGCCAACGCCCGGCATCAGCATCACCAGGGTGCCGATCCGGGCGAAGGTGAGGAGGAAGGCCGCCGCGATGCCCGGCAGGAGGAGGTTCATGGCCCGTCATAGCAGGCTTCAGCCGCCGGACACGATGCGGGCCGCGATCCGGGTCATGTAGCTGCCGAGGGCTTCGCCCATGAACGGCAGCATCAGCAGGAGCGTCGCGAACACGGCCACGATCTTGGGGACGTAGATCAGGGTCTGCTCCTGGATCTGCGTCAGGGCCTGGAACAGGGAGATCACGAGGCCCACCACGAGGGCGACCAGCATGACCGGTCCCGCCACCTTGAGGAACACGAAGATGCCGTCGCGGGCGACGTCGATGATGGAGAGACCGGTCATGGAGGGGATGTCATCTCGCGTCGTGGCGGAAGTCTTGGGAGAGCGAAGGCAAAGCGGTTGGCCGCGGTTTCGGGATCGACGGTCCGTGGACGCCTAGATCTGCATCCGCATGATTTCCTCGTAGGCGGAGATCACCCGGTCGCGGACGGCGACGAGGGTCTGGAGGGCGGTCTCGCTCTCGGCCACCGCCGTCACCACGTCGACGACGTTCGCCTTGCCGCCCGCCACGGCGAGCGCCTGGCTGTCGGCTTTGCGTCCCGCCTCGCCGACGCTGTCCAGGCTGGACGTCAGGAGCGATGTGAAGTTCGAGCCCGACGCGCCGGTGGCCGGCGCGATCTTCGGTGGACCTTTGGCGCCGATGTTCTGGATCGCCGCGTAGGCGCCGGCGGCGAAGGCGTTGCTGGTCATGGCGGCGGACTTTCAGGCAGCGGAAGCGGCGATCAGGCCTTGAGGATCTCGAGGGTCTTGGCGACCATGCGGCGGGTTGCCGTGACCATGTTGAGGTTGGCCTCGTAGGAGCGCTGGGCCTCGCGCATGTCCATGTTCTCGATCAGGCCGTTGACGTTGGGCATCGCCACCTCGCCCCTGGCGTTGGCGCTCGGATTGCCCGGATCGTACTTGGTCCGGAACGGCGAGGTATCGCGGCGCACCCGCCCCGCCTCGATCAGCGACGCGCCGGTTTCGCGGTCGACCTGCTGGGTGAAGGTCGGGATCTTGCGGCGATAGGGCTGGCCGCCGACGGCGCTCGGCGCGGAATCTGCGTTGGCGATGTTCTCGGCGATGATTCGCATCCGGCTCGACTGGGCCTTCAGGCCCGAGGCGGCGGTGGTGAGGGATTTCAGGAAGTCCATGGCGCGCTCCGTCAGGCGTAGGATGGCCGCTCAGCGCTTGCCGATGGCGATTTTGATGGTGTCGAGGCTCTTCTGGTAGAGCGAAGCGGCCATCTGATAATCCGCCTGGTTGTCGCCGGCCTTCATCATCTCCTCTTCGAGATTGACGCCGTTGCCGTTGGGACGGATCTCGAAGTCCTTCACGCGGCGCGGGTCGGCTCCGGGACCGTCCGGGCCTCCACCCGGGGCGATGTGGGACACGTTGGTCACCGCGAGGCTGCTGCTCGTGGTGGCGCCCTGCGGCTGCGACAGGACGGGACCGGATCGTCCGAGGTCGGGGCTGGCGAGATCCCGCGGCTTGAAGCCGGGCAGGTCGGCATTCGCCACGTTCTCGGCCAGGAGCTTCTGGCGCGTCTGGTGCCACTGCATCCGCGTGCGCAGCATGCCGAGAATGGGCAGGTCGGTGACGGACATGGGCGAGACCCTCCCCTCACCCGGAAGAATCTGCCCGGTGGGACCGGCAAAATCTGCCGCCCCCATGGTTAACGCCCGGTTAAACCCCGGGCGTCTCCCTCGAAGTAGGAACAGACCTCAGGGCGTTCTCTGCGTAGGTGGTTTCGCCCGTGGGCATTCCGCGGGCGGTGGCCCACTGGGATTGAGGGGCGCACAAGCCATTGGCGGACCGGCCGACCGGGCATCCTCGCTGGGATGGCGGAGGGCACCGCGGCTCCAGAGAACGCCGAGGGTGATGGCGGCCGCGAGGAAGAGGCCGGCGGCGAGGAAGGGGATCCAACGCGGAACGGTCATCGCCTCAACCCGTCTCGGAGGCGCCCTGCCGCTCGCGCCAGAGCACGTAGGGATGGTCCTCCACCGCCACGGGAAGGTGCTCCACGCGCATCGGTTGATCGCCCAGGGGCTGGCAGAGTTCGGCATAGATGCCGGCGCCGAGGAGTCCGTGGCGCTCGCCCTCCTCCGCGCTGTAGGCGAAGTAGGCCTGTTTGATGCCGGCCAAGCGCATGGCCGCATGGCACATCGGGCAGGGGCGACCGCTGGCATAGACGATGCAACCGTCGAGCTTCGGCCGCCCGAGCCGACGGCTTACCTCCCGGATCGCCACCATCTCGGCGTGGTCGGTGGGATCCTGGGTGATCGCGATAGTGTTGACGGCCCGCGACAGCACATCGCCATCGCGTACGATCACGGCGCCGTAGGGGCGCCCGCCCCGGAGAACGTTGTCGCGGGCCAACGCGACCGCGTCGCGCAGATGCGCTTGATGCCGATCTTCCACGGATGCCACGTCGAACCACCTCCGGCTGTGTCGTCCATCCAACGCGCCAGGACCGCTGGCGGGTCCCGTTTCGAGACGAGCGGCAGACGACCGCTTGATGCGCCGCTAACCGCGGGCGGGGCACTGTCATTCCAGGCCGCGTTGCGTATCGGCTTCGCCGTGGAGACACGGCACGCCCCGCCGCTCCGTGATCGGATCGGGCGGCGGGGCGTCCTTGGCGAACCGCAAGTCCTTCGAGAAATTGCCGAATTTGTCTTGGCCAAAGGAGCTGTTAACGAAGTCTTAACGTTGTTGCCCGCGCTGGCGCCGGACATGATACTGGGTTTTCCAGTGTTGCGTCGGGCCACGAGCCCCAAAAGCGAGAGACCCCGGTCTTGTCATCGTTCTTCAGCTCGGATGGCTCGTTTCCCCTCCAGTTCGCCATCATCTTCGTCGTCATCTTCCTCATCCTTGCGGCGGGCGTCTTCCTGATCCGGCGACTCGGCGGGAAGGGATCGCCCCTCTCCGGCAAGAATTCTCCCCGCGGCCGCCAGCCGCGACTCGGCATCGTCGACATCTACGAGCTCGACCGTCAGCGCCAACTGATTCTGCTGCGGCGCGACAACGTCGAGCATCTGCTTCTCGTGGGCGGCCCCAACGACGTCGTGATCGAGCGCAACATCCTGCGCGGCATGAGCGCCCGGATGGCGTCCGATGAGACCGCCTTCGACGAGGCTCCCGAGCCGGTGCTGAAGACGATGCCGGAACCGCCGGTATCCGAGCAGGCTCCGGTCCCGAGCCTGGCGCCATCCGTTCCGCCCGTTGCTCCCTATCGTGAGCCGGTCTTCGAGATGGCGGTGCCGTCCCCCGGCGCGGATTACGAGGTGGCCCCACCCCTGGGCGATCGCCCGCGTGCGGCTGCTCCAGAGCCGATGCCGGGCGTCCCGGCCCCGGAGCCGGCCGCGCCGCGACAGCGCGACTCCCAGATTGCGCGCGTCATGCGCCGGACGCCGCCCTCCCTGGCGAACTTCGTTCCTGCCGCGATCGCGGACCGCGTCGGCCTGCCGGAGCGGGGATCCGAGCCCGAAACCGGTCGCGACACGCCCGCGGAGGCGGTCGCCGCACCGGCGCCTTCCGTCTCGGCATCTCCCGTCTCGGCACCCACAGCCCGCGGCGTCGATGCCGCGATCCTCTCCGACATGGCACGCCAGCTGGAGGAGGCCCTGCGCAGACCCTCGGCGGCGGTCCGTCCCGCCATGCCCATGCAGAGCCCCGTGGCTGAGGCCGTCGCGCCTGCGA
This sequence comes from Methylobacterium sp. Leaf88, assembly GCF_001422795.1. Classification (NCBI taxonomy): domain Bacteria; kingdom Pseudomonadati; phylum Pseudomonadota; class Alphaproteobacteria; order Hyphomicrobiales; family Methylobacteriaceae; genus Methylobacterium; species Methylobacterium sp. Leaf88. The sequence goes on along the minus strand of NZ_LMMK01000015.1, from coordinate 34,308 downwards.
TGCCCGAAGACAGGCCTGACGCCCCGGAAGCGCGCCCCGAACCCCAGCCGGAGGTGAACCGGGTCCCGGTCGCCGAGGCGCCCGGCATCGATCCCATCGCCGCCGCGATGGCGGCCACCGCTGAGACGTCGGCATCGGACGAGCGGATCGCCGTCGAACCGCGGTCTGCCGTCGACGACGCGCTCTTCGCCGATCGTATCGAGGAGCCAGAGCTCGAGGCCGTGCCGTTGGAGCCGCCCGCTCCGCTTCAGCCTGCTCCGATCGAGCCGGACCCCGTGATCCACGCGGCGGTCGCCGACGCGCCGGAGGTCGAAGATGCCGCTCCCCCGGCGGTGATCGAATCGCCACCCGCCGCAGCGCCGACCCCGCCGCCTCCCGCTCCTGCGCCCGCAAAGGCGCCAGCCAGCCCTAATCCGTTCTCCGTGGAAGAGATCGAAGCGGAGTTCGCGCGGCTACTCGGCCGCCCTCTGGATCGCAAGCAGTAGACGGATCCGGGGGCGCCCCGCACCCGACCCGCACACCCCGCCGGGGCCGAGTTCGCATGGCCTCGCACGGGGATGCGGCCCGGGGCGCGAATGCTAAGAGGGGCGCGCGGCCGCGTCGCGTCGCATCGCCCGGAACCGGTATGACCGACCCCCGCTCCTTCCCCCTGAGACGCTTGCGCCTACCGGTCTCGATCGGCCTGGGGCTGGCCTGTGCCGCGACGGCGGTGCAGGCCCAGAGCCTTTCGGTCGATCTCGGCACCGGCGGGGTGACCGAACGGGCCCTCCAGCTCGTCGCGCTTCTCACCGTCCTCGCACTGGCGCCCTCGGTGCTGGTAATGGCCACGTCCTTCACCCGGATCGTGGTGGTGCTGTCGATTCTGCGCTCGGCGCTGGGGACCCAGAGCGCCCCGCCGAACGCGGTGGTCACCAGCCTGGCGCTGTTCCTGACCGCCTTCGTGATGGCACCGGTCGGGCGGGAGGCTTATCGCAATGGCATCGAGCCGCTGATCGCCGGGCAGATCACGCAGAGCGTCGCCTTCGAGCGCGCCTCCGCACCCTTCAAGACCTTCATGCTGAAGAACGTCCGCGAGAAGGATCTCAAGCTCTTCCTGGATATGGCGAAGGCTCCCATCCCGGCCGGTCCCGAAGCCGTCGGCCTCGAAGTGGTGACGCCGGCCTTCATGATCTCAGAGCTGCGCCGTGCCTTCGAGATCGGCTTCCTGCTGTTCATCCCCTTCCTGATTATCGACCTCGTCGTCGCCTCGATCCTCATGGCCGTTGGCATGATGATGGTGCCACCGGCGACCGTGGCGTTGCCGTTCAAGCTGATCTTTTTCGTCCTCGTCGACGGCTGGACCCTGGTGGCGGGCTCACTGGTGCAGAGCTACGGGACCTGAAGGGCCGCGTGAGCCGGTGGCCGCGCACGAAAAAGGGCGCCCGAGAGCGCCCTTCCCTATCGTCACATGCCGGTTCGCGCGATTAGCGCTCGAGGTAGCTCTTCAGGGTCGAGATGCGGTTGCCGACGAGGCGCACGGCGCGCTTCAGGCGATCTTCGGACACGCCGAGGCGCGTGGCCATCGCGCTGCGCTGCTGGGTGTCGAAGATGTCGAGGTGGGTCTTTCCGGTCGTGGTGTCGAGCGGTTCCGTGAGCATGGGAAGGCCTCTGCTGTGCCGGGCTGGAACGTAAGCCGCACGGGTGATTGGGATTGGAGGCAGAACGTCGCCGCGGCGCGTTTGTTGCGCTGGGCCCGACAGAATTCGGCGAATCGCATCCGGCTTTTACGCCGCATGTCCGGCGTGACGTCGTCCCCGCTCAGCCGGGCGGGGTCGCACTCGCCTGGGCGTCGGCCCGCGCATCCGTCTCGCGCTTGCCCGGCGCCGGCACGGCGCTCTCGGGATAGCGCTTGCGGTATTCCGAGAGGAACGCCTGGAGCGTTTCGGCACTGGTGGCCTTCTGCGCGATTTCGCGGAAGCCCGCGGTGCGGACGGCGTTGGCTTGGGTGAGAAGGGCGAAGGTGCGGGCATCGACGCTCTCGGCCATCGGACCCGCAAATTTCGCCCGGAGGCGCTCGAGGCCAAGGGTCTCGCCAGCGAGCCCGTAGGCGATCGCCGCGCGCAGGATGTCCGTGCGAGCGTCGTCGTCGAGGGGTACGCGGCGGCGCCAGGCATCGCCGACCAGTGCCTCGTGCGCCTCCCCGGCGTCGCGCCAGCGCCGGCCGGTCCAGAGGATGTCCGCCCTGAGGCGCTCGGCATCCGGCCCCGTCTCGCCCTCGATGGTCTCGAGAGCGAGGTCGGTGCGGGACAGGTCGGACAGGGCACGCGCCCGCAGCAGCGCCCGCGCCCGGCGCAGATCCTCGGGGAGTTCGGGCAGGTAGGTGGCGTCCAGGGTCTGGAGGGCCTGGAGGGGCTTCTCGTCCATGAGCCGGATGGCCGCGAGTCGCGCCGCCGTGCCCGCACGGCTGGGCCCCGTCAGGCGATGGTCGACCTGATGCTGCAGCAGTTCGCCCGCAGAATCGAGGAGGTCCAACTCCACGAGGCGATCCGACAGCCGCCGTACGATCTCGTCGCCGCGACGGCCCAGTGGGGCGAACTCCTTGAAGTCGAAATACAGTGCCAGGGCCTCGACTCCGGACAGCTTGGAGCTGCGCTCACCGAGGTAGAGATCCTCGAAGAGGGTCTGGGCCATGTCGTGCACGTCGCGCACCAGCGGTGAATCCGTGCCGGTGGAATCGGCGCGGCGGGCGGTCATCATCGCCTGACGCCAGCGTCCCGCCTCGACGTAGAGCTTGGCCAGGGCCGAGATGGTTCGCGGCTCGAGGTCGCCGCCGTGCCAGGACAGGGCCAGGAGCTCCAGGCGCTCGATGGCATCCGCTACCGTGATCTTCCCCGCCGCGTGCCCCAGCACGGTGGCCCTCAGGCGGGCCGAGGCGGCGACCCCTGCCTCTCCGCTTTCGCTGAGGCGCTCGTAGGCATCGAGGGCGGCCACGGTCTGGCCGGTGACCTCGTCGATCCGGGCGCGCAGCAAGGCCAGTCGTTCCTGGGTCGGGCGGTCCGCTGCGCGGGTGGCCGCGACGATCTGGCGGTTGGCTGCATCCCAGTCTCCCGTCTCGACCGCGGCCTCGGCGGCTGCGGTGCGCAGGAGGGCCTGGAGGTCTTCGGGGTAGCGGTCGAGCACGCTCGCGGTCGCGCGGAACGAGGCATCGGCCGCGCTCCAACGGCCTTCGAGGGCTTCGAGGTAGCCCTGCCACAGCCGCGCCTCGGGATCGTTCCTGAGGATCTCGACGGCCAGACCCGTGCGCATGTCGGACATGCGCCCGATCAGGGCGTTTCCGATTACGGTGAGCATCGGAACATCGCGCTGGCCGGCCAGGACGGGATCGTCGCCGAAGGCGGTCTTGAGGACGCCGAGCGCTTCCAGGGAGAGGCGATTGGCGAGCATCGTGCGCGCCAGGACCATTCGGAGCGGTCCGCGCGCGGCACGCGGTGCCTCCGCGGCCGCTTGAAGCTGGTCGCGGATCAGCTCGCGGGTGTCGCCGCGCTGCGAGGCCTCCCAGGGACCCCGGTCCACGGCGAGGTCACTGAGGGTTATCAGGGGCGCCTCGGCGGGGCGCGCGACGCCGGAGACGGCCATGCCGCTTTCCCGGCTGATCGCGACCCCGTCGAGGTCCGGCCGCACGAGGAGGTCGTCCGCCTGCGCCAGGACTGCGACGCCCTGCCGGCTCGGCAGCAATTCGAAGTCGACGAAGATCTGCCGTTTCGGAATTCCGGCCGGCTTCGGGCCCCGGCCCGTCACGACGGCGATGCGCTCCCCGTCGAGGCTGAGCCAGGAGGCGACCCCGGGGTTCGGGAGGCGCACGCCGACACTGATCCGCCCGGCCGCATCGGTGACGCGAATCGCCGAGAGGGCGTCGCTCGCAGACAGGTTCTCGCTGGCCACCAACTCCCAGCCGGTCGGGGCCCCGGCGGGGCCGACCGGCACAAGGTCCAGGAGCCGGTCGCGCGGAACGAGAAAGCGCACGGTCACGATCCGACCGGTTCGCGTTGGCGGACCGAGCGGCGCGAGCATGGGATCGCCCGCGGGGACGACGACCGGCTCTGCGGTCTCGAAGACCAGGTTGGCGATGCCCGCGCGCTCGAACAAAGCGGCCGGCGGCATGGTCTTGAACGGGAACGCGAGGCCCGGTCCGCTGGGCCGCTGAACCGTCGCGGCGACGGGAGCCGCCGGTGCAGCCCCGGACGTCTCCGTGGTCTGCCCCGGCGACCGCTGCGGTGCCTTCTCGGGTTTGGGTTCTGCCGCCCTCACCTCCGTCGCTCTGGTCTCAACTCCCTTGATCTCGGTCGTCTTGATCTCGGTCGTCTTAGTCTCGGTCGTCTTGGCCTCGCCGACGGGCCCAGCGCCCTCCCCGGCCTTCGCATCCTGCGCGCTGGGCTTGGCCTTCTCGGCAGGCTTTCGGACGAGGTCGATCGTCGCGCCGTCCTCGTCGCTGAAGGTTTGGATCTCGTAGCCGTCCGCAGGGGTGACGAGAAGACGGGCGCCGGTCTCGTCGCTCTCGGCCGACAGGCTCTCGATGGACGGCTTCAGGCGCCCGCGGGTGGCGACCTCGTCGATGCGCCAGGCTCCCGGAATCGCGAGGCGCATGGCCGGGCCGACGGCCTCGAAGCGCGGTGCGGCGGACGCCGGTGCACGCAGGCTCAGGCGGGTGAGCGTCGGAAGATGCGCCAGTTCGAGGCGCAGGGTCTTCGGCTCGGCGGGGGGGCGCGCCGCCCGCAGGGCCGCCTCAGCGGCCTGGGTCCGCCGGAACAGCTCGGCCACCACCTCCGGCGGCAGGGCCGGCGGCAGACCGCTCCAGTCCTGCGGCAGGAGATCGACGAACACCTTCTCCCCCGCCTCCTGGACGTTGACGCGGTAGGGACGTTGCAGGGCAAGGCGTAGGCCCAGTCCGTCGGGATCGCGCCGCACGGCTGTGACGTAGTCCGGCATCTCGGCGGCGATCCGCTCGGGGCCGGCGCTCGCCTTCTCCGAGAAGCCGAGGACGAGCACGGACCCGGACATCCGCGCCTTGACCGAAACCGGGCCGTCGAAGGTCAGGACGAGGCGACCGTAGCGCTCGCTCTGCGCGCCCTTGATCGCCGTGAGTCGTGCGGCGGTCGCGTCCGTCCCCCCGCAGAGAGCCGCGGCCACGATCGAGATCGCGGCGAAGCCAGCCCGAAGCCGACGCCGTCGTGTCGCGATACCGGCATCGAGAGCCATCGCTGGATACGCCAAACCCATGGGGTGGAGCGACTCGCAGCCGAGCCGATCCGCCTTACGCCGCACTGTCCGGCCACTCTCGCGTGTCGAGGCTAACGGGCGCTTAAGACGCGGTGTCGCTTTCTCCGGACCGCTAACGTTTGGCGATCAGACCCGGGATCGTCCGGCCGGTCTCGCCGAAATTCTCGGCGGCGCGCGCGCAATTGGCGGAAATGTCCTTGGTGTATATCTCCGTATAGGCCCGGCTGCGCAGGTTCAGGTCACCCTGGGCCAGATCGTCGGGCGCGACACCGAGGCCGGCGACGACGGAATTCAAGCGCTCGGAATTCGGTTTGAGGTCGCGGCAGTAGGTTTCCACGAAAGCGAGCAGGCCGGCGAGCTTGGCTGCGCTGTTCTTCTGGCGTTCGGCCTTTGCCTCGGCGGCCGTCGGCGGGGGGCCGGGCGGCTTCTCGGGCGGCCGTTCCTCCTGGGCCCATGCCGGCGCCGCCAGGGCTCCGGCCACCATCAGGGTCATCAGGCTTCGGGTCGGCAGGGCCGATCTCTTCATAGCTACGCTCCTCGGGTCCGGCCGCGCCACGGTCCCGCTCAGCTCGTCAGCGCGATGGCGCGCGCCAGCGCGTTGGCGAATCCTTCGAGCGGTACCGTGATGGTGACGGGTTCTTTGGCCTCCGGCTTCGTCGCGGAGACCAGCAGGTTCTTGGCGGTCTTCATCGTGTCGGTCGCCAGGGTGGGCAGGCTGATGGGCACGAGGCATCCCTCCTGGCTGCAGGACAGATAGGGCGCGCCCTTTCCGAGGACGGCCTCGTCGAGCTTGAACGAGATGCCGGGCTCGATGGCGAGGCCGAGCGGCATCAGGATGAAGCCCTGCGCGCGCCCATCGTTGGGCGTCCGGATCTCCAGGGCGAATTCGCGACGGCCCTTGGCCCCCTGGGCCTGCATCACCGCGCATTCCGCCTTCGCGTCGGCCTTCGCGCAGGTCACGGTCCAGTCGCCATAGACCTCGGTGAGGGAGCTCGCACCGGTCGGCCAGCCGGCCGTGGTGGTCGGAGGCGCGGAGGCGGCGGCCGGCATCGGCGCCGCGGGCTTCGCCGGAGCTGGCTTCGGCGGGGCGGCCTTGCGCGGTTTCGGCTTGGCCGGCGCCTCGGTGGCGGCCGGAGCTTCGGCGTCCTGTGCCGCGACGGGAGCCGCCACGGTCAGGGCGAAGCTCAGGACGGCGAGGACTCGGATCAGGCTGATGGACGGCACGTGCTTGGCTCCCCGAACCCGTGCGGTGGGGATTTCATTCGCTCGGGATGCCTGCCCCTAGTCGGGCGCGGACGAACGCGCAATGGAGGCGCGGACAACCCAGTGGATGACCGCCTGCAAACGTCAGGGTGGTCAGCGCCGGGGCGGAGGCGTCGGTGCGTCGATCGCCGCGAGTTCGTTCGGGCCGAGACCGGCCGCGACCGTGGCTGCCGGGCCGCCGGCCTGCCCGCGCGCCCGATTGGCCAGGGCCACGGTGAGCTTCTCCGCGGGCTCCGACTGCATCAGCGCCAGCACCTCGGCCATCTTGCGGGGATTCATCGCCAGAACGATCGGCACGAGGACGTCGAGGCTCAGCCGGTCGAACACCCGCGCGGCGTCCTTCGGCTTCATCGTCTCGTACATTGTGACGATGTTCTTCAGCGCGGCCCGCTCGGCTTCGGCGCGCTGCGAGCCGCCTCCTTCGGCCTTGTCCTCACCCTGCTTGAGCGTGTCGACGCCCTCTTCCAGCTTGCGCTCGGCGGTGCCGAGCAGCTGCTCGCGCAGATCGAGGGCCTCGCTGCGCTGCTTGAGGGTATCGCGCCGCGCGGCGAGGCGCTCGAGGAGGGCGCGCTCGGACGCCGGCATCGGCTCCGGCGGCGGCGGTGGACGCGGTGCCGGCTTCTCGGGCTCCGGAGCCGGCTTCTCGGGTTCCTTCGGCGTCACCGAGCCGGTGGTCGACGGGTCTGCGGGCTCGTAATTCGTGCGGGCCTTGGCGAGGACGCGCGCGAACTCCGGCATCGCCGCACCCGGTTGCGGCTTCGATTCCTCCACCGCGATGGCCGCGACCTTCAGCACCAGAAGCCCGGCCGCCGCCAGGGTCACGGCATCGATCAGGCGCAGCTTCAGCGGCCGCGTCTGACGGAACCGGACCAAGCTGCCGGTCCGTTTCCCGGGGGGCGCCTTCGTCACGCGGCCTTGCTCCGCAGGCGGCCGAGGGCGCGCTCGGACATGGCCAGGGCGGCGGCGGCGGCGACCCCGAGGCGCTCGCCGTTGGGGCTCGACGGTGCGGGCGGTGCGACGCGGACGGGCGGGACCACGCGCTCGAGGTCAAGCGGCTCCCGTGCCGGGGCCGCCGTGCGTGCGAGCTCGCGGGTCGGGGCGGCCTGGGCCACGATGGAGGCGATGCGGGCGATCACCGTCTCACCCGCCTCCACGTGGGCGGCGAGGTCGGTGGCGTAGCGCTCGGCGGTGCCGAGGCGGTCGGCCAGGGTCCGGTCGCACTCGTCGAGGGTGGCGCGCAGGCCGACGATGGCCCGTTCGGCGGTGGAGCTCGCCATGACGAGGTCGCCGATGGTCTGGCGCAGGGCCGCCTCGTCGGCCTTGAGCTTGGTGATGCGGCCGCTCAGGCGCATCGAGGAGACGATGCTGGCGACCAGCAGGACGGCGACGAGGCCATCGGCCAGGAGGGTGACGAGGAGGCTCATGGCTGGTCGCGTCACCCGTCGTTGCGGTTGTTCATGGAGGCTTCGAAGGCCTGGAGCGTGGTGCGCGACCGGCGCAGCGGCCGGGTGAGCTGCACCGCGATGTTGTCGTCGATCCGGCCGATCCGGCCCTGGGTCAGGGCCCAGTCGCCGCAGCGGATCGCGATCAGGTCCGAGGGTTTGGTGTCGAACATCAGGGTGTCGCCGACCTTGAGCGACAGCACCTTCTTCAACGGCAGCATCATCTCGTGCAGCACCGCCTCCATGGTCGCGTCGGCCTGCCAGATCTCCGTGGCGAGGTGGCTTTCCCAGACGTGGTCGCGGCCGAGCTTCTCGCCCATGAAGCTCTGCATGAGCAGTTCACGGATCGGCTCGATGGTGGCGTAGGGGAACAGGATCTGCAGCAGGCCGCCGCGTCCATCCATGTCGAGCTTGAGGCTGATCAGGATGGCGGCGTTGGCGGGCCGGGTGATGGTCGCAAAGCGTGGATTGGTCTCGATCCGGTCGATGGCGAAGCGCACCGGCGAGAGCGGCTGGAACGAGAGCTCGAGGTCCGTGAGGATGATCTCCACCAGGCGCCGCACGAGCTGCATTTCGATGGTGGTGAAGGGGCGTCCGTCGAGGCGGGTCGAGGAGCCGCCGCGCTTGCCGCCGAGGAGCAGGTCGAGGGTCGAGTAGGCGAGATTGGATTCCACCGTGACGAGGCCGGAATTCTCCCAGGCATCGGCCCGGAAGACGCCGAGCAGGGTCGGCAGCGGGATCGCGTTCAGGTAGTCGCCGAAGCGCACCGAGGTGATGTTGTCGAGGGTCACCTCGACGTTGTCCTGGAAGAAGTTGCGCAGGCTGGTCGACAACAACCGGATCATCCGGTCGAAGACGATTTCCAGCATCGGCAGACGTTCGTACTGGACGACGCCCGAATCGACGATGGCGCGCACGCCGCCGGCCCCCGAGGCCGAGAGCTCGCGCAGGGAGAAGCCGAGGACGCCGTCGATCTCGTCCTGGTTCAAGATGCGGTCGTTGCCGGCGAGTTCGGGGAGATTGTCGGTCTCCCCGTCCTCGATCATCGTCGCCCATTCGGCGGCGACGTCGCTGGCATGGGTGGTGGTGCCCTGTTCGGCGAGTGCCGCGCCCCACTCGTCGGCGAGCGAGGCTTCGCCCCCCTCGCCGTTCTGGGCGATGAGGGCTGCGGCCCAGTCGTCCTCGTCGATCTCGTCTTCCGGTCCGGCCATCAGACTCTCGTCACCTGCGAAACTTCATCCATCCCAATCGGCGGCGCCCGCCTACTGGATCACCACGTCCTTGAAGAGGACCGCCTCCGCCCGGGCCGGGTGGATGGCGACGTTGACCCGGCGCAGCAATTCCTCGCGCAAGCGATAGATGCCGGCCGACCCGGCGAGGTCGCTCGCACGCAGTTCGCGCAGGTAGACCTGGAAGGTGTCCTCGATGCGCGGCATCAGGGGCTTCACCTCGCCCTCGACCTTGGCGTCCTTGAGCTCGATCGCGACCTTGATCTTGGCGAAGCGCGTCCGGTCCTGGCCCGGCTCGCTGGCGAGATTGACCATCATCTCGCGGACATCGAGGAACACGACCGGCTTCTTCACCTCGGCGGCCGCTTCGGCGTGGCCGTCGCCGGCCTTCTTCTTCAGGAAGACGAAACCGCCGCCACCCATCAGCGCCAGCACCACCGCGCCGATGATGATGAGCTTCTTCTTGCCGCCTTTCGGGGCCTCGCCCTCCGCGCCCTCCTCACCCTCGGTGGCGGCCTTCTTCGGCTTCTTGGCCATCGCTGGACCTCGGGACTGCGCGGTGGGGCGAGCGGGACCCGCTCGACGACATCGACACCCTCGGATGTCGAACCTCGCAGAGGTATCGGGCCAGCAAGGTTAACGCGTCGTTAAGGCGGCAAAAGCTGCCGGGTCGGACTTGCCGCGCGGTCGGACACGGCAGGCGCTGCCTGGTCGTCAACATCTACTTAAGATACTGACGATGTTCATAGAATACGGATTTCCTAAGCTGGCACGGCCCATGCGGATGTTGGGACATCGTCGCTCGTCGGGGCTGAGAGTGTCATGCAGAACGCATTGTTCGTGGGGGTTTCGAGCCAGGTCGCGCTCCAGCGCGAGCTGGACGTCATCGCCAACAACATGGCCAACATCTCCACCAACGGCTTCAAGGGGCGCAACAGCCGGTTCCAGGAATACCTGATGCCGGTGGCGAGCGCGGATTCCTTTCAGAGGCCGGACCGCCGCGTCTCCTACGTGATCGACCAGGGCACCGCCCTGGACCTCGCCCAAGGACCCATTGAGCAGACCGGCAATCCCCTCCACGTGGCGGTGCGCGGCGAGGCCTTCCTGGTGGTGCGCACCCCGAATGGCGATCGCTACACCCGCAACGGCGCGTTCGAGACCGACGCCCAGGGGACGCTGGTCACCAGCGACGGGTACCCGGTGCAAGGCGAGGCGGGGCCGATCCAGATCGGCCAGCAGGAGACCGGCGTGTCGATCGGCCCGGACGGCACGGTCTCGACCAACCTCGGCATCCGCGGCCGCGTCCGCCTCGTCACCTTCGCCAATCCTCAGGCGCTGACCAACGAGGGCGCGAATCTCTACGCCTCCGCGGCACAGCCGCAGGCCGCCGGCCTCGCCGGCCGGGTGGAGGCCGGCGCCCTGGAGCGCTCGAACGTGAAGCCCGTCATCGAGATGACCCGGCTCATGGACGTGAACCGCACCTACACCATGGTCTCGGGCGTGATCTCGCGCCTCGACGACCTGCGCGGCACGGCGATCCGCCGTCTCGCCGACGTCGCGTAAGGATCTCAGCAGATGCGCGCCCTCTACGCCGCCGCCACCGGCATGGCGGCCCAGGAACTCAACGTCCAGGTCATCTCGAACAACATCGCGAACCTGCGCACCACCGGCTACAAGCGCCAGCAGCCGCATTTCCAGGATCTGCTCTACCAGAACCTGCGCCGGGCGGGCTCCTCGACCTCCGACCAGAATACGCAGCTGCCCGCAGGCCTCGCCATCGGCTCGGGCGTGAAGACGACGTCGACCGCCCGGGTGATGTCGCAGGGGACGCTGACGAGCACCGAGAAGGAATACGACGTCGCCATTCGCGGCGAAGGCCTGTTCCGGGTGACGCTGCCGGACGGACGCACGGCCTACACCCGCGACGGCTCGTTCGACCTCTCGGCCCAGGGGCAGCTCGTCACCCGCGACGGCTACCTCGTCGATCCCGGGGTGACGGTGCCGAACAACGCCACGTCGGTGACGATCAGCGCCCAGGGAGCGGTCCAGGCCACCGTGCCAGGGCAGACCGCGCCGCAGGCCCTGGGCCAGTTCCAGCTCGCCCGCTTCGTCAACAAGGTCGGCCTCGAATCGATCGGCGACAACCTGTTCATCGAGACCGCCGGGTCCGGTCCGGCGATCAACGGTCTGCCGGGCTCGGAAGGGTTCGGCAACCTGCAGCAGAGCTATCTCGAGGAGGCGAACGTCAACGCTGTCACCGAGATCTCGTCGCTGATCGCGGCACAGCGCGCCTACGAGATGAACTCGAAGGTGGTGACCGCCGCCGACCAGATGCTCTCGACCACCTCCCAGATGTTCCGCAGCTGATCGAGGTCCTGACCATGCATGCGCTCAGACAGATCCCCCCCCGCCGCCCGATCCGGGTCTCGACCCTGAGCGTCGCCATCGTGGGCCGAACCCTGCTGGCCGTCCTGGCCTTCTCGTTCCTCACCTTCCAGGTCCTGGCCCAGGAGGCCCGCCCCGCCGGGGCGAGCCTGCGCTTGCGTGGCGACGTCACCGCCCGCGGCGACGTCCTCACCCTCGGCGACCTCGTCGAGGGGGCCTCTGCGGAGACGGCGCAGCGTCCGCTGTTCCGGGCGCCGGCCCTTGGCGCCACCGGCACCATCCAGGCGCGTCGCATCGCCGATGCGGTGGCCGGTCTCGGGCTCGGCCCGGTGGAGACCGGCGGCCGGGTCCAGGTCTCGGTCCAGCGCGCCGCCCGCCGGGTGACGCAGCCGGAGATCGAGGCCGCCCTGAAGCGCGCTCTGGAATCCGGCTACGGCGTCGATCCGCGCAACCTCGCCATTCGTCTCGATGGCGAGTCCCCGACCCTTCTGGCGCCCCTGGACCTGAACGGTCAGGCCGTCGCCCTCGACCTCAGCTACGATCCGCGCTCGCGCCGGATCGCCGGCCTGATCACCCTGGGCGAGCGCCAGGCATCCCTCCGGGTCTCGGGCCAGGTCATGGAGATCCGGGAGGTCGCCGTCCTGGGGCGCAGCCTCAATCGCGGCGAGACGATCAACGCGGCCGACCTGACCCTCGAGCGCCGTCCGCGCGAAGCGACACCGTCGGACGCGCAGGGGTCCCTCGGCGATCTCGCCGGACAGGTGGCGCAGCGCAGCCTCGGTGCCGGTGCGATCCTGCGCTCGGGCGACCTCGCGCCGCCCGACCTCGTGGCCCGGGGCGAGGCCGTCACGATCCTCTTCGATTCCCCCGGTCTCAATCTTTCCCTCCGGGGACTGGCCAACGAGGGTGGCCGCCTCGGCGCCATGATCACGGTCACCAACCCGGTCTCGAAGAAGATCCTGTCCGCCACCGTGATCGGACCCGGCCGCGTTTCCGTCGGTCCCGCGCCCCTGGTGCGCCAGGCCAACGCCGCCCTCGACGGTCCCGCGCTTCAGCGCTGAGCCGCCCCGTCCGCGTCCCCTTTCGGTTTGCCAAAGGTTCGGTCCCGATGACCCACCGCGTCTCTCCAGCCCTCGCCGTCGCGCTCCTCTGCACGACCCTCGGCGCCTGCAACACTGCGGACCGACTGTCCCAGATCGGTGCGACGCCAGCCCTCTCGGCCATCGAGGACCCGACCGCCCAGGCCGGCTACAAACCGGTGCGCCTGCCGATGCCGGAGGTCCAGCCGGTCTCGTACGCTCCGAACTCCCTGTGGCGGACAGGCTCGCGCGCCTTCTTCAAGGACCAGCGGGCCGCCCGAATCGGCGATCTCGTCACCGTGAAGGTCAATGTCACCGATAAGGCGAACCTGAACAACGAGACCAAGCGCTCGCGCTCGAACGCCGAGGGTTTCGGCCTGCCCAACGCCTTCGGCCTAGAGAGCAGCAAGGGGGTGACGGCGGCCGGGATCAGCCCCGACAAGCTCATCAACGCCACCTCGACCACATCGAGCGACGGTGCCGGTTCGGTTCAGCGCAACGAGACCGTCACCACCAGCGTCGCGGCCATCGTCACGCAGGTCCTGCCCAATGGAAACCTCGTGGTGGAGGGCAAGCAGGAGATCCGCATCAACTTCGAGGTCCGCGAACTCATCGTCGCGGGCGTGGTCCGGCCCGAGGACATCGAGTCCGACAACACCATCGATTCGAGCAAGATCGCCCAGGCCCGGATCGCCTATGGCGGACGCGGCCAGATCACCGATGTGCAGCAGCCGCGCTACGGTCAGCAGCTGGTCGACGTGCTCCTGCCGTTCTGAGCCCCATCGGAGCCCGTTCGTCCCTCTCGGAGAACGGTTTGGATCGCGGTCCGCCCGCGACCAGCCCGCTCAGTCGTCCCGGTAGACGCGCTCGCGTCGCTCGTGACGCTCCTGCGCTTCGAGCGACAGCGTCGCGATGGGGCGGGCATCCAGGCGCTTCAGCGAGATCGGCTCGCCGGTCTCCTCGCAATAGCCGTAGGAACCGTCCTCCAGCCGCGCCAGGGCGGCGTCGATCTTGCCGGTGAGCTTGCGTTGCCGGTCCCGCGCTCGCAACTCGATGGCCCGGTCCGTCTCGGACGAGGCACGATCCGCCAAATCGGGATGATTTTCGTTCTCGGTCTGTAACGCGACCAGCGTATCTTGGGCCTCACGTAGAATATCGGACTTCCAGCCGAGCAGTTTGCGACGGAAATACTCCCGCTGCCGATCATTCATGAACGGCTCGCTCTCACTCGGTACGTACCCGTCCTCAATCGTGACCTTCGCCATTCGCGCCTCTTGCAGCCGGTCCGCGGCGATCGTTTTGCGTGGCTATAATGCAGGGTGCAGGCCACGACAACGCATCGTGGTTACCGCACACCGCAATCCTCTCGGATGTTTTGCGCGCTGCGGCAAACACGCAACGGCTGCAAACACGCCACCGGAGGCTGTGCGTTGCAACAGCGGCTGCGCTTTGTCACCTAGAATCTGTCCTGCGTTAAAATGCAGGTCTCAGTGGCGAGGGATCAGGACCGGACCTGCATCTGCCGACAGGCCGGGGCGGTCCGGCGGAGAACGCGGGCGACGCCGTCCCGTCGGGGTCGCACGGGCCCATGCGCAAAGCTATTGCTGGCTTCTCTCGTTCTCAGGGCCAGGGAGGTGTCCTCAAGGAAACGATAATTTTCGGTGCTACCAGGCAATTCTATCCTAAGACACTGCAGACAAAGCGAGAAATTGAAGAAAAATCCCAGGGGAACTGGCCTCGGCGGGTGTGGTTCTCCCATGGCGACGCTTGCGGGACCCTTCCGGTTTCTCGGCCCTGACTCCGCTGGTGATCGCATCCTTTTCCACCGTCACGACTTCGGAGATCGCCCCATGGCAGCCAAGGCCAAAACCCTGCACGACGCGTTCTACGAGACCCTCAAGGACGTCTACTACGCCGAGAAGCAATCCGTCCGAGCCCTGAAGAAGTCGGCCAAGGCGGCCGAGCACGCGGAGCTTCGCAGCGCGTTCGAGACTCACGCGGAGGAGAGTGCCGAGCAGGTGGAGCGGCTCCAGCAGGTCTTCGAGATCATTGGCAAGCCGGCCCGCGCCAAGACCTGCGAGGCGATGCAGGGCATTACCTCCGAGATGGAGGAGGATCTCGAGGATTTCGGCGATAGCCCAGCCGCCGATGCGGTGCTGGCTGCCTGTGCCCAGGCCGTCGAGCATTACGAGATCGCCCGCTACGGCACCCTGAAGACCTGGGCACGCCAGCTTGGCTACGAGGATGCCGCCAAGCTCCTGGAACAGACCCTCGAGGAGGAGAAGAAGACCGACGCCCTGCTGAGCCAGATCGCCGAGCGGATCAACACTGAGGGCAGCGAAGTCGCCGCCGGATCGGACGACACGCCGCGCGCCAAGAAGACGAAGGCCTGAGGTCGGCTCCGGCTCCCGCGCCTCAGGCGGCGCGGGCGGCGGACAGCTTGGCGAGTTCGACCGCGGCCCGCAGCTCGATCTCGGCGATCAATCCATCGAGACGGGGGTCGCCGCTGGTGCCGCTGCGCTCCGACAGGCGGGCCGCGATGGCCTGCAGGTCGCGCGTCGAGACGCGGCCCATGATCAGGGAGGCCTTCAGCCGGTCGAGCCCATCGAGCAGGTCGTTGCCGCGCTGGGCCGACCGGCGCCGGCGCTCCTCCGGCGTATCGGTGTTGCTCTGAAGCGTGAGAATGGCATCGAGACCGGCGAGCGATGCCGCGGCGGTGGTGCCCGGCCCGCCCGCGTTCGTTGCCGGGCTGGCGACGGCGAAGGCGGGCGCGCCTTCGCTCCGGCGCGGTGCCGCGCTCGGGCCGGTGCTGGCAGTGACGAAGCGGGTGTCGACGCGCATGAGGTGAGACCGATCGGGGCGATGGTCCGCCCGGCGCCGGCAGAATCCGGCAAGCGTGGTTAACCGGTCGTAAATGACCCGGCAGAACGTGCCGGGTCGGCATGAAGCGTCCGGGACCTTTGCCCGGCCGGCGTCGGTATTGCCAGAGAATATCGTTCAAAAACAACGCTTTGGCGCAAGCGTTCGGTTGGCATGGTCCTGGCAGACTGGACAGGACCTTCCCGTCGCAAAGTGCGCCATGACCGACACTCCGAACGGCCCCACCCGAATCCGGCGCTTCGCCCTCTGCATTCTGGCAGGGTGGGCGATGCTGGTCGGCCAGGCGGTCCCCGCCCTCGCCCTGTCGCGGGTCAAGGACCTCGCCAGCGTGGAGGGCGTGCGCCAGAATCAGCTCGTGGGCTACGGCATCGTGGTCGGGCTCAACGGCACCGGCGATACCCTGAACAACATCCCGTTCACGAAGCAGTCCCTCCAGGCGATGCTGGAGCGCCTCGGCGTGAACACCCGCGGCGCTACCATGCGCACCCAGAACCTCGCAGCCGTGATGGTGACCGCGAGCCTGCCGCCCTTCGCCACCCAGGGCAACCGCATCGACATCACCGTCTCGTCCCTCGGCGACGCCAAGTCCCTCCAGGGCGGCACCCTCCTGGTCACGCCGCTGCTGGGCGCCGACGGCGAGGTCTACGCCCTGGCGCAGGGCTCGGTGGCCATCGCGGGCTTCTCGGCCGAAGGCGACGCCGCCAAGATCACCCGCGGCGTTCCCACGAACGGGCGGGTGCCGAACGGCGCGATGATCGAGCGCGAGATGGCGTTCAAGATGAACGACATGCGCTCGCTGCGCCTGTCCCTGCGCAACCCCGATTTCACCACCTCGAAGCGCATCGCCGCCGCGATCAACGACTTCATGGGCGCCGATACCGCCGAACCCACCGATCCAGCCACGGTGACCCTGCAGATCCCTGCCCGCTACAGCGGCAACATGATCCGGCTCGTGACCGAGATCGAGCAGCTGAAGGTCGAACCCGACCAGACCGCGCGGGTCGTCGTCGACGAGCGTTCGGGCATCATCGTGATGGGCCGCGACGTGCGGGTCTCCACCGTGGCGATCGCGCAGGGCAACCTCACCGTCACCATCACCGAGCAGCCGCAGGTGAGCCAGCCGGCTCCCCTCTCCAACGGCACCACCACGGTGGTGCCGCGCACCGGCGTCAAGGTCGACACGGGCGACGGCAACAAGCTCGCCCTGGTCAAGGAGGGCGTGACCCTGCGCGAACTCGTCGACGGCCTCAACGCCCTGGGCGTCGGCCCTCGCGACCTCATCTCGATCCTGCAGGCGATCAAGGCCGCGGGCGCCCTCCAGGCCGATATCGAGGTGATGTGATGCCTCTCGCCGCCCTCTCCCAACTCCAGCCGGAGACCTGAACCCATGCTGTTCGCGCCCCTCGCCGCCAGTGCCGCCCTCGGGGTCGGCAAGGCCATCGTCGGCGACATTGCCAAGACCGTTCAGAGCGCGGTCGGCGGGAGCGCCGGCAGCACCGCGAAGTCGGCCGCCGAGGCCAAGGCCAAGAAGGCCTCGACCGACTTCGAATCGATGTTCCTGGAGCAGTCCCTCGACCGCCTGTCGCAATCCGAGGGCACCGACGGTCCGCTCGGCGACAACGGCACTGGGGGTGGCGTCTACCGGTCGATGCTCACCAAGGAATATGCCGGCCAGATCGTGAAGAGCGGCGGCGTCGGTATCGCCGACCAGGTGTTCCGCGAGATGATGAAGATGCAGGAGGGTGCCGGTGCAAAGGTCAGCTGACGTTCCCGCGCCCAGCGTGTCGGACCGGGCCGGGGCGACGGCCCTGGTCGCCGGGGTGATCGCGAGCCTCGAAGCGCTCGAGGGCGTGCTCGCCCGCGAGAGCGACCACATCCGCGTCGGCCGCCTGCGGGAGGGCCTCGCCGAGAACGAGCGCAAGTCGGCCCTGGCGGCCGCCTATTTCCAGGGCCTCGAGGCGACGAAGGCTAACGCCATCGCCCTCGCGCGCTTCGCGCCGGAGGGGATCGCCACCCTCAAGGCGGCCCATGCCCGCTTCGCCCATGCCCTGGAGACCAATCAAGCCGTCCTAGCGACGGCCCGAACCGTGTCGGAAGGCCTCGTGAAGACCCTGGCGGACGAGATCGGGCGCACCCGCACGCCCACCGTCTATGGCCGCCCGTCCCAGGGCCCCTCCCCCTATGGCCGCAGCGGGGTCGCGCGAAGCCAGCCGCTGGTGCTGTCGCGCAGCCTCTGAATAACAGGACGCGCGGCGGGACGCCTGTCCGCGGGGCGCGTCAGGGACGCCCGTGACCCATGCGGACGAAGGCACGCACCGGCCCGAACTCGGATTCGCTGCGCGTGTCGATCGAAAGCTGCCCCGCCGTGACCGGCGCGGCGCCGTGGCTGCCGACGTCGATGCCACCGACGGCGCGGCCGCTGAGGCGGATGCAGGTGGGTGAGCCCGGCACGCGGACGAAGCCCGCACCCTGTTTCGGGCAGGGCAGACGTTTCTCCCCCTGAACCTGTGGTCGGAGACGCTCCGCCGCGCCGGCTCCCACCGAGAGGCCGGGCACGATCAGCATCGCCATGGCCAGCACGGTAGGCATCCTGGGGGTCATGGACCGGGCTCCCGCATTCGCTCCGGCCCCTGGGTTAAGCCATCCCGGCCGCCGGACCAACTCGCCGATCTCAGCTGAGATAGTTCACTAAGTTCAGCTTCGAGAGCATCGAGGTGACCTGGTAGCTCGCCTGGAGCTGCGTCTGCAACTGCAGGAGCTGCGCCGTCACATCCTCCGCCGAGATGTTCTCGACGCCGTCGAGCGAGCCCTGAAGGGCGTTGCGGTTGGTCCGGTTTTCCATCTTGGTGTCCGAGAGGGTACTGGCGGCGAGGCCGAGATCGCTGGCGATGCCCGGAACGCCCCCCGTGGTGTTGTTCGAGACGAGCAGGGTGCCGGCGTGGTCGGCGAGCGCGCTGAAGCGTTGGGCCTCCGGCGTCCCGCTGACGGCCGTCGTTCCCGCATCGGCCGCGATCATGGCGAGACCGGCGAGCACCTTCCGGATCGGAGCTTCGTTCGCCTGCACGCCGATGTTCAGGACCCGGTTCGCCCCGATCTGCGCCGTGGCCGTGGCGCGTGGATCCGACGAGGTGTCGTCGCCCGTGTACCAGATCACGGTCTTGGTGCTGGCCGCTTCGGCGTAGCCGTTGTCGTCGAGGCTGATGCGCCGCGGTGCGAGGCCGGCGGATTGCGACCCGGCGAAGAAATCCTGTGCCGCTCGGGACGCCGAGCTCGCCGCGAGGCTGGTGGAAGCCGCACCCTTCAGGGCATTGGTGACGGCCTGCGAGAGACTGTTCGCGACAGCCTGTGGACCGCCTGCCAGGGAGAACTCGGTGGTGGAGGTCGGATCGGCGTTGGGGCTGGCCGTCAGGGTCAGGGTCTGGGTCGTGCCGTCGCGCATGGCAACGCTGACCGTCACGGTGTCGCCCGCGACGGGTGTTCCATTGACGCCGAGCGTCAGCGACGCCGGCGTGCCGGTTCCGAAATTGGCTTGCACACCGAGATCGGTGGGGGCCTGGATGCTCGCGACCGGCGAGGTTGCGAAGCGAGTGTTGAGGTAGGTCTGCGCCTCGGCCGCCGTGGCGAAGACCGGCATGGTGTCTGTCGCGCCCGCCGACGAGGACGCCTTCGCGGTGAGATCGACGAAGCTCTGCGTCCCGTCCGGCTGATTGATCGCGATCCGAAGGCGATCGCCGTCGGCCGGCGGCTTCGCCAGGGTGAACGTCACAGGCGGAGCCGTTGCATCGGTGGTTTCGCTCGCGGAGATCGCCGTCGCGTTGGAGCTCGTCGCCGAGAGGAGCCGAAAACCGAAATTGGCCCGCGTCTCGGTTCCGGCGGCCCCGGTCCCGTCCTCGCTGATCGTCACGGTGTTGGCCGACGTCCCGGTCACGGAACTACTGACCCGGCCAGATCCGTTCGGCAGACCGAGGTCCGCGGTCTTCTGCTCCGATATCAGGGTCTTCAGGCCGGCGAGGCCCTTGGCGACGTCGCCGTTCAGCATCGTGTCGGTGGCGGCGACCGGGGGCGAGTCGGTGGCGCGGCCGCCGAAGATGTATTGGCCCGCGAGATCGACGTTCAGGGCATCGACCGCCGCGTCCAGGCTGTTGCGCGCGACCTGCGGTGTGTTGGCGATCGTCGAGCTGTTGCTGGCGGTCAGCGAGCGCCGCATCCCGTCGCCGAGGGTGTTGATCTGCGTCACGCTCGCGTTGGCGAGGGTAACGCGGGTCGTCGCGTTCGTGATCACCGCGTCGTAGCCGTCGAGGGCGCTGAGGGCCGCGTGCGCGCTCAGGCTGGTCGTCCGCCCCGTGCCGAGGCTGCCATAGGTCGTGCCGACCTTGCCGCTGGAGAGCTGGTTCGTCAGCGTATCGAGGCGACTCTTCAGGCCGACGAGGTTGGCCGTGTTGCGGTCGCCCAGATAGGTGCTGGCATTGAACGGAGCGATGCTCATCGGTGCCTCGGAAGTGGGCGGGGTCTCGGTCGGGCTCGGCACATGGGGGCTCGGCCTCAGATCCGCAGGAGGGTGTCGAGGAGGTCGCGGGCGGCGGTGAGCACCCGCGCATTGGCGCTGTAAGCGGTCTGGAGCTGCACGAGCTTCGACATCTCCTCGTCGATGCTCACGCCGGAGACGGAGGCGACGCGGGACTGGGCGGTCGCCAGCGCGATGCCCTGCCCTTCGTCGAGGTCCTGCGCGGAGGCCGCTCCCGCCCCTTGGGCGTCGATGATCCGCTGGGCGAAATCCTGGACGCTCGCGGTGTAGGGCGCCGCGACGCCGCCGATTCCGCTGGCCGCCGCGAAGGTTCGGCTCGCACCGGTGAGGGCCTGGTACAGGTACTGGGGCCGCGACGCATCCGACGCCAGGGTCTTGGACGAGAGGGTCACGAGGTTGGCGGTGTTGCTGACCACCGCCTGGTTCACGCTGATCCGCTGCGCGAAACCCGTCAGCTGCGAACCGCCGTCGAAGGAGCCGGTGTAGAGCGTGCCCTTCTTGTTTCCGTCGACGAAGAGCGGAATCTGTGCGGCGCCGCTCTGGAAATCGTTCGGGTCTTTCAGTTGCGTGACGCTGGCGCTGACGCCGAGGAGCGTCGGCGCCCCACTCGATGGATCGGTGAGGATGCGCAGGCCGCCGGTGCCGGCGCTCAGCTGGCTGGTGACGCTGAAGCTCGCCCCGAGGGCCGTCTGGATGGCGTCGCGCAGCCCGGCATTGGTCCCCGTCAGCTTGATCGGAAGGATCGATGCCGTCGGGTCGTTGATATCCGCGCGATCGATTTTCGGCTCAGAGTCCGAGGTGTAGGGGAGGAGGACGAGGTTGCGCTGTGTGCCGGCGGCGTCGCGCACGCTCACCGTCACGGCATTACCGGCCTTCAGTCCGGCGAGGTCGATATCCAAGGCCCCCGTCGTCCCGTCGGTGGGCGGGGTACCCACCGCGCTGCGATCCGACAGGGAGCGCGAGAGCCCAGCCGCCAGTTCGTCGAGCTGGCGCTGCGCCTGCGGCAGGACCGAGTCGCGCAGCTCGATCCCGGCGGCGAGCGAGCCGGAGCGAATCGCCTGGGTGGCGATCAGGTCGATCTTGGAGCCGCCGGGCGTCGTCGCGGTGATCGTTCCGACCCCCCGGGTCGCCGCGTTGTCCGTGTATTCCGAGTCGGGCGAGAGCGTGCCGCGTCCGTCGAAGCTGAGAATCGCCGCGGCGCCACGATCGACGAGGGTCATGCCCGACGTGGTGATGACCGTCAGGGTGCCGTCCCGCTGGTCGACGGTCTGGATGTCCAGGAAGGCGGACAGGCCGGTCACGGCCTGGTCGCGCTGGTCGAGCAGGCTGGCGCGGGCCCCCTCGTCGGTGGTGCCCGTGATCTGCGTGTTCAGCTTGGCGATGGAGGCGAGGTACGCACTCGCCTTCGCCGTGTCGCTGCCGAGCTGGCTCTCGGTCGCCGAGCGCAGGTCCTGGACGCCCTGCGCGATCGTGCCGATGGTGGAGGCGAGGTTCGCGGCCTTTGTGACGACCGTGGCACGGGCCGGTGCGGAGGTCGGATCGCTGGCGAGGGCTTGCAGCGACTGGGCGAAGTCGTTCATCACGCCGTCCAGGGCCGTGAACGCGCCGGGGGTCCCGTAGAGCTGATCGAGCTGCGTCCGAACCGCGGAGAGGGAGCCGGTATAGGCGGCACCCGAGGTCTCCATGCGCAGTTGCCGGATGGAGGCCGCATCGAGGGCCCGGCCGATCGTGCCGACCGAGACGCCGGAATTGCCAACGCCCGTCGAGACGGTGTCGAGGGTGCGCTTCGTGTACCCGACCGTGCCGACATTGGCGATGTTCTGCGAGACGACCCCGATCGCGGCCTGGGTCGCCTTCAGCCCGGCGGAGGCGGTGTTGATGGCGTTGAAGCTCACAAAGCCCCTCCCCTCGGTGTCGGATCGCGTCCGGTGTCAGGCGTCCTCAGCGGATGATGTTGATCAACGCGGACATCATGTCCTGGGCGGTCGAGATAACCTTCGTATTGGCGGAATATGCCTGTTGGGTTACGATCATCTTAGAAAATTCGCCCGCAATGTCGGTATTCGACTGCTCCACGTTGCTGCCGACGACGGTGGTTCCGTTCAGTCCGACGAGGGCCGTGCCGGACTCGAGGGTCTGCTGATAGGTGCCGTTCGAATTCGCTTTCAGGCCGTCCGAGTTGGTGAACTGCACCACCTTGATGTTCGCCAGCGCGATGGTGTTGCCGTTGCTGTAGGTACCGGAGACCTTGCCGTCGGTGGTGATGCTGAGGCCGGTGAGTGTCCCCGAGGTGTAGCCGTCCTGAGTCTGGGTATTTGTCGTCACGGTGCCGCCGGCCGAGGTGTAGGCCGTCAGGCCGCCGCTGCCGTAATTGAGCTGAATGTTGCCCAGATTAACGTCGCCGACCGTGAGAGCAGGAATGGTCACCGCGTTGGAGGCTGGCGAAATCAGCTGACCGCTGCTGTTGAACTGGAAATCCGTACCGGCATTGACCCAGGACGTTCCGGAATCCGACACGGTGCTCTTGTCGGCATAGTACAGATTCCAGACATCGTTAGTCGCCGGGGTCGCCCCGTTGGCCGCTGCGCCGTTCTGAACTTTCGCCCACCGCATCTGGATGCCGACTGGTCCACCGCTCGGCGTGTAGGCGGTGAGTGCCGGCCCAGCGATGCTGGTTGCAACGAATTTCTGTATGTCTGCCGGATCGGAGATTTTGACCTGCGCGCCCGTCGAACTCGCTCTCCACGCGGAATCGCCGATGAGTTCCGAGTTCGGCTTGTTGGCGTCCGCGGCGGATGTCGCTGGCGTCTTGGGCAGGTTGGCCGAGTAGGTGATCGTTGTGGTGGCGTGCGCCGGTATGATCGAATTCGAGACCTTAATCGGTCCTTCTCCGGTCGCTTGTCCGGTCAGCGGGTCTAGGCTGCTGCCCTTGAGATAGGCGCCCCCGCCGTTGACGAGGTACCCGTCCTTGTCCAGAGCGAAGTCGCCGCGTCGCGTATAGGAATCGCCGGTCGCGAAGTTTGACTGGCCGTTGGCGTCGCCGGACTTGGTGGCCACGGCGAAGAAGCCCTCCCCGTTCAACGCCATGTTCGTGCCGATGTCGGTGGCGTTCAGGTTGCCCTGCACCGTCGTGGTCTGGCGAGAATTCGCCGCGACCGATCCGGCGACCTGCCGGCTCGGCGTCTGCTGCTCGGCGACTAGGTCGACGAAGCTCGTATCGACCCGCTTGAATCCGGTCGTCTGGGAATTCGCGATGTTGCCCGAGATGTTGTCGAGCGAGAACGCCTGCGCCTTGAGGCCGGAAACGGCCGTCTGCATCGCGGTGAAGACATCCATGGCCGAAAACCTTGCGTCACGGTGGCAGTGCCGGCGCGTTCCCGCACGGCTTCAGCCTCATCGAGCAATCGGCATGCCATGGTCAAGTCGTTGATTATCCGTCGATATTCGTGACCGGTACCCGGCAGGAATCGTACTGTGCTTCGTCCCATCGGCAGCTTTTGCCGGGTCAACGGTCGCAGGCGAGGTCGTTTACGTGCCGTTATCGTCGTCGCGTCTAAGGTCGCCGGAACAAGGTGGTGGATCGAAATCATGAGAGCCAAACGGTCGACCCTCGTCCATCTGATCTACTTCTCGCGACTCAACCTCGCGGCGGACGCGGCGACGCGCACCCGGCAGATCGGCGAGATCACGCGGCAGGCGCAGAAGAAGAACGAGTTCTCGGTGATCACCAGCTTCCTGCTCATCGAGCAGAACTTCGCTGCGCAGGTCATCGAGGGCGAGCGGGCTTCGGTGAGCGAGACCTTTGCCCGGATCAGCAACGATTCGCGGCATCGTGACGTGCAGATCGTGGAATGGCGCGAGATCCTGAAACGTGAGTTCGTGAACTCCTTCACCACGGGGATCCGGAGTCCGGTCAACGACGCGATCTTCCAGAAGGCCAACCTGCTCCCGATGTTCCAGCGCGGAACGCCGAAGGGCATCGCGATCCATGCCCTCGCGGCGACCCTTCAGGCGGAGTCGATGACGAAGCAGGGTATCGACCACCTCTTCGTCTGATGCTGCGGTTGCGTGGCGCGCCGTCGTCGCCCCGTCCTCAAACCCGTGAAATTCCATGAGCGATACGCCCGCGATCCTCATCGTCGATGACCAGGAGAAGTTGCTCAAGCTGGTCATCCTTCTGATGAATCGGCTTGGCTTTCCCGATGTCGAGGGCGTGACCGATGCGGTCACGGCCCTCGAGCGCATGCGGGAGCGCCGCTACGCGCTCGTGATCTCCGATCTCGACATGGAGCCGATGGACGGCCTCTCGTTCCTGCGGGAGATCCGGGCGGACGACGCCCTGATGAACACGCCGTTCCTGCTGACGGAAGCCTCGTTCGACTTCGAGGACATCAACCTCGCCCACCAGGCGGGCGCCGATGCCTTCATCCTCAAGCCCTTCGACATGTCGGTGCTGAAGGCCAAGCTGAAGCAGGTCATCAATCGCAAGCCGCGCCGGCGCGAGG
Organism: Methylobacterium sp. Leaf88; assembly: GCF_001422795.1. Taxonomy (NCBI): domain Bacteria; kingdom Pseudomonadati; phylum Pseudomonadota; class Alphaproteobacteria; order Hyphomicrobiales; family Methylobacteriaceae; genus Methylobacterium; species Methylobacterium sp. Leaf88. Next base: position 9,744 of record NZ_LMMK01000015.1, on the reverse strand, counting down.
CGCCGCTGGCCACCGAATCGGCCCTGAGCATCGACTTCCCGATGTTGGGAAAGTTCTGAGGCCGACCGTCGGTCTCAGGCGGGGATGACCCGCCTGTAGAGGTGCCAGGTCGCATGACCGAGAATCGGCATCACCACCGCGAGGCCGACGAAGAGTGGCAGCGACCCGAGGATGAGCAGGCCGGCCACGATGAAGCCCCAGGCCGTCAGGGTCCGCGGATTGCGCCGGAAGGCGGCGAGCGAGGTTTCGAGCGCCGTCAGCATGTCCACGTCCCGGTCCACGAGCATCGGCACCGAGACCACGCTGAGCGCGAGGACCACGAGGGAGAAGGCGAAACCCACGAGATTGCCGATGACGATCAGGGCCCAGCCCCGCGGGGTGGTAAGCACGTCCTGAGCGAAGGCAAAGATCGAATCCGGCACGCTCGTTCCGTAGAGCGCCCAGTAGATCCCCTGCGCCACCACCAGCCAGCAGGCGAAGACCACCGCCAGCAGCAGTCCGAGCCCGGCGAGGGCGCCCGCAGCCGGACGTGTCAGGTTGGCGAAGGCGTAGGCCCAGTCGGTGGACAGGCCCTTCTCGCGGCGGCGGCTCAGTTCGTAGAGGCCGATCGCCGCGAAGGGGCCGATCAGGGCGAAACCCGCCGCCAGGGGAAAGACCAGGGGCAGGACCTCGGTGCCGAAGGCGGCGGTGGCCAGCACGATGCCGACGAGGGGATAGATCAGCCCGATGAAGAGGGCGTGGGTCGGCATCGCCAGGAAATCGTCGACGCCGCGGCGCAGCGCCATCGAGAGGTCGTGCCCGTCGATGGCGTTCACCACCGGACGGGCCATGCTGTGGCCGAAATCGTGAACCGGAAGGGTCGTCATGGCTCAAGCCCTCACGCAGGGAGGATGCCCACGACGTCGGCGCCCGAGCCCGTCTCGGCAAGACAAAAGCCCTTCCGGACCCAATCCCGCCGCGCATGCCCGTGCGTGCTTGCGCCGAGAGCGACTACCCTCGACGCTAATCCCTTTCGGCGGTCTTGTCTTCAGCCGCGCGGATATGCGAGCGAAGATTTTCGGATACTGTCTGCCGCGGCGCGAAAGCTTGGCGCTGGGCGGCCTGTGTCAGGCCGCGCGCTTCTGATAGTCCTTGATGTCGCTGAAGCGGACCTCCGGGGCGCGCTCCTCCTCGTAGCGCAGGGAGAAGGCCGTCGTGGCCATGAAGACCGGGGCCCCATCGAGGTCGCTCGCCATGGCGGAGCCGTGGCTGCCGATGAACTTGTCGAGTTCGGGCTCCTTCTCGGCGGTGATCCAGCGGCAGATCGAGAACCGGGTCGGCTCGTAGTCGATCGGCAGGCCGTACTCCGCCTGGAGACGCTCCTTCAGCACGTCGAGCTGCAGGGCGCCCACGACGCCGACGATAGCCTGGGAGCCGTCATGCGGGCGGAAGACCTGCACGACGCCTTCCTCGCCCATCTGCTGCAGGGCCTCCTTCAGCTTCTTCGCCTTCATGGCGTCGGTGAGCTTGATCCGCCGCAGGATCTCGGGCGCGAAGCTCGGCACGCCGCGGAACACGATCTCCTCGCCCTCGGTCAGGGTGTCGCCGATGCGCAGGGTGCCGTGGTTCGGAATGCCAACCACGTCACCCGCAAAGGCTTCGTCCGCGATCGCCCGGTCCTGAGCGAAGAAGAACTGCGGCGCGGAGAGCGACATCGGTTTGCCGGTGCGGACCAGCTTGGCCTTCATGCCCCGATTCAGGCGCCCCGAGCAGACCCGCATGAAGGCGATGCGGTCGCGGTGGTTCGGATCCATGTTCGCCTGGATCTTGAAGACGAAGCCGGTCATCTTCGGCTCGGTCGGCTCTACGAGGCGCTTGTCGGCATCCTGGCCGCGCGGTGGCGGTGCGAAGCGGGCAAGCCCGTCGATCAGGTCGCGCACGCCGAAATTGCGCAGGGCCGAGCCGAAGAACACCGGCGTCAGGTGGCCCTCGCGGAACGCCGCGAGGTCGAAGCGCTTCAGTCCGGTTTCGGCGAGCTCCGCCTCCTCCCGCCAGGTCGCGGCCTCACCGTCCTCGGTCAGCAGCTGGTCGAAGAGCGGATCGTCGACGCCCGTCACCGCCACAGTCCCGGCATCGTCCGCCGCGTCGAGGCGGCGCACCCGGCCGTTGCCGAGGTCGTAGGTGCCGGCGAAGCTTCGCCCGCGACCGATCGGCCAGGTCACCGGCGCCACGTCGAGGGCGAGCACCTTCTCGATCTCGTCGAGGAGCTCGAAGGGGTCGCGCGCCTCGCGGTCGAGCTTGTTGATGAAGGTGACGATGGGGATGTCGCGCAGGCGGCAGACTTCGAACAGCTTGCGGGTACGCGCCTCGATGCCCTTGGCGGCATCGATCACCATCACGGCCGAATCGACCGCCGTCAGGGTGCGGTAGGTGTCCTCGGAGAAGTCCTCGTGGCCGGGGGTGTCGAGGAGGTTGAAGACGCAGTCGCCGTATTCGAAGGTCATCACCGAGGTGACGACGGAGATGCCGCGCTCCTTCTCGATGCCCATCCAGTCCGAGCGGGTCGAGACCCGGTTGCGCTTGGCCTTGACCTCGCCGGCGAGCTGGATCGCGCCGCCGAACAGCAGCAGCTTCTCGGTGAGCGTGGTCTTGCCGGCATCCGGGTGCGAGATGATCGCGAAGGTGCGGCGGCGGGCGACGGGGTCGGCCTTCGCCTCCGGCGGCTTGATCTCAGACGGCATCAGCATGGCGAGCAAAAATTTCCGGGTCCGCCGTGGGCGGCACTGCATTCGCGACGGATAAGCGACGAAGGGGTGTTCTGTAGGCGTTTCGGACGCGATGCGCAAAACTCAGCCGCGTCCGAGATAGGGCATGGCGGTGGCCATCACGGTGAGGAACGGGACGTTGGCCGAGAGCGGCAGGCCCGCCATGTAGACCACGGCGTCGGCGACATGCCGCACATCCATCACGGGCTCGGGGCGAATGCTGCCATCCGCCTGCCGGGCGCCCTTGACGATGCCCGCCGTCATCTCCGTCTCGGCATTGCCGACGTCGATCTGCCCGCAGGCGATGTCGAAGGGGCGCCCGTCCAGGGCCGTCGCCTTGGTCAGGCCGGTGATCGCGTGCTTGGTGGCCGCGTAGGGCGCCGAATGCGGCCGCGGCGCCTGCGCGGCGATGGAGCCGTTGTTGATGATGCGCCCGCCCCGAGGATCCTGCGCCTTCATCATCCGGAAGGCACCTTGCGTGCACAGGAACGCACCGGTGAGGTTCACGTCGACCGAGCGTCGCCAGTCGTCGAGGGCGACCGTGTCGATCGCCGCTGCGGGGGTGAAGAGCCCGGCATTGTTGAAGAGGAGGTCGAGCCGCCCGAACCGCTCGCCCACCCGGGCGAACAGCCGCGCCACCGAATCCGCGTCCGCCACGTCCGTTTCTACCGCCTCCGCGGCCACGCCGGCCGCCCGCGCCGTTCCGGCCACGGCCTCCAGAGGGGCCAAGCGCCGCCCGGCCAGGGCAAGATCATAGCCGGCCACGGCCAGCGCCAGGGCCACGCTCCGTCCGATCCCCGACCCTGCCCCCGTTACCACCGCGATCCGCCCGCTCATGTCCCAACGCCTCCCGCTGAACCCGCGAGAGCCATAAGCGTCCCCTCCCCCTGTTGCCAGCACCCGATACTGCGTCTAGACACCTCTCCGCCGAGCGCGATGGGGCGTCGCCAAGTGGTAAGGCAGCGGTTTTTGGTACCGCCATTCCCAGGTTCGAATCCTGGCGCCCCAGCCAAACTTTCCTTGTGTTTCAGCTGGATGGCTAGTCGGACTTCTCGGCCACATCAGAACAGACCGTGTTTTTGGGACGCACATGAGTCGGCACAGTCGACGGGGGCATACGAAGCGCCGCCTGTGACCCTTCGGCCATAGGTCCGCTGCCCCGCCTCCCCTATCTCGTCCGGCCCGCATCAACCGCCGGATCCCATGCCAACGTCACCCAAGCCGAAGATGGTCCCCGCTGACCCGAAGCTCTGGCGCGGGGGGCTTCCTTGACCTCCGAACCAGCGTCGTCCCCTGCCCGGGCTTCCTGCTGCAGTCATGGGGCGGCGCGCACGAGGCGTGCGTCGAGTTCTTGGATCGCTGGGCCGACAAGGCGGCAGCCCTCGGCTGGACGACCCTCGAGGTCTTCGGCGTACACCCTGAGGTCGGTACGATCCGACCTGATTTCTGCGGCGCCATGGTTCTCAGCGCCGAGCGGGTTTCCGCGATCACCGACAAGCAAATGCGGTTCGGGAACATGACGTTCTATCGGGACAAGCCGGGTTGGCCCAGCGGCGCGGTGCCGCTGTGGCTGTTCGGGCGGTGACGCTGCCCGAATCTATGCGTATCGACGGAAATAACGGAGCATGACCGAATCGACAACACGGTTTTCCTAGCCGGCGCTCTAACAGATGAGAATGTCAGCGCGGCCGTTGACGCCCACTTAGCGGATCCGAACATCACTGCCTCCGCGTTCGAGGATGGCTATCGTATCGATCTCATGGGAGCTGTGAGCCCACATGGAGAGCCCTCAGTGGCCGACGCCAATGCCGGCGAGGATTCTGACGCCCGATGGAAGCGGAGAGCAGTTCGTGCCGCGATACTATTGCGCCGACTGGAGAAGTCGCCAGGAACTCAAGGGCGTACCGCGAACATTAAGCAAAATCCGGGTACATTGAATTTGCAAATCAATTCTCGAATGTGACTTATGGGGAACGTTTTTGATTGATATTCGAATAGATAGTGCGAATGGAAGCCATGATTCGACGGACTGCCTTATGTCCTTTCAATACACAGCATCCCTCAACGATCCAACTGGATCTTCTCTCCGCAGTGCCGTTCTTGCGCTCGCAAATGCCGCTGCCGCGAAGTGGTAAAGTTATCTTAGTGGACTAGGGGCGCTAGATATTCAATTTAATATTAGAAAGACCCAGACTTAATCAAATTTCTACTATGTAAACGGTGGATGGATTGCTAGCACACCTATTGGAACTGACAACGAGCATACGGTTTTTCAAAGTGGCGCCGCATGCGAACTTGCTACCGGCAAGGACTTGAATGGAACACAGCTGGATATCGTTGTTAAAATCGATCCTAGTTTTCAGAATTTGCAGCTCGATCCTAACGCCAGCCCGTCAGCAAATCAGATCAGTGGTCTCAGCTTGTTTGAGCACGAGATTGCGCATGGGTTAGGGTTTGGAGGCTTCCGAGATCAAACGACTGGTGCTCTTAGCACCAATGAGACGACTTGGGACAAATTCACAATGGTCACCGGAGATGGTACTGCCTATCTAACCGGTTCCGTAGCGGAGGCAGTCTATGGGAGTGGTGTCCCAGAGACCACGGTCAGGAATGGGGAGCAGTACGCGCATATCAGCAACATCGCCTCGGATCGCGCAGCCAACGATCTCATGGCCAGCCTATTGTTTAAAGCGGGTCAAAATTATGCGATAAGCGATCTGGATCTCGCAATACTTAAGTATATGGGCCTAACCGTTACATCCAAGGTTAGAGACTATCCGACCGTGTCTAATGAAAGCCCAAGACTGCACAACGTTTTTCGTTTTTATCAAACGGGAACAGGTGACCATTTTTGTACGACCGATTTTAATGAGCGAGGGTCGATCGAGAATACTAGTCAAGTCTATAAGTTTGAGGGCACGCCTTGGTCAACGCCTGACAAAGCTGCAAATACAATCGATACATTCCGCTTCTACGATACGCATACAAGAGACCATTTCTACACGACCAGCGCAAGCGAGCGGGATGCAATCGAACAGATCCTCGGGACAAAATATTACTATGAAGGTGCCGGGTTTGAAATTTATGGAAATGAGGGCGCTGACGGTACCTTTGCCCTTAAGCGCTTTTACAACACCCAAAGTGGTCAGCACCACTTCGCCACAATGAATGAGGCGGACGGTATTCGTCACGGCTCTGCCGGCGTAAATTGGGTAGACGAGGGCAAAGCCTTCGTGGTGCAAAACCCAGCTGGAGATGTCCTCTTCGCTTAGAAATCAACAAACCTCCTCAATTTCGCCGATTCTTTAATTTATTTATCCGAGCGCAGCGATAATCTTACGGATGTCAATGCATAATTGTATGCAAATCCGTATCGGCAGCACTTTAGGGTCTGAACCGAACCAAGGCATTGCGAGAGGGATGGTTTTGTGATTCAGAGCCGCCGTTTTCCAGCACGGAGGTGGCGATGGCGGACCTGTTCTGGCTTTCGGACGAGCAATGGGCGGTCATGGAACCGTTCATGCCCAAGAACCAGCCTGGGCCAGAGCGGAACGACGATCGGCAGGTCATCTTCGGCATCCTGCACGTACTCACCTCAGGCTGCCGCTGGCGCGACTGCCCAACCGCGTATGGCCCGCGCACTGTGCAGTCCCGCGGTGTGGTGGCATCAGTTTAGCTGAGGTCGCTTCATACCGGGAGGCGTTATGGGACAGGTTCTTCACGGCTGCGCCACGACCACGCACGCGGTCAGAGCAGCGCTACAGCGATCGAAAGCTTCGCTCAAAGAGCTTGCCGCACAGCATGGACTGAACCCCAAGACGGTCGCGAAGTGGCGTAAGCGCGCCTTCGTGCATGACGCGGTGATGGGACCGAAGACGCCGCGCTCGACGGTGCTCACGACCGAAGAGGAGGCGATGATCGTTGCCTTCCGCCGGCACACCCTCTTGCCGCTCGACGACTGCCTGTACGCGCTCCAGGCCACCATCCCGCACCTGACCCGCTCGTCGCTGCATCGCTGTCTGCAGCGCCACGGGATCAGCCGGTTACCCGAGGTCGGCGGCGACAAACCCGGTAAGCAAGCCTTCAAGGCCTACCCGATCGGCTTCTTCCATATCGACATCGCGGAAGTTCGCACCGGCGAAGGCAAGCTGTACCTTTGGGTGGCCATAGACAGGACATCCAAATACGCCTTTGCCCAGCTGCACGAACGCGCTGATCGGCCCGTGGCCTTCGCCTTCCTGGAGGCGCTCATTGAGGCTTGTCCTTACCGCCTGCACATCATCTTGACCGACAACGGCATCCAGTTCGCCGAGCTGCCCAAGAACCGTCGAGGCCCGACTGCCCTGTACCGCGTCAACCGCTTCGATCAGATCTGCCGGGCGCACGACATTGAGCATCGGCTCACCAAGCCAAACCACCCGTGGACCAATGGCTAGGTCGGGCGCATGAACCGGACTCTCACGGAGGCGACGGTCAAGCGCTACCATTACGATAGCCACGACCAACTGCGAGACCACCTCGCCGCCTTCCTGGATGCCTACAACTTCGCTCGCCGGCTCAAGACCCTACGCGGCCTTACGCCATACGAGGCGACCTGTAGAGCCTGGGCAGACGATCCAAGCCGGTTCAGATACGATCCGACCCATCTCGCCTCGCGACTGAACACCTAGGTCTAGGGCGTGGCAGAGGCCGTGAAGGCGCAACCGTGGGCCAAGGCGACGGTCGCGAATCGGGAAGCGACCGAACACCTGCGCCGCGCCGCGCCGCCGTACGCACCGCGATCCTACTCGCACTGCCGGACAAGTCATGAGCCTGCAAGCACCCACACTCGACGAGATCCAGCATGCGGTCGCGCTCCTCAGGGGCCGGGGCCGGAAGGTGGAAACCATTCCGGGAAACAAGGCAGGCCTCTACAAGATCGATGCCCACCTCAGCACGGCACACGGCGTGATGAGGCATGCGGTGATGGTCGGCATGAAGCCGCAGAGGCCCTTTGGCAGCCCTACCGAGCAGCAGAGGGAGGAATGAGCGAGGCGCCGCGCCCAGCCGGAGAAGCCGTGAGTGACGAGACGCCCTGCCCTGACGCGAGATCACGACCGACGACTACCACCCGCGCATCTTTCCCGCGACGACGACCAGTTCGGAGTGGATTGCATCGAGCAAGTGCGTGCACGAGCTCCTGCTTCAGCGGCACCAGGGCGAAATCCGGCTGTGCCTGATCCTACGCGAGGCGGTCGACCTCACTCGCGGCCCGAAGGCGAACCCGCTCTGGTGCTGAGACTATGATCCAGGACCGGATGCGATCAGCTGTGTGGCCGAGATCTGGATTCAGACCAAAGACGGCCGACGACGGCGAGTCGGCGAGCGGAGATCCGCTCGCTCAAACGCAAAAGCTCCGCTCGGCAGATGCCGGCGGGGTTTGGGGGCGTGCGAACCCTGGTGTAAGGGGAGTGGTGAGAGCAACGATATTCCTCCCTTGGTGTGCGCACAGCTTGCAATTGTGCGCTCGCACAGCTAGCGAAGGTCATCGATCACAGGTATGTGAAAATTTCGCTATTCGTGCCTTTCAGGAGCTTATTGCATGTCTGACGGAAGCAGAATTTGGGAAGACTTTATCGCTCTCAACAGCCAAGACGAACCAAAGTTCGATGTGATTCCTTGCGTCAGCGAGATTGATGAACGGCGAAACTGGACCGTCAACACGGATTTTGCATCTGCCGAGAGAATTGCAGAACTTGAAGCTAATGACCCTGATCCGTTGCCGCTCCCGCAGGACCGAGAGGGCTACAATGGTGACAGGCATTACGAGTACTGGATCTCGGGTGCGCAGTTAGCGTCCAAGATCCAGGAGAAAGCTTCGGAACATCATACTCGTCGAGAGGTGTACGCAGAGATCGGCGCCGCGAGCGGTCGGGTCGTCCGGCACCTCGCTCGACAGAAGGCTTTCAAGGAGATCTGGGCCTTTGACATCAACTGGCGGCATATCGTCTGGATGGAGCGGTATCTGCCATCCAGCATCATCCCTGTGCAGACGAGCTCTGTCCCAACATTGCCTCTGGCCGACGCCTCGGTTGATGTCTTTTCGGCGTGGTCCGTCTTCAGCCACATCGAGACTTTTGAGCTCCAGTGGCTTGCCGAGATCCGTCGCGTGCTCAAGCCTGGCGGGATCGCACTTTTGAGCATCGTCACCGAAAATCAGATCGCCCGCATGGACGAGTCGTGGCCGATGTACGTACCTCTCACGACGCACCCGCGCTGGTCGCCGCAGTTTGCTGACGAGTTGAAGGAACAGGGTAAGATCACCCTTCGCTGGCACAACGATCGCTCATATGCCTCGAACGTCGTCTACAGCACTGATTACATCCGGCGAATGTGGTCTCGAATGTTTGAGATTGTTGAGTATCAAGAGCAGTACCCAGATTATCAAGATATGATTGTGCTGAAGAAGCGCTAGACTTCAGAGGTCAAAAATTGACAAGCCCGCTGCGGCCGGAGCCGGGTGGGTGAAGGTCAAGTCTCGCTTTGGTCTGGTGTGAACGGGCCGGCGCAGAGGTTGTTCCAGGCTACGTCGGCGAGGCTCCAGTCACGAGACGGATGCCAGTCTGCCACCAATCGCCGATCCAGGGCCGCGAGCGTTCGAGATTGGGGCCGATGTCAGGCTTCGACGCGATTAGCGCGCCAACGGTAAACACCGCAATGCCGAAGCCGATCGCGAGCGCGTATTGGTTCCGGCGGGGCACCACTGGGTTGCCGTCCTCCTCGACCGTGCCGGGCGTGCAGACGTGGCACACGACGGCGATGACCGAGAGCAGGATGACCCCGCCCAGGAGCTCATTGTTCAGCCTCTAGGATGTGTCATCGCTTGAGCCAATTGATGACGGCGGCGAGGCAGAGGACGTTCATGAAACTGATGGCGGTCTTCTTGTATCGGGTGGCGATGGCACGCCATTCCTTGGGCTTGGCCCAGAGGCGTTCGACCTGATTGCGGTTGTTGTAGATC